>CAVQPP010000284.1:0-110448 GCA_963714445.1 uncultured Actinomycetota bacterium
CATGTTGTGCGTACCTGGGCGCGACTACGTATTGCTGCAGGTGCACGCCGGACAGCTCGTGGCCGAAGGGCAGCTGCCGTGGCGTGACGCCGGTGGCGATGACCAGGCCGTCGTGAGCCGACCGTGTCGCCGTCGGCAAGGCGTACCTCGCGCGCGTCGATGTGGAGCGCGGTGGCGGAGGAGCCGAGGCGCCATTCGGCGTCCAGTGTGGACAGTGCGTCGGCTTGGCGGAGGTTGATCTTCTCGCGTCCCCGGTGCGGGCCAGGATCTGCTTGGACAGCGGCGGCCGGTCGTAGGGTTTTTGCCCGCATTGCCTGATTTAACGATATAGTTCAGTAGACTGGCGCGTTTTATCGCGGAGGAGCGACCGAAATCAGAGAATTTTGAACCTGACAGACAATCCGGTTTTTGGGAAGAAATATCCGTAATTCTCCCGAGCCGTCATTGGCAGGTTCCGCACCGGCCTCCGGCCAGCCCCCTTGGATGAAACGGGCCTTCCGCTTTTCCGTACACTGAGGCCGCTTTCGGAGGACGACCAGGCTTCATCACCTCTCTTTTTCGATACGAAATTTATCTAGTCACATCAATATGATAACCGTTTGTTTCTTGTTAGCGAAGCGAAGCAACCCAGGGGCCGCGTCACGCGGCCCCTGGTTGCTTCGTCGCTTGCGCTCCTCGCAATGACGATCCCCGCTTCGCAATGACGATCCAGTTCGATCTGGACGCCGCTCTCGCTTGTGCTCAGCCGGCCCGATTTCGGGCCGCACCAACCGATCAAATGCTTCAGCGTCGACATAGCCGAAACGCTTGCCTCCCGGAGCCCTCGAACAGCCCGCCGGTGCCGAGATCGCATCACTTTGGTTGAACGCCGAAGTTCGCTCACCAAAGAGTCGCCTTCAATGATCGTTAGCTGTTGATTTCCAATGCTATAAACGAACATCCAAGAAGCAGTAAGGCGATCAAAGAGGACGTCTCATGCTGCCCTACCTGTCTGTGATTGTTTCCGTTCGAAACGAGCGGAAGATGCTGCCTGGGCTCATCGATCAGCTGCTGGAACAGAACTATCCAGCGGAGCTCTACGAGATTCTCGTCGTCGACGGCCGGTCCACCGATGGCTCGGGAGACCTGATTCGCCGCCGTTACAGCAATCGTCGCGTGCGCGTACGCGTGCTCGATAACCCGAAGCGTACCGTCGCAACGGGACGCAATCATGGCATCCGCGCCGCTTTCGGGCGATCGGGGTTTCGCGCGCGACAATGATTTCGCCGCAATGTTTGCAGTGCCAGGCGGGAATGCGATGTCCCCACCACAGCTGCCGCGAGATGCACCAGTCGTGAATGTTGCGCATCCACTTGAAGTAAGTTTTGGTGTACATCTCGGGCATGAAGCGTGATCTCGCCTTGCTCCACGGCTTCGATCGCGCGGTTGGCGAGCGGCTCGATCTTCACGAACCACTGCATCGACAGGCGCGGCTCGATGATGGTCTTGCAGCGGTCGCACTTGCCCGAGGGCACCACGTAATCTTTCGTCCCGACCAGGAAACCGCCCGGCTTCGCGATCTTTCACACTTCGTGCGCGCTTCGAAGCGGTCCAGGCCCTTGTACGGACCGGCGTTTTCGTTCATCTGCGCGACTTCATTCATCACGTCAATCTGCGGCAGTTTGTGGCGCAGGCCGGCTTCGAAGTCGTTGGGATCGTGCGACGGCGTCACCTTCACCGCGCCGGTTCCGAACTCCGGGTTGGCCAGGATGTCGTCGGTGATGATGGGAATCTCGCGATTCATCAGCGGCAGCATCACCTTCTTGCCATGCAGATGCTGGTAGCGCTCGTCGCCGGAGTTCACGGCGATCGCGGTATCCCCCAGCATGGTCTCCGGACGCGTGGTCGCAACGATGATGTATTCGTTGGGCTGATCCGAAACCGGATAGCGAATCTCGTACAGCTTGCCCTGCGTGTCTTCGTGGACGACTTCCAGGTCGGAGACGGCCGTGATGCAGCGCGGCACCAGTTGACGATGTACTTGCCGCGATAGATCAGTCCTTCTTCATGCAGACGGACGAAGGCTTCGCGCACCGCGCGCGACATACGCTCGTCCATGGTGAAGTATTCGCGCGACCAGTCGACCGAGGCTCCCAGCCGCTTCATCTGCTGCAGAATCACGCCGCCATAGTGCTTCTTCCAGTCCCACACGCGCGCGACGAAAGCCTCGCGTCCGATGTCGCGGCGGTTCTTGCCTTCGGAGGCGAGCTGGCGTTCCACCATCAACTGCGTGGCGATGCCGGCGTGGTCGGTGCCCGGCAGCCACAGCGTGGGCAGGCCGCTCATGCGCTTCCAGCGGACGATGATGTCGATCTCGGTGTGCTCCAGCATGTGTCCCATGTGGAGGTTGCCGGTGACATTGGGCGGTGGCAGGGTGATGGTAAAGGTTTCGCGGGAAATCGGCTGTCCGCCGCCTGAAGCCGCCGGGGTTTCCACGTGGAAGAGCTTTTCGTTGACCCAATAGTCGGCCCAACGCGGTTCAATCGCGCCCGGTTCGTACGCCTTGGGAAGATCGTGAGGCATGCCTGTCCGTTCAGCAAGTAGAAGTTAAACCTTGAGTTTACAGGCGCGGAAAAATAGGGGCAAACCCGTACGTCTTTGAATTGGCGACGCCGATGCTCGCCAAATCCACTGGGAGCTGTAGGCAGTAGTCCTAATTTGGGACACTACCTGGTAGTTGATTGACTGTGAGAAATGCTGCTGCTACTGTTCACTGTTCTCCCCATAGACGTGGCCGGGTCGACCGCGTCTGAGATGTCTGGGATGACAGTGCGCAGCCTGGTTGCCGTGCCGCGTTCACGCTCGCGGCGCTGGCCGTCAGCTTGCCCTGAGTGAATGATTCTCCATATACTTTATACAATATTCGTGAGACTCGGACTCTGCTGACGGAGAGCGCGTGGACGTCGACCTGGGCATGCTGCTGGTGAGACTCGCGCTCGGGCTCACACTCCTCATCCACGGCTGGAACAAGGTGGCGGGCGCGGGCGGGCTGGCCGGCACGACCAGGTGGTTCGAAGGCCTCGGCCTGTTCGGCGGCTGACGCGAGGCTGGCGGCGGCCACCGAACTCGGCGCCGGGACGCTCGTCGCGCTCGGACTGCTCAGCGGGCTCGGCGCGATGGCGTTCGTCGGACTGATGACGGTCGCCGCGTTCACCGACCACCGCGGCAAGGGCTACTTCGTCTTCAAGGGCGGGTACGAATACACCGCGTTCATCGCTGCGGTGGCGGTCGCGCTGGCCGCGATCGGCCCGGGCGCATGGTCGCTCGACCGGGTGCTGAACCTTCGCTTGTACGGCGGCGGCTGGGCGCTGGCCGCGTTCCTCGGCGGCTGCGTCGCGGGCGGCGGGCTGCTCGCGTCGTCCTACCGCCCGAAGCCCAAACTCGAGCTCAAGGACCGCGAAGCCGCTTGACCGCGGCGAAGGACGGCCGGATGACTCTCCGGATGAATCTTCCGATCAGCTTCGAAGTCGAACTCGACCGCGACACCCGGGTG
The DNA here is from genome assembly GCA_963714445.1 of uncultured Actinomycetota bacterium. Lineage (GTDB taxonomy): Bacteria > Actinomycetota > Actinomycetes > Streptomycetales > Catenulisporaceae > Actinocrinis. The sequence continues at coordinate 3,533 of CAVQPP010000284.1, forward strand.
CTCGACGGCGGGTGCGCGCTGCTGGGCGGATCCCCGATCCGGCTGCTGCGGCTCACGGAGCGGGCTCGTTCACTGCTGGCCGGGCGGCGGTTGTCCGTCCGGGACGCGGCCGGAGCGGCGCTGGCGGATCGGCTCGTGGAGTCCGGCATGGCGCACCCGGTCGCCGGCGCGCTCCCGCCACTCGCCGACGCCGCGTGCACCTTCGTCATCCCGGTGCGGGACCGTCCGCGTGAACTCGACCGGCTGCTCGTCAGCGTCCGCATCAGCTTCGGCGACGGTGCGGCGGGGTCGGCGCCGGCGTTCCGGTGATCGTGGTCGACGACGCGTCGCGTCGACCCGAGCAGATCGAGTCCGTCGCCGCACGGCACGGCGCGCGGTTCGTCGCGCTCGCCGCGAACATCGGTCCTGCCGGAGCGCGTAACGCCGGCCTACGGCTGGTCGCCACCCCATACGTCGTCTTCGTCGACTCGGACGTGGTCCTCGACCCCGACACGTTCCCACGCTGCTGCGACACTTCGCCGACCCCCGGGTCGCCCTGGCCGTGCCGCGCATCACCGGGCTCGCGACGCCGTCGGCGTCCGGATGGATCGGCCGCTACGAAGCCGCGCGCTCGTCGCTCGACCTCGGCTCCAGGCCCGCCCTGGTACGCCCGGGAACGCTCGTTTCCTGGGCCTCCACCGCCTGCGCGGTCGCGCGCACGGAGGCGCTGCGCGCGGGCCTGGACTTCGACGAGCGGTTGCGGGTGGGGGAGGACGTCGACCTCGTCTGGCGCCTCGTCAAGGCCGGCTGGCGAGTCCGCTACGAGCCCTCGGTCCGAGCCGCGCACGAGCACCGCGTGCGCTTCGGTGACTGGCTGTGGCGCAAGGCCGTGTACGGGACCGGTGCGCATCCGCTGGCGCAGCGCCACCCCGAGTTCATCGCCCCCGCCGTACTCACCCCGTGGAGCACCGCCTTCGTCCTCGCGCTCATCGCCCAGCGGCGCTGGTCGCTCCCTGTCGCGGGCGCCGTGTACGGCGCGGCCGTGGTGCGTATCGCAGGCAGGGTCCGCGGCACCGAGCATCCGGTCCGCATCGCCTCGTCGCTCGCCGCCATGGGCGCGTTCAGTGCCCTGACACAGGCCTCCGCACTACTGACCCGGCATTGGTGGCCCGCCACCGTCGTCGGCTGCGCGGCGTCCCGTCGCGTACGACGCGCCACGCTGGTGGCCGCCGTCACCGACGTCGTGCTGGAGCGCCGGCGCGGCGCTGCCGCGCTCGACCCGGTCCGCTATGGAATCGCACGCCGCCTCGACGATCTCGCCTACGGTGCGGGAGTGTGGTGGTCGGCCATCGCAGGGCGCTCCACGGCAGCGCTCAGGCCGCGGCTCAACGCCGCTCGAAGGTCAAGCCCGCCGCTTCCCGGTCCCAGGTGCCGGCGGTGACGCCGTCGAGCCGCAGCAGGTTCTTGGCGGTGCGGCCGGTCTCGCTGAGCGGGAGTTCGTCCCGGAATTCGAAGTACCGCGGGACGGCGTAGTACGGGAGATGCTCGACCGACCAGCGGCAGAGCTGCTCCTGCGTCAGCTCGGCGTCGGACCGCAGGACGATCGTCGCCTTCACGTCGTCCTCGCCGACGTCGCTGGCCACGGCGTGCACGCACACGTCCTTCACCGCCGGGTGCTCGTGGAAGACCTTCTCGATCTCCCAGCTGGAGATGTTCTCGCCCCGGCGCCGCATGTAGTCGGCCTTCCGGTCCACGAAGTACAGGTAGCCGTCGGCGTCCACGCGGCCGATGTCCCCGGTGTGGAACCAGAGGTTCCGCCACGCCTCCACGGTCGCCTCGGGCCGCTTCCAGTAGCCCTCGAACATCACGTGCGGCATCCGCGGACGGCACACGATCTCGCCCTCCGTCCCGATCGGCGCCTCGCGGTCGTCCTCGTCGAAGATCTTGACGGTGAACGCCGTGGAGTTGAGCAGCCCCGCCGAGCCGGGGCGTCCGGGCCGGCCCGGCGGCAGCCAGGAGATCAGCGAGGCCTCGGTCGTGCCGTAGGCGTTGCTGAAGGTGGCCACCCCGAAGCGGGTGCGGTAGAGCTCGTCGATCTCGGGAGGCATCGGCGCTCCGGTCACGAGGCGCAGCGTCGTGTTGGCGGTGGGCTCGCCGGAGTTCTTGGCGTCGGTATGGTCCTGCGCCCGCGCGATCATCACGGCCAGCGATCCGAGCAGCGAGGCGACGGTGGCTCCGGTGCGATTGATCTCCGGCCAGAAGCCCGACACCGAGAACCTGCGGGCCAGCGCGGCGCGTCCCCCGCTGAGCAACGTCCCGGTGAGCATGCAGGAGATCGCGTTGAAGTGGAAGAGCGGCAGCGGGCTCCACGCCACGTCCTGCGCGGTCCGTCCCCACGAGTCGATGATCTGCTGGGCGATCGACAGGTGATATTGGTGGCTCAGCGCGCAGCCTTTGGACGGCCCCGTCGTGCCGCCCGTGTACACGATCGTGCCGAGATCGGATGGGCGTACTGATGCCGTGGGCCGGACGCTGTCCGCCGTGAGCAGGTCGTCCCATGAGTGAGACGTCACGCGCGCGCCGACGTCGCGCGATTCGGTGCCGGCGGCGGGGCCGGTAACGACCAGGTGCCTGAGCGCGTCGAGGCCCGCGGCCACCGCGATCGGGCGCTGCGCCAGGTCGTCGTTGACGATGACGACCTCGGCGTCGGCGTCGGCGAGCTGGTGGTGCAGGAGCGAGCCCTTCAGCGCCGTGTTGACGGGGACGGCGACGGCGCCCAGCCGGTGCGCCGCGAACCAGGACAGCACCGCGGGCGACCCGTTCTCGAGCATCATGGCCACGGTCGAGCCCTTGCGAACGCCGAGCTCGGCCAGCGCGCCCGCGATCCGCCCGGCGTCGGCGTCGATCCGCGCGGCGGTGTACGGCGTGCCGCACACGTCGAGGAAGGGCCCGTGCGGATCGGTGTCCAGCCGTTGCTCCAGCAGGTCGACCAGGGTCCGCCGGTCGCCGTCCACCCAGTCGCTCATGCGTCCTCCACACCCGGATCGGATTGACCGCGCCTATATACTATATAAAATCACACTGCCGAGGGGTCGGTCGTCAAGGCCTCTTCCCGCCCGGTGCCCGAGTACCTGAACCCCCGAAGATCAACCTCAACGCGGAGGTATTGCATGAGCGAGCAGGCCGGTGCCCTCGCGGGTGTCAGAGTCCTGTTGATCGGCGCGTCGGCCGGCATCGGCAGGGCGCTGGCCGTCCACCTGGTCGGCGCGGGAGCGAATGTCGTCCTGGCCGCCCGGCGTGGCGAGGAGCTGGACAAGACCGTCGCCGAAGCGTCCGGCGGCCATCCGGTGACCGCGGACATCACGGTCGCCGAGGACTGCGCCCGGCTCGCCGGGGAAGCCGAGCGGCGGCTGGGCGGGATCGACGTCCTGCTCTCGAGCGTGGGGGCGGCCCCGCTGCGGATGATGGCCGACACCTCGGCGCAGGATTGGCGGCAGACCCTGGACACCAACGTGGTGGGCTTCCATCAGGTCGTGCAGGCGTGTCTGGGAATGCTCGCACCGCACGCCGTGATCGGCGTGCTGTCGTCGGAATCGGTGAACCAGCCGCGAATCGCGCTCGGCGCCTATGCCGTCAGCAAGGTCGCACTGGAGCGCGCGGTCGACGCCTGGCGGCTCGAGCACCCCGGTCTGCGGTTCTGCCGCATCAGAGTCGGGCAGACCATCCCCACCGATTTCGGCAGCGCGTTCGACCCCGAGTTGCTGGGTCGCGCCTTCCAGGGCTGGGCCGAGCGAGGGCTGATCGCCCCGGGCTTCCTCTCACCCACCGACGTCGCCGAGACGATCTGCGGCATGTTGGCCATCACCGCCGCGAATCCGCGCGTCGGCGTGGAGGAGCTGACCATCCAACCCTCGGCGGCGGCCGCGGGCCTCGACCAGACCCCGGGACAGTGACGACATGGCGGACGACGACATGGCGGACCCCGGATCGCCGCAGGCGGCCATCTACTACGACCCGTACGACTATGAGATCGACAAGGACCCCTATGCCGTCTGGCAGCGGATGCGGGAGGAACAGCCCGTTTACTTCAACGAGCGGTACGAGTTCTTCGCGCTGAGCCGATTCGAGGACGTCTGGCGGGCCTACCACGACCCGAAGACCTACAGCTCCTCGCACGGCGTGCAGCTGGAAACGCTGGACCGGCCGGTCGATTACCCGTCGATGATCTTCATGGACCCGCCGGATCACGACTCGCTGCGCAAGCTGGTCAGCAAGGCGTTCACCACCGGCCGCGTCCAGCAGCTGGAGAACTCGGTCGCGAAGCTGGTCGACGGGCTGCTGGACCCCTTCGTCGGCACGTCGGGCTTCGACTACGTCGAGGACTTCGGCGCGCTGCTGCCGCCGATGGTGATCGGCGAACTGCTCGGCGTCCCGCCGGCCGACCGCGATCAGCTGCGCCGCTGGTTCGACGACGTGTTGCACCGCGAGGAGGGGGAGACCGAGACCAACGAGCGGGCGATGGCGGCCGGCATCGCGGTGTTCGAATACGTCCAGCAGATGCTGGCCGAACGGCGGGTCAGTCCCCGCGACGACATGATGACCGCGCTCATGCAGGCCGAGATGCCCGACGGCGACGGCATGCGCAAGCTGGACGAGATCGAGATCGTCACCTTCATCGTGCTGCTCGCCGGCGCCGGGGTGGAGACGGTCGCGCGGCTGCTGAGCTGGGCCGCCGTCGTCCTCGCCCGGCACCCCGACCAGCGCGCCCTGCTCGCCGGGGACCCGTCGCTGGTGCCGGGCGCGGTCGAGGAACTGCTGCGCTACGAGGCGCCGTCTCCGGTCAACGGCCGGTGGCTCACGCAACCGGTGACGCTGCACGGCGTCACGATCCCCGCCGAGTCGAAGATCCTGCTGCTCAACGGGAGCGCCAACCGGGATCCGAGCGTGTTCGACGATCCGGACCGGTTCGACGTGCGCCGCGACAGCAGGAAACACATCGCGTTCGGATTCGGTGCCCACTTCTGTCTCGGCGCCGCGCTGGCCCGGCTGGAAGGACGGCTCGCCCTCGCCGCGACGCTGGCCAGATTCCCCGCCTGGGAGATCGACGACTCGCGGCTGCGTCCCGTCCACACGAGCACCGTGCGCGGCTTCAGCTCGGTCCCGATCCACTTCCGCTAGGAGAAACACGTGTCACGCGATGTTTTCGTGCTCATCGGCGCGGGTGCGATGGGGCGGGCCATCGCCCGCCGAGTCGGCCCCGGAAGCCGCCTGGTCCTCGCCGACGTCGACCGGGGCGTCCTGGACACCCTCACCGCCGAACTCACCGACGAGGGCTACGACGCCACCTCGGTACTCGTAGACGTCAGCTCGCGCGAGTCGGTCACCCACCTCGCGAAGAAGGCCGCCTCGCTCGGCCCGGTCCACCGCGTCGTCCACACCGCGGGACTCTCACAGGTCCAGGCGTCGGTCCCGCAGATCCTGGCCGTGGATCTGCTCGGCGTCGCACTGGTCACCGAGATATTCGCCGACGCCGTCGCGCGGGGCGGGGCGGGCGTCGTCATCGCCAGCATGGCCGGGCACCTCTACCGTCCCCTGACGCCCGCCGAGGCCACGGCGCTGGCGACGACCCCGGCCGATGAACTGCTCTCCCTCCCCATCGCCGATCCGGCCGCGATTCCCAACAGCGCGGAGGCTTACATGCTCGCCAAGCGCGCCAACCAGCTGCGTGTCCAGGCCGCGAGCGTCGCCTGGGGAGCGCATGGCGCCCGCATCAACTCGATCAGCCCAGGCATCATCGCCACCCCGCAGGGCAACGCCGAGCTGAAGGGCGATTTCGGCCCCTTCATCCAGGCGATGATCGACGGCTCGAACGCCCAACGCATCGGCACCGCCGCCGACATCGCCGCCGCCGCCGAATTCCTGCTGAGCCCGGCCGCCGGCTTCATCTCCGGCACCGATCTCCTGGTGGACGGCGGTGTGACGGCGGCGTCCGTGACCGGCGCCCACTGAGCCGACTGGCCGGCGGCGGAGCGCACCCCCGCGCGCGAAGGGCTTGACCCGGCCGGGCGGGCGTGGCATTTTCGAAGTAGTTTCCAAAAGTACTTCGAAAAATGGAGGTGCAGGTGACCGCGCCCGAGATCGATCTGCCCCGCGCGGCGCGCGGCTTCGGGGGACTCCCGATGCCGCGCAACCCCGCGCTGCTGACCCGGCCCGAGCTACGGCCCAAGGTGTCCCACGTCGGGCGGCGGTTCCCGTTCCCCGTGCCGAACGGCTGGTTCATCGTGGCCGCCTCGGCGGACCTCGCGCCGGGAGACGTCGTACCGCTGCACTACTTCGGCCGCGATCTCGTCCTCTTCCGCGGGGACGACGGGGCCGCGCACGTCCTGGACGCCTACTGCAAGCACCTGGGGGCGCACCTCGCCGTGGGCGGCCGGGTGGACGGTTCGTGCATTCAGTGCCCGTTCCACGGCTGGAAGTTCGACGGAGCGTCAGGCACGTGCGTCGAGGTGCCGTACGACGACGTCGACTTCATCCCCCAGCGCGCGAACATGCGCGCCTACCCCACGATCGAGCGCAACCACATGATCTGGGCGTGGCACCACCTCGAGGGCGGCGAGCCGTTCTACGACGTGCCCGTGGTCGCCGAGTTCGACGACCCCGAGTGGCTGCCGTTCATCGTGCGCGACTTCCACATCGCGACCATCTGCCAGGAGATGGCGGAGAACAACGTCGACCGGGTCCACTTCATGTACGTCCACGGACTCGACGTCGTGCCCGAAGAGGAGTTCTTCGCCGACGGGCCCTACAAGCGGGCGGCGCGCACGGACGGCTCGTTCACCCGGGAGGGCTTCGGGCTGGGCCTCGGCGTGCTGCGGGTGCCGGGCCAGACCGTCTTCCTCTCCAGCACCACCCCGGTGGACGAGGAGAACGTGCACGTCCGCTGGGTCTTCACCGCGCCCAAGGCGCTGGGTGAGCAGGGACTCCAGGCGGTGGCGGACGGCTTCTGCGCCGGCGTGAGCCAGGACATCCCGATCTGGGAGAACAAGCTGTATCAGGACCCGCCGATCCTGCGCCCCGAGGAGAAGGACGTCAGCGAGCACCGCCGCTGGTGTCGCCAGTTCTACTCGTTCCCCGCCGAGGAGTTTCAGCCATGAGCCGCACACGATGGGTCAGCGAGCCCGCCGACGAGTCCAGCAGTGTCAACACCTTCCCGTCCCTCCCGTCCGTCGAGGTCGTGTACCTCACCGACCCCGGCCTGGTGGCCGAGGTCCTGCCGCCGCCGCTGACCGCTCCCCCCGAGCCGCGCGTGCACGTGCGCATCACCGACATCGACCTTCGGTTCGGCGAGCACCGACACAAGGAGATGGTCGGATTCTTCGCGGTGGACGCGCTCCTGGACGGCGAGCCGGGCGAGTACCCGCTGCTCATCCCGATCGACTTGGAATCGGCGCTCGCGATCAGCAGGGAACGGTTCGGGGAGCCGAAGAAGCTCGCGGACATCACCCTGTCCCGGACCCCCGAGGGCGCCGTCGAGGGCCGCATCACCCGCAACGGCGTGGCGTTCATCGAAGTGAGCGGCCAGGTCACCGGTGAGCTGCCGGTCCCCGATCCGTATCCCGCCACCCAGTTCTGGATCAAGTTCCAGCCCGCGGTGAGCGGGGTCGGGTTCGACGGCGATCCCCTGCTCGTCCGCCTCGACCAGATACGCAAGCCCGAGCGGATCGAGCGGATCGACGGCGAGCTCATCCTGCGCGACCTGCCGGACTGCCCGGTGGCCGACCTGCCCGTCCGCGAGCTGGTCTCGATGCAGTGGGTGCTGCGCACCAGCGAGAACAACCCCAAGCTGGTCGGCCCCATCGACGCCGCGGCTTTCGCCCCCTACGCCCCCATCCGCTACTAGCTTCGGAAAGGCAGGCACGCAATGAGCGACCGATACGTCCTCATCTCCACCGACAGCCACGCGGGGCTTCCCGCCGAGGGCTACCGGGAGTACATCGACCCCGGCCACCGCGAGGCCTTCGACCGCGCCCAGAGCGAGGACGAGATCCGGCGGCAGCTCACCGAGAGCGACGACCACCGCAAGTTCCTGCGCGAGTGGAACTCCGAGATCGGCCACCACGGCGGCATGCGCGGCGCCTGGGATCCGGAGGTGCGCAACAAGGAGATGGACCACGACGGCGTCGCCGCCGAGGTCATCTTCCCCGACGCCGACGCCGCGGGTGTCGGCGGCGTCTCGGCGACCCCGTTCTCCGCGGGCATCCAGTCGACCGGCGACAGCGACGCCGAGCTGACCCTGGCCGGGGCGTGGGCGCACAACCGCTGGGTGTCCGAGTTCTGCCGCAACAGCCCCGAGCGCCGGGCCGGCGTGGCGCTGGTGCCGATGCACGACGTCGGCGAGGCCGTGAAGCTGATCGAATGGTCGGCCGACAACGGGCTGCGCGGCGGGATCATGATTCCCACCAAGTGGGGGCGGCTGCCGTCGTACAACGACCCGGTCTACGACCCGGTCTGGGCCGCCGCGGCGGCCACCGGCCTTCCGGTGCACACCCATTCCGGCGTCGGCCCCGATCCGGACGACTACGGCTACACGCCCGGCCTGATCGCCATCTACACCGTCGAGGCGTACTGGTGGGCCGCCCGGCCGCTGTGGGCGCTGATCCTCGGTGGCGTGTTCGAGCGGCACCCGGATCTCAAGTACGTCATCGCCGAGAACGGCGCGTGGTGGACGCCCGACATCCTCAACCGGATGGACAGCAAGTGGGAGGGCGATCACGCGACCCGCAAGTTCGGCCCCGCCGCCTTCCGGTCGGGGCTGACGATGAAGCCGAGCGAGTACTTCCGCCGCAACTGCTACATGGCCGCCTCGGTCATGGGCGACGTCGAGGTCGACCGGCGGCACGAGATCGGCGTCGGCAACCTGATGTGGGGCAGCGACTACCCGCATCCGGAGGGGACGTGGCCCAACACCCGTCCGTGGCTGACCGAGCGTTTCGCCAAGGTGCCGCCGGTCGAGGTGAGCCAGATCCTCGGGATGACCGCCGCGAGGGTCTACGGGTTCGATCTCGCGGCTCTCCAGCCGCACGTGGAGCGGGTCGGCCCGACCTTCGCCGAACTGCACGGCCTGGTGCCCGCGCCCACCCGGGACGGCGCGAAGACCCAGGATCGCGGGGCCGCATGAACGGCTTGATCACGCAGTTCGCCGGACGCGTCGTCGTCGTCACCGGCGGCGCGTCCGGGATCGGCCGGGCGCTGGGGGAGCGGTTCCTCGCCGAGGGCGCGACGGTCGTGCTCGCCGACGTGGAAGACAAGGCTCTGACGCGAACGGTCGAGGAACTGTCCGCCCACGCCACCGGCGAGGGCGCGGTGGCCGGGATACGCACCGACGTGACCGACCCGGCCTCGGTCGAATCGCTCGCGGCCGAGGTCTACGACCGGTTCGGGGCCACCCACGTCCTGGTCAACAACGCCGGCGTGGGGGCTCCCTCGGCGAAGGTCTGGGAAACCACGCCGAACGACTGGCGGTGGGTGCACTCCGTCAACGTCTTCGGGGTCGCCCACGGCATCCAGTCCTTCGTGCCACGGATGCTCGCAGGGGGGCAGCCGGGGCACGTCGTCAACACCTCCTCCGGCGACGGCGCCATCAACCCGATGCCCGCCGCCTCGGTCTACGCGGCGAGCAAGGCGGCCGTGTCCACGCTCACCGAATGTCTGGCCTCGCAGTTGCGGCAGGAAGGAGCGCGGATCGGTGTGTCGCTCTTCCTGCCGAACGGCCGCGGCCTGCTGGACACCGGGCTGTGGACCGCCGAGCGCAACAGGCCGAAGGAGCTGGCCAGGGAACGCCCCCGGACGACCAAGCCGGTCACCGTCCGCCAGCTCGTCAAGCAGGCGGCCGACGCGGGCCGCGAGCTGCCACTGGTGCCGCTCGAGGTCCTGGCCGGGCAGGTCCTCGACGGAATCACCGGTGGCGCCTACCTGATCGTCGGCGATCGGGCGGAGCAGGCCGAGACGCTGCGCAAGCGAGCCGAGCGGCTGGCCGTGGGACTGTGTCCCACCATCCTCGACGATTATGGAATCCTTGTCTGACCGGCGGGGCGGCAACGGCCGCCCCGCTCTCATCGGGAGCGCTGTTCTCATCGGGAGCACTGTGGCCGACGACCAGCACCCGCGGGAGACCTCCGTCGGTCCCCGGGCGGGCGTGCGCGGGAACGGTAAGGGCAAGCGGCTGGGCCGCCCGCCCCGCATCGACCGCGCGGCGATCGCGGCGGCCACGGCGCAGATCCCGCCGGGAGAGCTGACGCTGCGCTCGGTGGCCGAACACCTCGGCGTGAGCGTTCCGAGCCTGTACCACTACGTGCTGGGCAAGGAGGACCTGCTCAAGCTCGCCGCGGAGCACGCGGCGCTGCGGCTGATCCTGCCGGTCGACCACGGCCAGCACTGGGCCGTCTGGTTCTACGAGTGGGCGGTTTTCATCCGGCACGCGTTCGCCGAGGATCCCGTGCTGCTCAAGCACTACGTCGACGGAGCGGTGAGCGCGGACCTGCTGGCGCGCCACGTCGACGCCACGATCGGGCTGTGTGGGCGGCAGGGTTTCTCAGCGCTCGAAGCGTTGCGCGCCAACCAGCTCGTCGCCGACTGCGCGCTGGGAGCGGCCGTCGCGCAGATCAGGCACGAGCGTGCCAAGGCCGAGGGACACACCCTCGACCTGGAGCTGCGGCGCATCCTGACCCGCGGCGACCAGGACGTCCCCAACCTCCAGAGCCTGCTGGAGCAGTCGGACTCGCTCGGGCCCGCGCCCTTCCACGAGCAGATCACGGCGGTGCTGGCCGGCATCGCGTGGCGCCGCGGCGAGGCGTTCGCCGACATCGTTCCGCTCCTACCGAAGCCACCTGCCGAGACGACGTAGTCTCCATCGGTGTCGGCAATCCCCGCGTCGATGTCACGTTCAGACCGTGAATCATATATATTTTATTCCATGGAAGCGTTGATCGTCAGCGCCTGCCGCACCGCGATCGGGCGGGCCGGGAGGGGAGCGCTGGCCGGCACCAGCGCGATGGAACTGGCCGACGTGGTGGTCGCCGAGTCGGTGCGGCGCAGCGGCCTGGCCGCGGACCGCATCGACGATGTGATACTCGGCGAGTCGCTGTACGGCGGCGGAGACCTCGCCCGGTACGCCGCGATCACCGCCGGGTTGTCCGGCGTGCCCGGGCTGGCGGTCAACCGGCACTGCGCCTCCGGGCTGGCGTCCGTCGCGACGGCCGCCGCGAGCATCCGGGCCGGCATGGATGAGGTGGTCATCGCGGGAGGCGTGCAGTCCTCCTCGACCGCGCCGGTGAACCGCTGGCGGGTGCCCGGCACGGCCGACGAGTGGATCGATCCGTGGATGAGCCCCACCCATCCGGCCACCGCGGACGCGCCCGGCGAGGACATGGCGATCACTATCGGCTGGAACACCGCGCGGCTTGCGGGCGTGAGCCGCGAGGAGATGGACGCCTGGGCGTTGCGCTCGCATCAGCGCGCGCTGGCCGCCATCGACAAGGGCCGGTTCCAGGACGAGATCGTGGCCGTGCCGCTGCGCCGGGCCGGCGGCGCGGCGCGAGGCGGGGGCACCGAGGAGTTCATCGTCGACGAACAGCCGCGCAGGGACACGTCACTCGAGAAGTTGAGCGCACTTAAGCCGCTGCATCCGGAGATCGAGGGCTTCTCCATCACCGCCGGAAACGCCGCCGGCCTGAACGACGGCGCTGCCGCACTCACGCTGGTGAGCAGCGTGACCGCGCGCAGCAAGCGGCTGACACCGCTGGCCGTCGTCACCGGCTGGGCCTCAGTCGGCGTCGACCCGGTCCGCACCGGCCTGGCTCCGGTCGCGGCGGTCGAGAAGGCGCTGCGCCGCGTCGGGGTGACGAAGGATCAGGTGGCGCTGTGGGAGATCAATGAGGCGTTCGCGTCGGTGGCCGTCGCCTGCACGCGACTACTGGACATCGATCCCGGGCTGGTCAACACCAGCGGCAGCGGCTGCGGACTCGGGCATCCGGTCGCCGCCACCGGCGCGCGCATGCTCACGACGCTCGTGTACGAGCTGCGGCGGCGCGGCGGCGGCATCGGGGTCGCGGCGATGTGCGCGGGAGGCGGGCAGGCCCAGGCTGTCGTGGTCGACGTCCAGGGCTGACGCACGCGCCCGCCTCGGCGCCGCGATCCGCGCGGTGAGCGCGATCAGCCCTGCGCCCGGGCGAACGCCTGCTTGGCGATGAGCACCTGTTGCACCTGGCTCGTGCCCTCGTAGATGCGGAACAGGCGTGCGTCGCGATAGAAGCGCTCGACCGGCACGCCGCGCATGTACCCCGCGCCGCCGTGCACCTGGACCGCGCGGTCGGCCACCCTGCCGACCATCTCGCTGGCGAAGTACTTCGCGCAGGACGGTCCGAGTCTGGTGTCCGTTCCGGCGTCATAGTCCGCGGACGCGGCGAGCACCAGCGCCCGGCCGGCCATCAGCTCCGTCTGCGAGTCGGCGATCATCCCCTGGATGAGCTGGAATTCGGCGATCGGGTGCCCGGACTGGCGGCGCGCCAGCGCGTACGACACGCTCTCGTCGAGCAGCCGCTCCGCGAGCCCGACGCATAGCGACGCGATGTGTAGGCGGCCGTGCGCCAGGCACTTCATCGCGGTGATATAGCCGTTGCCGTATCCGTCGGCGCCGCCGATGAGCGCGTCGGCCGGTACCTTGACGTCGTCGAGATGTACCTCGGCGGTCCACGCGCCGTGCTGGCCCATCTTCGCGTCGCGCGGTCCTACCCTCAGCCCGGTCGCGTCGCGCGGCACCAGGAACGCGGAGATGTCCCTGCTCGCCTTCTGCGACTCGCCGTGCCGTGCGAAGACCATGAACACGTCGGCGACCGGAGCGTTGGTGATGTAACGCTTGCTGCCGTTGATGACGAACCCGTCCGCCGTCTTGGCGACGCGGGTGCGCAGGCCGGCCGGGTCGGAGCCGGCCTCGTCCTCGGTGAGTGCGAACGACGCGGTCCACTCGCCGGAGGCCAGCCGGGGCAGGTAGGCCTTCTTCTGCTCCTCGGTGCCGCCCTCCATCAGACAGTGCCCTGCGATGCCGTTGTTCGTGCCGAACAGCGAGCGGAACGCGGGCGTGGTGTAGCCCAGCTCCATGACCAGCCGGGCCTCCTGATGCATGGTCAGCCCGAGGCCGCCGTACGCCTCCGGGATCGCGAACCCGTACAGGCCCATGTCGGCGGCGAGCCGCTTCAACTCGTCCGGAATCTCGTCGGTCTCGTCGATCGTCGCCTCCAGCGGCATCACCCGCTGCCTGACCAGCGAGCGGACCGCGTCCAGCACGTCCGGGAGCTCAGTTTCATCCATGTCGTTCTCCTTCAGACGGCCCGGCATTCGTGAGTGTCAGCGGTCGTCGGGTCAGCGGTCATCCGCGCGGCACCTCTCGCCACGGCTTGCCCTCCCAGGGATCGGGCTCCTTCGGCAGGCCGAGTACCCGCTCGGCGAGGATGTTCTTGTTCACCTCGGTCGTGCCGCCCTCAATGGTGTTCGCCCTGCTGCGCAGCATGCCGCGCACCTGCGTGGGCATGCCGGCGGCGTAAGACTCGGGGGACTCGGGATCGACGCTGTCGGCCTCGCTACCCGCGCCGCCGCCGGCGATCGCACCGTCCCACGCCGTTGCGCCCATGCCCAGCAGCCGCGCGGCCTCGGCCTGAATGCGCTGGTTCAGTTCGGAGCCGTGGACCTTGCCGATCGAGCTCTCCGGACCCGGCGGCCGGCCGGCCTTCAGCCCCGCGCGCACTCGCGCGTTGGTCCAGCCGCGGATCTGCTCCTCGCACCACAGCCGGACGAGGCGATGGCGCACGTCGGCCTCGTCCCAGGAGTTCGGCAGGCCTTGCGCGGCCCGCTCCTGCGCCAGCCGGATCAGGCTGCGCACTCCGGAGCCGCCGATGCGGTCGACGCCGCCGGAGCCCGAACCCGACACCATCTGGCGCTCACCGCTGAGCGTCACCCTGGCCACCGACCAGCCGTCGCCGACCGCGCCGACGCGTTGCGAGTCCGGCACGACCGCGTCGTTGAGGAACACCTCGTTGAAGTCGACCTCGCCGCCGATGTGCCGCAGCGGTCTGACTTCGACGCCGGGCTGGTGCATGTCGATCAGGAAGTAGGTGATGCCGCGGCGCTTGGGCGCGTCCGGATCGGTGCGGGCGAGCAGTACGCCGTAGTCGGCCAGGTGCGCCCACGTCGTCCATACCTTCTGGCCGCTGATCACCCAGTCGTCGCGGTCGCCGCCGACACCGCCGCGCCGCTCGGCCCTGGTGGACAGCGAGGCCAGATCGCTGCCGGCTCCGGGTTCGCTGAACAGCTGGCACCAGACTTCTTCATTGCGCACGATCCGGGGCAGGAAGCGCAGCCGCTGTTCGTGGCTGCCGTGCTCGAACAGCGCCGGCGCGGCCAGGTTGAGGCCCAGCGGGTTGAGCCGGGGCAGGTGGTACCGGCGCAGTTCCCGCTCTGCCGCCGCCGCCAGGTCGCCCGACCAGCCGAGACCGCCGTATTGCACCGGCCAGCGCGGGGCGACCAGACCGCTGTGGGCGAACGCCGGGTACCACGCGCGGTACTGCTCCGGCGTGCGCACCGACCGGACGCCGCTCGGCCCCTCGCGTTCGGCGGCGACGCGCCAGGCAGACGGTAGCTCGGCGGCGATCCATGCGCGGACGCCGGTTACCACCTGCGCCGACGTACGACATTCGGCCAGGTTCGGCTCGTCGCTCATCATGTGTTGCTATCGCAGTGTTGCTATTGCTGCGCTTCACGGCTCACGGCGGCCGCTCCTCTCGCTTCACGCAGCCCTGACTCAAGGGACTGCCACAAGGCTCGTTTCGTCGCGGCGAGCGCCTGCCGGTCGTTGGCCGCGACGAGTTCGGCCAGGCGCTGCGCGGCCGCGTGCAGATCCGCCGGCTCGAACACCGCGCTGACCCAGCCGAGCCGGCGCGCCTGCTCGGCGTCGACGCGCTCGTGCGCACCGACCAGCGCCATCCGCGCCACCGGGCCGAAGGCGGCGCGGCGCGCGAGCCCGATCGTCTCCAGCGCGCTGACCTGGCCCACGCTCACGTGGCTGTCCATGAAAGCAGCCCGCGACGAGGCGATGACGATGTCCGAGTCGGCGACGAAGTGCAGGCCGCCGCCGACGCACAGGCCGTTGACGGCGGTGATGACCGGCTTGGTCACCCCGAGGTGCCATCCGGTCAGGCCCGGCTCGGCGCGCCTGGTCCGGCGGGACATCTCACGCAACGCGGCGGGGTCCGCGGCGAGCTGGGCCACGTCGAGGCCGGTCTGGAACGCCGAACCGGCGCCGGTCACCACGATCGCCGCGACGTCCGGATCGGCCTCCAGCCGCGCCCAGGCGCGCGGCAGTTCGGCCATCATCCGCGCGTTCATCGCGTTGCCGCGGTCCGGGCGGTTGAAGGTCAGCCAGCCCGCCGGGCCGCGCCGCTCCACCAAGAGCACGTCTGGAACGTCGGTCGTCATCATGTCTATAATATATTATCTACAATCCGTCGCCCAGAGGAGGAGCGCCGTCCCCTTGGTTGACTCCGGGAAGATCACCGACGAGGGCGTCGCCCGCCTGCGGTCCAGGATCGGCGTCCCACAGCTGTACCCGGCGCCGCCGCACTACCGCCGCCCCGGCGAGGACGCCTTCCGGCACGTCGCCCGCTCGTACGGGGACGACAATCCGCTGTGGTGCGATCCGGACTACGTCGCGGCCACGCGGTGGAAGGGTTCGATCGCGCCGCCCGCGCTGGTCGGCGGCGACAGCCTGATCGGCGAGGACGCGCTCAGCGCGGAAGAGCTGGCCGGGCAGGCGGACCTGCGCGGCGACCCGCTGCGCGGCGTGCACGCCTTCTACGCCGCCAGCGAACGCGAGTGGTGGGCGCCGCTGACCGCCGATCACCGGATCCACCGCCGCACCGCGCTGGTCGGCGTGGTGGACCGGCCGAGCGAGTTCGGCGGACGCGGCATCCAGGAGTGGACGGCTCAGGCTTTCCAGACCGACGAGGGAACGCTGCTCGGCGCGCAGTACCGGATGATGTACCGCACCGAGCGGGAGAAGGCCCGGGAGCGCGGGAAATACGACGACGTCGCCATCGCGCAGTGGGACGAGGAGCAGATCGCCGACCTCGACGCGCAGTACGCGGCGGAGGGGCCGCGCGGCGCCGAGCCGAGGTGGTGGGAGGACGTCAACGTCGGCGACCCGATCGGCACGCTGGTCAAGGGGCCGCTGACCGTCACTGACATGATCTGCTGGCACGCCGGCATGGGCATGGGCATGTACGACGTCGCGCCGCTGCGGCTCGCCTACCGCAACCGGCAGCGCATCCCGCGCTTCTACCATCGCGACGAACTCGGCGTGCCGGACGTCATGCAGCGTGTGCACTGGGATCCCGCCTTCGCGCGCAAGTCCGGCAACCCGACGACTTTCGACTACGGCCGGATGCGCGAGACCTGGCTCATCCACGCCCTGACCGACTGGATGGGTGACGACGGCTGGCTGTGGCGGCTGCGGGTGGAGTTCCGCAAGTTCAACTACGTCGGCGACGTGCAGTGGGCCGAGGGCCGGGTGGTGCGGCGGTACTTCGCCGACGGCACCCGGCCGGCGGTCGATCTGGAGCTGTGGACGCGCAGCCAGCGCCTTGAGACGACCTCGCCGGCCACCGCGACCGTGCTGCTGCCCAGTCGCGAGCACGGCCCGGTGCGGCTGCCCGAGCCGCCCGGACGAGCCAGCACGCTGACAGAGGTCTTCGACGCGACGATCGCGGGCTTCCGCCGGGAGCGGCCGTGACCGACGAGCTGACGGCGCTACGGGAGACGGTCCGCGCCGCCTTCGCCGAGTTGTCCGCACCTGCCGCGGTGCGCCACCAGATGGCCACCGCCCGGGGCTGGGACGACAAGCTGTGGCGTCGGCTGTGCGGTGAGATGGAGCTGGCGGGACTGGCCGTGCCGGAGGAGTTCGGCGGATCTGGATACTCCGAGGTGGAGCTCGGGATCGTGTTCGAGGAGGCGGGCCGCGCCCTGCTGTGCGCCCCGCTGTTCGCGAACGCGGCGCTGGCCGCGCCGCTGCTGCTCGCGCTCGACGACGCCGCTGCGCGTGCCCGGTACCTGCCGGGGATCTGCGACGGTTCCGTGGTGGCGACGGTGGTCACGTCCGACGTCTTCGGCATCAGCGTGCTGGATCGCCCGTCCGTCGAGGCGGCCGAGGCGGACGGTGTTTCCATGCTGACCGGCGAGGCCGGATTCGTGATCGATGGAGCCTTCGCCGACCTGGTGCTGGTGCCCGCGCGGACCGCCGAAGGACTTCGCGTCTTCGCGGTCGATGCCGCGGCCGAAGGGTTGCGGGCCGTCCCTCTCGTCACCCTCGACCAGACACGCAAACAGGCGCGGCTGGTCTTCGACCAGGTCCGTGCGACGCGGGTCGGCGGACCCGAGGCCGGCGCCGCCGTGCGCCAAGCGTTCGACGTCGCCCGCGCGCTGCTCGCCGGCGAGCAGGCCGGCGCCGCCGAGCAGTGTCTGGACGCGACGGTCACATACGCGAAGTCGCGTGTCCAGTTCGGCAGGCCGATCGGGTCGTTCCAGGCGGTCAAGCAGAAGGCCGCCGAGATGCTGATCCTGGTCGAGTCGTCGCGCTCCGCGGCGATGACGGCGGCTCAGGCGGCCGCCGGCCGCGCCGACGCGCCGGAACTGGCGCAGGCCGCCGCGGTTGCCCACGCCTACTGCTCGGAGGCGTTCGTCTCCGTGGCGGCCGAGATGATCCAGCTGCACGGCGGCATCGGCTTCACCTGGGAGCACGACGCGCACCTGTACTTCAAGCGGGCGTGGGCAGACCGGGAACTGCTCGGCCGGCCCGAGGAGCAGCTGGATTTCCTCGCGCAGAGCCTGACCGAGCGGTGAAGGGGGAGGCGCCGGTGGGTCGGGGACCCGAGCGGTTCGAGCGGCTGTCGGACCTACTGATTTCGCATCCTGCGACGCCGGGGACGGCCGTCGTGCACTGGATGGACGATTCGGCGACGCTGGCCGAAGTGACCGAGGCCGCGCGCAGGCTGGCCGAAGAGCTGACAGGAGAACTCGGCGACCTGCGGTGCGCTCCGGTGGCCTGCGTCGTGGACCGGGGCGCCGACGCCGTGGTCGCGATGTTCGCCACGTGGCTGGCCGGCGGCGTCTACGTACCCGTCAACTCACGACTGCCGGACGCTGAGCTGCACCGGCAACTCGCCGATGCCGCACCAGTGGCTGTGATCGCCGGGGAGGCTCAAACGGTCCGCGTTCCCGACACGTTCAGCCGCCCGGTCGCGCGGTCCACGTCACTGCGAGCGCGTTCGGCTCGGGAGTGGACGGGCACACGTTTCGACGATGACGCCGCGCTGGTGATGCGCACATCGGGGACGACGGGCGCGGCCAAACCAGTGGTGCTGCGGCACGGTGGTGTCATCGAGGGCATCGACACCGTGATCGCCAAGCTCCGCGGTGGCGCGCCGAAGGAGCACGGCGAGCGTCAGGCGATGCCCAATTTGATACCCACCTCCCTCGCGCTGTGGGCCGGGATCTGGAACACGCTGTTCGCGTTCCGGCTCGGCGCGCCGGCGGTGCTGATGGACCGGTTCGACGCGCTCGACTACGCGACGCTGGTCAAACGGCACTCGATCAAGTCCACTGTGCTCGCTCCGGCGATGATGTCGATGCTGCTGACCGATCCGCGCATCGACGACCTCAGGCCGCTGCGCCTGGTGCGTTCGGTCACCGCGCCGCTGGTTCCGGACCAGGCACGCACCTTCCGTGACCGGTTCGGCGTAGACGTGCTCAACTCGTACGGCCAGACCGAACTCGGCGGCGAGGTGGTCGGCTGGAGTGCGGCGGACATCCGCCGGTTCGGTGCGGCGAAGCTCGGCGCGGTGGGCCGGCCGCACGCCGGAATCAGCGTCCGGATCCTCGACGAGGATCGCGACGAGCTGACGCCGGGTGAGGTCGGCGAGGTCTACGTCCGTTCGCCGTTCGCGACGAGGCTTGCGCCGGACCGCGTCGTGGACGGCTTTCTGCGCACCGGCGATCTCGGCCGGCTGGACGAGGACGGCTTCCTGTGGATCGAGGGGCGCGTCTCGGACATGATCAACCGTGGCGGTTTGAAGATCGTTCCACAGGACGTCGAGGCCGCGTTACGCAGTCACCCGTGGGTCGCCGACGCGTGCGTGGCAGGGGTGCCGGACGAGCGGCTCGGCGAGGTGCCGGTCGCGTGGGTGATCCCGCAATCCGACAGCCCGCACGGGGAACCCGGCGAGCCAGCGCTGCGCACCTATCTGCGCGACCGGCTCGCGCCCTATCAGGTTCCGGTGGCCGTACGCCTCGTGGCGGGCGACTTCCCGCGTAACGAGATCGGCAAGGTGCTGCGACGCGAACTCGCCGCGAGTTACGCGGTGAGCCGGCCGGCCGCGCCGCGAGAGAAGCCGAAGCCGCGAGAGCCACGAGAGGGAAGTGCTCACGAATGAGCTATCAGACGCTTGAGGTGCTGCGGCGCGGGCACGTCGGCTGGCTGATCTTCAACCGGCCCGATCGGCGCAACGCGATGAACGCCGCCATGCGCGCCGAACTGCGCGCCGCCTGGACGGAGCTGGCCGAGGACGGCGACGTGCGGGTCATCGTGAACGCCGCGCGGGGGCCGGCGTTCCAGACCGGCGCCGACGTGGTCGAGCTGGCGACCGACGGGGCCGGGATGGAGCGCTACCGCGAGTCGCTGGAGGCGTTCGACCTCGGATTCACCGCGTGGCACCTGGGCATCGACAAGCCGGTGATCGCGGCCGTCAACGGTGTCTGCGCGGGCGGGGGCCTGCACTTCGTGGCCGACGCCGACATCGTGCTGGCCGCGAGCGACGCGTCGTTCACCGACCCACACGTGTCGGTGGGGCAGGTGAGCGCGATCGAGACCATCGGTCTCATGCGAAAGATCCCCGCCGAGGCCGTGCTGCGTATGGCGCTGGTGGGTCGGTACGAGCGGATGAGCGCGGCGCGCGCGTACGAGCTGGGTCTGGTCAGCGAGGTGGTCGATCCGCCGGAGCGACTGCACGACGCGGCGCAGGAACTCGCCGAGAAGATCGCACGCAACTCTCCGGCGGCGGTGCGTGCCACAAAGCGGGCGCTATGGGGCGCCCTTGAGCACGGGCTCACCGACGCGTGCAAGGCGGGCGCGGCCGAACTGGTGAGCCTGTGGGGGCATCCGGACCAGATCGAGGGCCCGGCCGCGTTCGCCGAGAAGCGCGAGCCCCGCTGGAAGACCGACTGACCGATTCGTTCGGTCTTTCGCCGGTCACAAATCTAGGTATACGACCCGCCGTCCGTGGCGAAGGCCTTGCGCAACGCGGCGCACCGGCTTTCAAAGTACTGTCTCGACACTGCCGCCTTGGGCGCGAGGGCCTCGAAGCCGTGATAGCCGCCCGGGATCACCTCGAGTTCGCACGGGACACCCGCCTCGACGAGCCGTTCGGCATAGCGACAGTCCTCGGCGTGGAAGAGGTCGAGCGTGCCGACGCCGATCCACGCCGCGGGCAGCCTGGAGAGATCCTTCTGCCGGGCCGGCACCGCGACGTCCGGGTCGCTGGCGCCGAGGTACGACGCCCAGCCGAACCGGTTGCTGCGAGGGCCCCACCATCGATAACCACGCGCGTCCCGTTTGCTGGGCGCCTCGGTCCGGTCGTCGAGCATCGGGCACGAGAGCAACTGAAGTACCGGCGTGATGCCGCCCCGATCCCGCACCCGCAGCGCCAGCGCCACGGCGAGGCCGCCGCCTGCGCTGCCGCCGCCGACGGCCACTCGCGACGGGTCGACCTCCGGCTGACCGAGGAGCCATTCGAGTGCTGCGTAGCAGTCGTCCAGCGCGGCTGGGTACGGGTGCTCGGGCGCCAATCGATAGTCCACCGATGCCACGGTGATACCGAGTGTGTCGGCGAAACCGCGACACAGCTTGTCGTCCTGATGAGCGCTCCCGATGACGTAACCCCCGCCGTGCATCCACAGCAGCGCCGGTGCCGGTCTCGATAACGAGGCGGGCTGGTACCGCCTGATCGAGGCGTCGGTGTGCAGAGGGATGACCGTGACGTCGGGTGCTCGACGCTGGTTCGTCCTAGCGTCCAGGCGTCGCTGGAGCCGGAGAGTGGTCGGCAGCCCCAGATCGCGCGGCATAAAGCGGGCGGCGCGCCGCAGGTCGGGATGGAAATCAGCCATGCCGCTCACCGTCCACCGAAGTCCGGACCGCGCTTTTCCGCGAACGCCCGCATGCCCTCGCGAAAGTCGGCGCTTCGTGAGCTGAGCTCCAGCGCGAACGCCTCGTCCGCCAGGTGCCGGTGCAGGTTCTGGTCGGGTGCGGCGTTGAGCAGGGCCTTCGTCAGTCCCAGCGCGACGGTCGGCCCGGCCGCCAGTCGACCGGCCAGCTCCCTCGCCGTGGTCGCGACCTTGTCGGGCTCGACGGCTACGTGGGCGATGCCCCACTCGACGGCCTCGGCGCCGGTAAGTCTGCGGTCGAGCAGGAGGAGTTCGCGGGCACGGGCCGGGCCGACGACGCGGGGCAGTAGCCACGTACTGCCGGAGTCGGGGGTGAAGCCGCGCCGCAGGAACGGGTACCAGAACACCGCGTCAGTGGCCGCGACGGTGAAGTCGGCGGCCAGTGCGAGCTGTGCGCCGATGCCCACGGCCCAGCCGCGCACCGCGCACACCACCGGCAACTGGAGCTCCAGCAGCAGCGGTATCAGACGGTTGGCTTGGGTGGGCAGCCGGCGCTGGATGCTGCCGGTGCGCGGACGCGGGCGGGTTTCCGTGTCGTCGGGGGCGTTGCCGGGGCCTTCCGCATTGCGGGCCACGATGTCGAAGCCGCCGCAGAAGTTCTCGCCCGCTCCGGTCAGCAGCACCGCGCGCAGGGCCTCGTCGGTCGCCGCCTGCTCCAGGGCGCGGATCAGCGCGGCCATCGAGCTGTCGATGAGGGTATTGCGACGCTCCGGACGGTTGAGGGTCAGCCGCAGCACCGGCCCTTCGATCTCGACGTCGAGCCCCTCCGCGGACACGTACGCATCAGCCATCAGGCCTCTCCTTCCGGGACGGCTTCGCGCGCCCGCTCCTGTCGCGCGGTTTCGCGCAACGCGGTCTTGAGCACCTTTCCGGCGGCGTTGGTCGGCAGCTCGGAGACCACCCACAACTGCCGGGGCACCTTGTAGTTGGCCATGTGTTCGCGCGCCCAGGCGATCAACTCGGCCGCGTCGGCGCGTGCGCCGCGCCGCGGGACCACGAACGCGGCGCCGACCTCTCCCATCCGCGCGTCCGGCACGCCGATCACGGCGCTCTGTGCCACGGCCGGATGACCGTCGAGGATCCTCTCGATCTCGGCGGGATAGGCGTTGAATCCGCCCACGATGAACATGTCCTTGATGCGGTCGGTGATCCGGATCCGTCCGGCCAAGTCGATCACGCCGACGTCGCCGGTGTGCAGCCAGCCGTGCTCGTCGACGGTCGCCGCGGTCTCGGCCTCCTCATCGAAGTAGCCCTTCATCACGGTGTAGCCGCGCACGAGGATCTCGCCCTCGGCCCCGGCGGGCACGGGCTTGCCGTCGCCGTCCACGGCGATCACGGACAGTCCCGGCAGCGGCCGGCCGGCCGTGGTGGCGACGGTCTCCAGCGGATCGTCGTATCGGCACATGGACACGATCGCGCACGACTCGGTCAGGCCGTAGCCGGTGACGATGTGCTCGAAGCCGAGCTGTTCCCGGATCCGGTGCAGCAGGCTCGGGGGCACGCTGGCGGCGCCGGTGACCGCGAGGCGGAGGCTGGAGACTCCCTCGTTGCTGAACGCCGGGTGTTCGAGCATGGTCTGGTAGAGCGTGGGCGTGCCCGGCAGCACGGTCACTCGCTCCGCGCGCACGACGTCCAGGACGTGCGCGACGTCCAGCGTCTTCTCCGGCAGGATCGTGGCTCCGGCGATGAGGCACGCGAGCCAGCCCGCCTTGTAGCCGAAGCCGTGGAAGAACGGATTGACGATCAGGTACCTGTCGCCCTCGCGCAGGCCGACGACCGAGGCCCAGACCGCGTACGCGCGCAAGGTCTGACCGTGTGTGCACATCGCGCCCTTGGGATGGCCGGTCGTACCGGAGGTGAACAACATGTCCGAGAGATCGTCCGGGCCGACCTCGGCGGCGCGGCGCTCGACCTCGGCGACGTGCGTCACCGCTCCGTCGGCGAGGAAGTCGGCCCAGGTGGGCAGTCCGTGCCGCCGGTCCGGTCCGAAGGTGACGATGTGCTCCAGCGCGGGCAGACCGGAGGGACGGCTGCCGTCGGTCGGCGGTCCGCCGACGGCGTCCAGCAGGGAACGCGGGTAGTCGCGGCCGAGGAATTCGCCGACCACGCAAAGGATCCGGGCGCCGCTCTTGCGCAGGATGAACGCCGCCTCGTCCCCGGTGAACCGGGTGTTGAGCGGTACCAGCACGCCGCCGACGCGTTGCAGGCCGAGCGCGGCCACGACCCACGTCCACGAGTTCGGCGCCCAGACGGCGACGCGGTCGCCTTTGGCCAGACCGGCGGCGAGGAACGCGCGCGCGGCCTCGGTGACCTCAGCGTCGAGTTCGCCGTAGTCGAGCCGGACCTCGCCGTCCACGATCGCCTCGGCGGAGCCCAACCGGCGCGCGGCGTCGGCCAGCAGGCCGCCGGTGGTGCCCCAGCGCAGGTCGCCACGCGGGTCGTCGGGGTTCGAGGTCAACGTCGTCCTCCGCGTTCAGCCGTTCCAGTACCGTACATTGTATATATGATTTTTTCAGTCGGGGAGAGTGCCCGGCGGGTCGCGGACGAACTCGCGATTCGCGACGTCGTCGCGCTGGTCGCCCGATACGCCGACGACGGTCCGCTTGAGGCCTACGGCGCGCTGTTCACGCCGGACGCGCGCTGGGAGATGCCCGGTGTCCGCGTCCGTGCGGGGCGCGAGGACATCGTGGCGGCCGGAGCCGAACGGCGGGCCGCCGGCGTGGCCGGTCCGGGAAGCAGGACCCGGCACCTGGTGAGCACCGTCTCAGTGGCCGTCGATGGAGACAGCGCGGTGGCCGAGGCGTACTGGCAGTTCTACGTCACCACCGACACGGCGCCGACGTTGCAGTCGATGGGCCACTATCGGGACGCCCTCACGCGCACCGCCGACGGTTGGCAGATCCGACATCGGCTGATCACCCTCGGCTGACGGTCAGGCCGCGACTCGCTCGAAGACGGCCGCGAGGCCCTGGCCGCCGCCGATGCACATGGTCTCCAGTCCGTATCGGGCGCCCCGGCGGTCGAGTTCCCGCAGCAGGGTGGCGAGGATGCGACCGCCGGTCGCGCCGACCGGGTGCCCGAGCGAGATGCCCGAGCCGTGCACGTTGACCCGCTCCCAGTCCGCGTCGGCCAGGCCCCACTCCGGTCGTGCACGCGAGCACCTGAGCGGCAAACGCCTCGTTGATCTCGATCAGGTCCAGGTCGGCGAACTTCAGGCCGGCACGATCCAGCGCCTTCGCCGTGGCCGGGACCGGACCGATTCCCATCGTGCGCGGCGGCACCCCGGCGGCGGCCCAGGAGACCAGCCGGGCCAGCGGGCGCAGCCCCAGGCGCTCGGCGTTCGCCGGGTGCGTGACCACGCAGAGCGCCGCGCCGTCGTTCTGTCCGCTGGAGTTGCCGGCGGTGACCGTCGCCTCAGGGTCCTGATGATTCATCACCGGCTTGAGCGCCGCGAGTGCCGCCAGCGACGAGTCGGGCCGGGGATGCTCGTCGGTGTCCACCAGCGTCTCGCCCTTGCGGGTGCGTACCGGCACCGGAACGATCTCCTGCGCGAAGACGCCCGAGCGTTGCGCCGCGGTCGCCCGCTGATGCGAGCGCAGCGAGAGCTCGTCCTGCTCCTGCCGCGAGATCCGGTATTCGGCGCGCAGGTTCTCCGCGGTCTCGAGCATGCCGCCGGGCACCGGGTGCAGGCGCCCGCCCGCGGTGACCCGGCCCCGCAGCAGGCCGTCGTGCAGCGTGACGTCGCCGCCCTTGGCGCCCCAGCGCATGCCGGTCGAGTAGAACGCGGCCGAGCTCATGCTCTCCACGCCGCCGGCCAGGACCAGTTCGCTGACGCCGGTCTGCACCTGCATGGCCGCGTTGAGGACGGCTTGCAGTCCCGAGCCGCAGCGGCGATCGATCTGCAGGCCGGTCACCCGCACGTCCAGGCCGGCGTCGAGGGCCGCGACGCGGCCGATGGCCGGGGCTTCCGAGTTGGGGTAGCAGTTGCCCAGGAAGACCTCGTCGATATCGGCCGACGTCAGGCCGGTGCGCCGCACCAGCTCGCGCAGCACGGTCGCGGCCAGCTCGCTCGGCGGGACATCGCGCAGGACTCCGCCGTACCGGCCGACCGGTGTCCGCAACGGCTCACAGATGACCGCCTCGCGCATGGCGTACGATCCCTCCCTGGCTTCTCCGGCCCACTCCAGATTTCAGATTTTATATTATATGATATTCACGAGCCGCCGCGGCGGCACTAGGCGCGAGGAGGCGTCGCATGGACGCGGAGCACAAGGTCGCCGTCGTGGTCGGCGGCGGCTCGGGGATGGGATGGGCCACCGCCGAGCTGTTGGCGAAGCGGGGAGCCAAGGTCGCCATCCTCGACCTGCCCACCGGCAACGGTGCGCAGGCGGCGGCGTCCCTCGGCGGCGGCGCGACCTTCCACGCGTGTGACATCACCGATGAGCACGGCACCGAGCGAGCGCTCGCGGACGCGGTCGCGGCGCATGGCGGACTGCTGCACATCGCGGTGAACACGGCCGGCGGCGGCACGAGCAAGCGGATCATCGGCCGCGACGGGCCGATCCCGCTGGCCGAGTTCCGTGCGCTGATCGAGCTGAACCTGATCGGCACCTTCAACCTGAACCGCCTTCAGGCCTGGCACATGAGCAAGAACGACCCGGACGAGGGCGGCGAGCGCGGGGTGATCGTCAACACCTCGTCGATCGCCGCGTTCGAGGGCCAGATCGGGCAGGTCGCCTACGGCGCGGCCAAGGCGGGCATCGCCGGGATGAGCCTGCCCATGGCCCGCGATCTCGGCAGCCTGGGCATCCGGGTCATGGCCATCGCGCCGAGCCTGTTCGCCACGGGCGCGCTCGACGGCGCCCCCGACGACCTCGTCGCCGCGCTGACCAAGGACGCGGCCTTCCCCAGGCGGCCGGGGCTGCCGCAGGAGTACGCGTGGCTGGCCGAGGCGATCATCCGCAACCCCATGCTCAACGGACAGACCATCAGGCTCGACGGCGGCCAGCGCTTCGCGCCCCGCTGAGCCGCCGGGATACGTGCCATACGTGGAAGGGTCCGCATGCAGCCTCTCAAGGGCATCGTCGTCGTCGCGGTCGAGCAGGCCATATCAGCTCCCTTCTGCACCCGGCAGCTTGGCGACCTCGGCGCCCGGGTGATCAAGGTGGAGAACCGCTCCGGCGGCGACTTCGCCCGGGACTACGACAGCGTCGTGCACGGCATGTCCGCACACTTTGTCTGGGCTAACCGCAACAAGGAGTCCGTCGCGCTCGACCTGAAGCATCCGCGCGGCCAGCACGTGCTGGCGCGGTTGATCGCACGCGCGGACGTCCTGGTGCAGAATCTCGCCCCGGGCGCGGCGGCGCGCATCGGGCTGGACGCGGAGGCGCTGCGTGCCCGGCATCCACGCCTGATCACCGTCGACATCAGCGGATACGGCCGCGGCGGTCCGTACGCCGACGCCCGCGCATACGACCTGCTGGTCCAGTCGGAGGCCGGATCGTGCGTCATCACCGGGACGCCGGAGCACCCGGCGAAGCCCGGCATTCCGCTCGCCGACATCGGCGCCGGCGTGTACGCGCTCACCAGCGTCCTGACCGCGTTGCTCGTGCGCAGGCGCACCGGCGAGGGCGCGCAGATCTCCGTCGGGCTGTTCGACGTGGTCGCGGAGTGGATGGGCTTCGCGCTGAACCAAGCCCGTTACGGCGATCGGCGCCGTGCTGCCCAACGGTCTGAGCTCGCCGATGGTCTCGCCGTATGGCGCTTACCGGACGAAGGACGAGCAGACGCTGGTGCTCGGCACCACGAACGACCGCGAGTGGCAGCGTCTTGCGACAGACGTTCTGGCGCGGCCGGATCTGGCCGCGGCCCCGCAGTACGCGACAAACGCCGATCGAGTGGCGCGCCGCCCGGAACTCGACGAGGCCATCGCCGATTGGGCGGCGCAGCACACGCTCGACGAGTGCCGGAAGGCGGCCGAGGCGGCCGGACTCGGCCATGCCCGGCTCAACACCCCCGCCGAGGTTCTGGACCATCCGCAGCTGACCGAGCGTCAGCGCTGGCGGCCGGTGGACTCGCCGGTCGGCTCCGTGCAGGCGCTGCTCCCGCCGCCGGAGGTGCCCGGCTGGGACTGGCGGATGGACCCGGTCCCCGCGCTCGGCGAGCACACCGACGCGGTCCTGGCCGAACTGGGCTACCGGCCGCAGGAGATCGCGGCCCTGCACGCCGACGGCGTGGCGGGCCCGCTGCCGCAGCCGAACTGACCGCGTGACACCTAGTTGGGAGTGATGAAGCCATGACGCAGAACCTTCTCGCCGACGACGTCCTGCAGGAGCGGCTCAGCCGCATTCCGCCGATAGTCGACGTCGACGCGCACGTGGTCGAGCCGCCCGAGCTGTGGCGCAGCAGGCTGCCCGCGCGGCTGTGCGGCACCGGTCCGCGGATCGAGTACGCGCCGGCCGGCGACGTGCAGCTGGTCGACGGCCGCTACGTCGAGACACCGGGCACCGAGGGGCCGAACGTTGCCTGGTGGGTCTACGAGGACAGCCGCACCCAGATCAAGCGGTACATCGCGTCCGCCGGAGTGCCCGCCGACGAGGTCACCAACGAAGGCATCGACTATCCCGACATGCGGCCGGGCTGCTGGCAGCCGGCCGAGCGGCTCGCGGACATGGACCTCAACGGTGTCGAGGCGCAGATGTGCTTCCCCAACTACCCGCGGTTCTGCGGCCAGATCTTCCTGTGGGGCAAGGACAAGGAGCTCTCGAAGCACTGCGTGGAGGCCTACAACGACTGGATGGTCGAGGAGTGGTGCGGCGGCAGCGGCGGCCGGCTGATCCCGCTGTGCCTGGTGCCGCTGTGGGACGTCGATCTGGCCGTGGCCGAGGTGCGGCGCAACGCGGCGCGCGGCGTGCGCGCCGTCGCGTTCAGCGAGCTGCCGTCCTACCTCGGCCTGCCCAGCCTGCACTCGAGGTACTGGGATCCGTTCTTCGCGGCCTGCGAGGAGACCGGCACGGTGCTGTCCATGCACATCGGCTCGGGCACCAAGACGCCGCAGACCTCGGCGGACGCGCCCGGCGCGGTGGGCGCGACGATCATCTTCGGCAACAGCGTCGCCAGCATGACCGACTTCCTGTTCTCCGGCGTGCTGCACCGGTTCCCGGGGCTGAAGCTGCTGTACGCCGAGGCGCAGATCGGCTGGATCCCGTACCTGCTCGAGCGCATCGACGACGTGTGGGAGACGCACCGCGGCTGGGCGAAAGGACAGCTCAACTGCCCGGAGCGGCCGTCGATGTACTACCACCGGCAGATCCACAGCTGCTTCTTCAAGGACTCGGTCGGCGTGGAGCTGCTGGACAAGGTCGGGCTGGACAACGTGCTGTTCGAGACCGACTATCCGCACCAGGACGGCACCTGGCCGCACTCGCGCGAGGCCGCCGCGATGCAGTTCGGGCACCTGCCCCAGACCGCGATCGACCAGATCGCCCGCGGCAACGCGATCAGGCTGCTCGGCCTCGACCTGTGATGCACAGCTCGTGACGTGGAACGCCGGTTCGCGATCCCGGCGCGGATCGCGAACCGGCGCCCACCGTCCCAGATCAGGCTGTGAGTATTCAGACTGGCGCCGACGCTTATGCGGTCGCGTTGCCGGCCAGCCTGCCGATCTGGGCGCTCTCGGCGGCCGGTGACCGCGTGCCTTGTCCGCGCGCCTTGATGCTCACGTCGTGGCCCGCGACCTCGGCGCGCAGCGCGCCGACCGTGCACTGTTCCTTGGGGCGGTGCGCGAAGGGGTCGAACGAGTACCAGCGCATCGCGTTCTGATACGTGATCTTGTTGATCTCGTCGTCCGGGACGCCGTCGGCCACGGCCGACAGTTCCTCCGGGGCCGTGGGCCAGGAGGAGTCGGAGTGCGGGTAGTCGCACTCCCAGGCGATGTTGTCCATGCCGATCATGTGACGCAGCGTCACCCCGACCGGGTCGGAGATGAAGCAGGTCAGGAAGTGCTCGCGGAACACCTCGCTGGGCAGCTTCCCGCCGAAGTCCTGGCCGGTCCACAGGTGGTGCATGTCGTAGGTGCGGTCGAGCCGGTCCAGGAAGTAGGGGATCCAGCCGGTGCCGCCCTCGGACAGCGCGATCTTGATGTCCGGGAAGTTCTTCAGTACCCGCGACCACAGCAGGTCGGCCGCCGCCTGGCAGATGTTCATCGGCTGAAGCGTGATCATCACGTCCATCGGGGCGTCCGGCGCGGTCACCACCAGCTCGCCGGACGAGCCAAGGTGGATGGAGAGGACCACGTTCTCGTCGCAGACCGCTTCCCACAGCGGGTCCCAGTAGCGGTCGTGGAAGCTGGGGTAGCCGAGTTTGGCCGGGTTCTCGGTGAAGGTGAGCGAGTGGCAGCCCTTCGCCGCCACCCGGCGCACCTCCTCGGCGCACAGCTGCGCGTCCCAGAGCACCGGCAGCGCCATCGGGATGATCCGGCCCGGGTACGTGCCGGCCCACTCGTCGATGTGCCAGTCGTTGTACGCGCGCAGTACGGCCAGCGCGAGGTCCTTGTCCTTGGCCGCGGCGAACTGCCGGCCGCTGAAGCCGGGGAAGGACGGGAAGTTCATCGAGGCGAGGATGCCGCCCGCGCTCATGTCCTTGATGCGCTCGTGGATGTCGTACGTGCCGGGCCGGATCTCGCTGAAGGAGGTCGGCTCGATGCCGTACTCCTCCTTCGGGCGCCCGGCGACCGCGTTGAGCCCGATGTTGGGGATCGTCGCGTCGCCGAACCGCCAGACGTCCGTGCCGTTGTCCAGCGTGACCACCTTGGGCGCCCGGTCGCGGTACTTCTGCGGCAGGTGGGCGTCGAACAGGTTCGGCGGCTCGACGACGTGGTCGTCGACGCTGATCATGATCATGTCTTCGGGTTTCATGGCGCTCCTCCTCAAGTGATCACACCGGCGGCGCGCAGTGCGCCGAGGATTTCCGTATCGAGGCCGAGCTCGGCGGCGAGCACCTCGTCGGTGTGTTCGCCGAGCCATGGCGGCCGGGTGCCGGGCCGGGTCGGGACCGCGCTGAGCCGGACCGGGCTGCCGGGCGAGAGCACCGGTTGCTCCACCCCGTCGGTGCGCGGCTGTTCGACCAGCATGGATCTGGCCGCCAGATGCGGATCGGCCGCGACCTCCTCGTCGGACAGACACGGTCCGGCCGCCAGCCCGGCCGCGCCCAGCCGCCGGCAGGCTTCGAGCTTGGTCAGGCCGGCGGCCCACTTCTCCACCGCCGGGCGCAGGGTGTCCTCGAGCCGGTCGACCCAGCCCTGCCGGGTCACGAATCGGGTGTCGGTGGCCCATTGCGGGTGGCCGATCAGCTCGACCAGCTTGGCGAAGTGCGCCTCCCGGCCGACCTGGAGCACGAACCAGCCGTCGGCGGCCCGGAATCCGTGCATGATCAGCGGCCCGAGGTTGCCGCCCCGCAGGCCCATGGACCAGAAGTTGGTGACGATGTCGGTCATCGCGACGACCGAATCGAACATGGCGATGTCCACGTACTGTCCGCGGCCGGTCAGCTCCCGGTGGCGCAGCGCGGCGAGGATGCCGATCGTCGCGAAGAGCGCGGCGCTGATGTCGCCGAGCGCCCCGACCGGCGCGACGAACGGAGGGTCGTCGCCGGAGCGCTTCATCTCGTAGATGCCGGACATCGCCTCCACGATGGGAGCGAATGCGGGCCAGTCCTGATACGGCGTGGGCACCGTGTTGCCGAAACCGGATACGGACACGTACACGGCGCGCGGGTGCACAGCCGCGATGTCCTCGTATCCGACGCCGAGTCGTGCCATGGCGCCGGGCCGGGAGTTCTCCGCGATCACGTCGAAGCGCGGCGCCAGGCGCCGGACCAGGTCCACGCCCTCGGGCCGCTTAAGGTCAACGCAGATGCTGCGCTTGCCGAAGTTGTTGCGCAGGTACGTCGCGCCGACCCGCCGGCCGCTCGGGTCGGTCATGGCAGGGAGCGCACCGCGCCCCGAGTCGCCGGTGCCGGGCGGCTCGACCTTCACGACGTCCGCACCGAGCCGGGCCAGCAACTGCGTCGCATACGGCAGGGCCTGCATCTGCTCCAGGGCCAGGATGCGCACCCCGTCCAGCGGCAGTCGAGCCGCCGAGTCGGCCGCGTTGCCATCGGCTTGGTCGAGCACGTCTTGGTCGAGCACAGTGCGAGCGTATCGCAAAATATAAAATATATGTAGCATCGAGAGTATGCACGGACTTCTCAGCTGGGGCGGGTACCTGCCGTACCGGCGACTCGATCGCGGCACGATCCAGGCGGTCGCGGGGACCGGCGGCGGACGCGGGACGCGGACGGTCGCCGGATTCGACGAGAACACCACCACGATGGGTGTCGCCGCCGCCCGACTCGCGCTCTCGCCCCTGTCCGGAGCGTCGCCGGCGTCGCCCGCGACACTGTGGTTCAGCACGACCGAACCCGCCTACCTGGACAAGACCAACGCCACCGCCGTCCACGCGGCGCTGCGGCTCGATCGCGGCACCGCGGCCTACGACGCGGTCGGCTCGGTGCGCTCGGCAATGGGCGCATTGCACGCGGCGCTGCACGCCGACACGGCCGGCCTGGTAGTAGCCGCCGACCTGCGAACCGGACTGCCTGGCGGGCCTGACGAGGCGTCGGGCGGCGACGGCGCGGCGGCGCTGCTCGTCGGCTCCGACGCGGACGGCCCCGTGCTGGCGGAACTGCTCGCCTGGGCCTCGGTGACCGAGGAATTCCTCGATCGCTGGCGCACGCCCGGCGACCCGGCATCCCGCCTGTGGGAGGAACGGTTCGGCACCACCCGATACACCGAGCTCGGCACCGAGGCGGTCAAGCTCGCGCTCGGCAGGGCCGCGGTCGGCGCGGACGAAGTCAGCACACTGATCGTCACCGGCCCGCACGAGCGCGCCGCGCAGGGTGTGGCCCGGGCCCTGGGCATCGCCCCGACCGCGCTCGCGGATCGGCTGGACGGCCGAGTCGGCAACGTCGGTGCCGCGCAGCCCGCGTTGCTGCTGGCCGCCGAACTGGAGAGGGCGCTGGAACCGGGGGAGCGGGCGTCGTCCCACGAGCGGGTCATCGTGCTGGCCAGCCTGTCCGATGGCGCCGACGTGGCGGTGTTCCGCACCACCGGCGCGCTTGCGGCGTACCGGCCGAAGCGGCCGGTGGCCGACCAACTCGCCGCCGGTGCCCCGATCGGCTACGGCAGGTTCCTCGCCTGGCGCGGTCTGCTGCCGGTGGAACCGCCGCGCCGACCGGAGCCGGCCCGGCCCTCGTCCACAGCGGCTTGGCGTAACCGGGACTGGAAGTACGGCTTCGTCGGCTCGGCCGACCGGGACGGCGTCGTGCAGTTGCCTCCGTCGTCACTCGACGACGTGCGCGCGCCGATGGCCGATGCCGTCGGAACCATCACCGCGTTCACCATCGACCGCCTCGCCTATTCGCCGAGCCCGCCGGTGGTGTTCGCGGTCATCGACTTCGACGGCGGCGGCCGGCTCCCGATGGAGCTCACCGACGTCGACGAGCAGGAGCTGCGCGTCGGGCAGCGGGTCGAGCCGACCTTCCGTCGCCTGTTCACGGCGGACGGCGTGCACAACTACTTCTGGAAGGCCAGGCCGGTGCGGGACGCGCGAGCGGAAGGGGACTGACGGTGAGTCAGGAGAGCAGGGGGCAGCGCAACAAGGGCCAGGGCATCAAGGACCGGGTCGCGATCGTCGGGATGGGGTGCACCCGATTCGGCGAGCGGTGGGACCTGGGGTTCGACGAGCTGCTGCTCGCGGCCACCGGCGAGGCGTTCGCCGAAACCGGTGTGACCAAGGACGACATCGACGCCTACTGGCTCGGCACCGCGCAGTCCGCGATGAGCGGTATGGCGCTGTCGCGGCCGTTGCGGCTGCGCGACAAGCCGGTCTCCCGTGTGGAGAACTACTGCGCGACGGGCTCGGAGGCGTTGCGGCAGGCCGCCTACGCGGTGGCGAGCGGCGCCTACGACGTGGCGATGGCGGTTGGCGCCGAGAAGGTCAAGGACTCGGGCTATCAGGGTCTTAACGCCTTCCCGATTCCGAACGACGGCACCCAGCGGACGCTGACCGCCGCCGCGATGTTCTCCATGGTCGCGCCCGCCTACGCGCGCGCGTACGGCCTCAGCGATGCGGAGATGCGCACGGTGCTGGCCAGGATCGCGTCGAAGAACCACGCGAACGGCGCCCGCAATCCCCGGGCGCAGTTCCGCAAGGAGATGTCGGTCGAGCAGCTGTGCGCGATGCCGGCCGTCGCCGGTGGGCTGTCGGTGTTCGACTGCGCGGGTGTCGCGGACGGCGCGGCGGCGGCGATCGTGGTGCGGGCCGAGGACGCGCACCGCTACACGGACCGGCCACTGCTGATCAAGGCACTGTCGTTGGTGGCCGGTGATGGTTCGGGCGTGACGGACCCGGCCTACGACTACACCACGTTCCCCGAGGTCGCCGCGTCCGCCCGGCAGGCCTACGCGCAGGCCGGGATCAGCTCGCCGCGTGACGAGCTGGCCATGGCCGAGGTGCACGACTGCTTCACCCCGACCGAGCTGGTGCTCATGGAAGACCTCGAACTCGCCGAGCGCGGCTCGGCCTGGAAGCGGGTGCTGGACGGCGCGTTCGACCTCGACGGCGAGCTGCCGGTCAATCCGGACGGCGGGCTCAAGTCCTTCGGCCATCCGGTCGGCGCCAGCGGTCTGCGGATGGTGTTCGAGGCCTGGTTGCAACTGCGCGGCGAAGCGCCGGCCGACCGCAGGATCTCCACGTTCGGCTCCCGCTCGTTGGCGCTGACCCACAATCTCGGCGGCTATCCCGGCGAGATGGTCAGCTTCGTGTCCATCCTCGGCACGCCGTGATCAGCCGGTCAGTCCTGCCAGTCGGTGCGGTCGGTCTTGGACGGCTGGCGGCCGGTACGCAGCGGCGAGAGCGGCGCGTCGACGAGCAGGATCCGCTCCCGGCGCAGGACCGCCGAGCGGTCGGCGGGTGGCAGCACGTCGAGTCCCTGGCTCAGATCCTGCTCGACGGTCGCCCACGCCTCCCAGGTGGGAATGGCCCACAGCAGTACGCACTCATCGTCGTTGCGCAGCCCCGTCCACCACGCGCCCACCAACTGCCAGCCGTATCGCTTGCGCACCGCGTCGGCCTCGCGCAGCGCGCAGTCCAGCAGCGGCCGCGCGCCGCCTGGGCGGACGGTGACTAGTTCGTGCGCGTACACCTCGCCGGTCGGTACCGGCCGCGCACAGCGCTTCGATGCCGAGTGTGTCCGGATGCGGCACAAGCAGCCGGTCGAAGCCGCCGGAACGCAGGTCCGCCGCGGCGGCCCACCACTTGGCCAACGCGGGGTCCTGAAGGCTGGTGCCGCCCAGCTCGGCGCGGAAGGACTTGGCCAGCCCGGCGAACCCGTCCTCCTCCCAGATGTTGACCACCTGCGGCCAAGGGCCGGTCGAGCCGACCACGCCCCACACGCCGTAGCACAGCTGGTGCCGCTGCTCCTGGCCGATCGGACTCCAGTTCGCGGCGATGTGGTGCATGTACCGGGCACGGTTCTGCTTCGTGATGGAGATGAATTCGTGGATGTAGACCTTGTCGTTCAACCCCGGCTCTCCCGTCCGTCGCTACGCCGCCTGCACTCGTGCATAATGTATACTATATTTTCTCGAACGAGAGGCGGCGCCGGTGTCGACCGCAGAGTCCTCCCCAGAGTCCGCTACAGAGCGCTCCGCAGGCGAGCTTCGCTGGGAACGCGGCGCGAACGGCGTCGCCTGGCTCACGCTGAACCGGCCGCGCGCGGGCAACGCCATCACCGCCGCGCAACGCGAGGATCTGATCGCCCGCCTCGGTGAGGCGAGCGCCGATCCGGACATCCGCGCGCTCGTGTTGACCGGCGCGGGCGATCGGCACTTCTGCACCGGCGCCGACCTCGGTGCCAGCAATGCGAGCGGCGCAGGCGGCGCGGACAGTCCGGACCGGCCGCCGGAGAAAGTGCCCGGCGCGGTCGCGCGCGCGATCGCGGGCGGCGCGCAGCGGCTCATCTCGGCGGTGCTCGACTGCGAGAAGCCGGTCGTCGCCGCGGTCAACGGGACGGCCGCGGGAATCGGCTGCCATCTCGCCTACGCCTGCGATCTGGTCATCGCCGCGGAGTCGGCCAAGTTCGTCGAGGTCTTCACCCGGCGCGGACTGGTGGTGGACGGCGCCGGCGCCTACCTGCTGACCCGGTTGATCGGCCCGCAACGAGCCAAGGAACTGGTCTTCTTCGGCGACGATCTGCCCGCCGCCGAAGCGCATCGGCTCGGACTGGTCAACGCGGTCGTTCCGGCCGAGAAGCTGGCCGCCGAGGCGGCGGCCGTGGCCGCCCGGCTCGCGGCGGGTCCAACCATCGCGATCAGTCTGGGAAAGCGGCTGATCAACCGGGCCTTGGACGTCGACCGGGCGACTGCGCTCGCCGAGGAGGCGATGGCCGCGGAGGTCAACATGGCCGGCTGCCGACGGCCAGGAAGGCGTGCGCGCGTTCCTGGAGCGGCGCGATCCAGTGTTCCGCGGCCGGTGACGCGGCGTCATGGTGTCTCGGTGGGCGGGACATCGCGGCGCGCCGGGCGTCTGCGGGCCGCTGGACGTACGGCGGTGGGCATTCACAATGAGATTCCAGGACCGGCGAAGGAGCCACGATGGACCTCACCCTCGACGCCGACCAGCGCGCCATGCGCTCCGCCCTGCGGGAGCTGCTGCGCGACCTGTGGCCGGCCGACCGGCTGCGGGCCGCCGCGGACAAGCCGGGCGTCGACGGTGGGAGCTGGACAGCGCTGGCGCGGGTCGGCGTCTTCGCGCTGACCGTGCCGGAGGCCGAGGGCGGGATGGGACTGGGCCTCGCCGACGCGGCCGTCCTGTTCGAGGAACTCGGCCGCGCCCTCGTCCCCGGACCTGTGGTGCCGACCCTGCTGGCCGCTGGGATCGTTCCGGGAGCGGCGAGCGGCGAGGCGGTCGTCACGATGGTGGACTCCCGCGACCCGGTGCTCGATCGCGGAGTACCTGACTTCCGCCACACATCTGGTCGTCGTGGACGACGATGGACTGTTCCTGCCGTCTGCCGGGGAATTCACCAGTCGGCCGCTGGACCGGCCGCTCGATCCGCTCACTCCGGTATCGCTGGTGACCGTGCCGCACGATCTCGGCGAACGCATCGGGCCGCCGGCCGATGCCGCGCGTTGGCGCGCGCACGGGACCGTGCTGACGGCTGCGCTCCAGGTGGGTGTCGCGCAAGGCGCCCTCGACCTCGCCGTGCGGTACGCCGGCGAGCGTGTCCAGTTCAGCCGGACAATCGGGTCATTCCAAGCGGTCAAGCACCTGCTGGCCGAGTCACTGGTCAGGCTCGATCTGGCCAGGGCAGCCGTCCTGGTCGCCGCGCTGACGGCAGACGATCCCGACGACGCCGAGGCCGACGCGGCCGTCTCGGCAGCCAAGGTCCTGGCCGACGAGGCAGCCACCGAGGGCGGCCGCAACTGCGTCCAAGTGCACGGCGGCATGGGCTTCACGTGGGAAGTGCTGGCGCACCTGTACGTCAAGCGGGCCTGGCTGCTGGCCGCGGGCTTCGGAGACGACGCCGCCCACGAGGCGCTGCTTGCCGCGGCCCTGTAAGGCCATGTGTTCATACGACCGTATCCAGATTGGATGAGTTAGGCCGATGCGCTGGTCTGTGGCGTTGCCCACCGAGCAAGTCGAGCGGGGCGCGGAGTTTGTCAGCGCGGAGGCGATCAGCGAGATGGCCGGTGCCCTGGAGGCGGCGGGCGTGGACGCGTGTCACGTCACCGACCATCCGTATCCGCCGGAGTCGTGGGTCGCCGCAGGCGGGCACCACGCGCTCGATCCGCTGGTCGCGTTATCCTTCGCGGCGGCGGCGACGCGGCGACTGAGGCTGCATACGAACGTGTACATCGCCGCGTACCGGCATCCGGTCCTCGCCGCGCACGGCATCGCGACCCTGGACGCGTTGTCCGGCGGTCGGCTGATCGTCGGGCTGGCAGTCGGCTACCTCGAGACGGAGTTCGCCGCGCTGGGCGTGGACTATCGGCGCAGAGGCGCGCTTCTCGACGAGGCCATCGCCACGATGGTGTCAGGCTGGGGCGGAGCACCGGGCCCACATGGCAACGTGCTGCGACCGCTGCCCGCGGCCCGGCCGCGTCCGCCGCTCTGGTTCGGCGGGAACTCGGCCGCCGCGATCCGCCGGGTGGTCGCGGCCGGCGACGGATGGCTGCCGTTCCCGGCGTCGCGGGGCCTGGCGAAGGCGACCGGTACCGCGCCCATGACAGACCTCGATGATCTGAAGCGCTCGATCGGCGAGTTGCGTGCCGCCGCGCAGCGCGCCGGGAGAACCGATCCGATCGACGTCTGTTGCACGCCGTTCTCCCATCCACACCATCGTGCCCTTCTGGACCCGCCGCGCTTGACACAGGAGGCGGGCCGGATGGCCGAGCTGGGGGTCACCTGGCTCTCGGTGCGGCTGCCCGCGCCGAGCCGGGCCGGCTATCTGGAGAACGTCGAACGCTTCGGCGCAGAGGTGGTGCGTGCCCCGTGAGCGGTCCCACGCTGCGCGAGTTGCTGCGCGTCGGCAGGACGGCGCTGGTGCTGCAGGAGATCCAGAACGGCGTCGTCGGCGCGCAGAGCGCATTCCCGGCCCTGGCCGACGTGGCGGACGCGATCGGCGTCACCGGCAATGCGGCCCGGCTCGCCGCCGCCGCACGTGACGTCGGCGTGCCGGTCGTGCACGCCACGGCGGAGAACCTGCCGAACGGTTTCGGTGCGAACCGCAACGCCCGGCTGTTCGCCGCGGCGGCGAAGGCGGGTGCCGCGAACGCGCCGGGCACCTCCTCGGTGCGTCCGGTGGACGCGGTCTACGCGCCCGGAGACCTCGTCCTGCCCCGGTATCACGGACTGTCGCCGATGGCTGACGGGCAACTCGATGCGCTGCTGCGTAACTCGGGCGTCACGTCGCTCGTGGTCGCGGGGGTGTCGTTGAACGTGGCGATCCCGAACCTGGTGTTCGACGCGGTGAACCGCTCGTACCAGGTCGTCGTCGCCGCGGACGCCGTCGCGGGTGTGCCTGTCGAGTACGGCCGGCAGGTACTCGAACACTGTCTCAGCCTGATCGCCACGCTCGCCGGCACCGACGCCGTTGTCGATGCGTGGCTGACGTAGCGATGGGTTATTCGGACTCGGGCTCCCCGAGCAGGCCCCTGGCCTGAAGCAGCACGACGACCTTGTCCGCCTCGCGGCGCAGCAGGCCCTCCAGCTCCTCGTCGGCAAGGCGGCCATCCCTGACCTTGAGCGCCTTGACCACGGCCTTCAGGCCGCGCTTGTGGATCGCCATCGCACCCGGCACCTCGGCGAAGAAGTCACCGGGCACGATGCTTCGCGCCATCTGCCGCAGCACCGCGGTCAACCGCCGCGATCCGCCCAGCGCCACCATCCGGCGCAGGAACTCCAGGTTGAGCTCGGTGAACTCGTGCGGGTCGGTGGCCTCCTGCAGCGCCTTGCTGAAGTTCGCCAGCGCGGCGATGCCCTCGTCCGAGCCGCGTTCGGCCGCCCGCTGCGCGGCGAGCCCGTAGATACGGCCGAGCAGTTCGTAGTGGTCGCGGGTGGACGGCTCGTCGAGCCCTACCACGAACGCGCCACGGTGCGGCTCGATCATCACCCACCCCTCGCGGTCCAGGGCGATGACGGCCTCGCGCACCGGCACGCGGCTGACCCGCAACTCGGCGGCGATCTCATCCTGCGGCACCCGGTCGCCGGCCCGCAGCCGGTTGTTGAAGATCATCCGACGGATGTAGTCGGCGACCTGCTGGGCGCTGGTGGGACGGGACAGCCCGCCGGGCGACGAGCCGTCGTCTTCGAACGACCGGGGCAGGGTTGAAGTCCGGCTGGCGATGACGGCCTCCTCAGAGGGTTGACGCGGTCGGCCGCCATCGGGTCGCGGCGGTCCGGACGCACCATTTCGAACATTGTATAAGACATTATCGCCGAGGGTTCGTCAGCTCCCGGTCTTGCCGGGCATGGCGGCACCGCGCGGTGACCCACGTTTTGACGCGAGAGTCGGCGGTGTCGGCCGGGGGGCCGGACCTGGCATGAGAGTTAGTATAATGTATATTATCTGTCGATGGAGTCTTCTGGAGGAGGCGCGGTGCTGGACTCTTCGACGGCTCCGGCTGAGGCGCTGCGCGGGCGCACCATCCTGATGTCCGGCGGCAGTCGCGGAATAGGTCTCGCCATCCTGGTCGCCGCCGCACGGCACGGCGCCAACGCGGTGCTGCTCGCCAAGACCGACCGGCCCCATCCGCGGCTTCCGGGGACGGTGCACTCCGCCGTGGCCGAAATCGAGGCCGCCGGAGGTAAGGCGGTCGCGGTGGTCGGCGACGTTCGACGGGAGGAGGACGTGGACCGGGCGGTCGCCGCCGCGGTCGAGCACTTCGGTGGCGTGGACATCTGTGTCAACAACGCCGGGGCGATCGACAAGTCCGGTACCGCGGACCTGTCGGTGAAGCAGTTCGACCTGATGCAGCAGATAAACGTCCGTGGCGCCTTCCTGCTGACCCGAGCCTGCCTGCCGTACCTGCGGCGATCGGATCACGCACGTGTGCTCTCGCTCTCGCCGCCGCTGAACCTGTCGCCACGCTGGCTAGGCGCGTTCCCGGCGTACACGCAGTCCAAGTACTCGCTCACGCTGCTGACCCTGGGCTGGGCCGCGGAGTTCGCGGCCGACGGGATCGCGGCGGACTGCCTGTGGCCGCAGACCAGGATCGCGACCGCCGTGATCAGGAATCTGATGGGCGGGGACGAAGCCCTCGCGGGCGCGCGGGATCCGGCGGTCATGGCGGACGCCGCGGTGCGGATCCTCGCTCAGACGCCGTCGGCGGGTACCGGGCGGACATTGTTGGACGCGGACGTCTTGGCTGGCGGCGGCACGACGGACCTGAGCCGATACGGCGGTGGGGACAACCCGACGCTGGACCTCTACGTAGACCGAGACCCGGAGGGCACGAACGTGAATGTGCACGCGGCGGAAGGCGCTGCGACATGACCGCTGCCAAGAGCGCCGCGACGGGCCCGACGGACGTGACACGAACGGCCACCGCGCGAGCAGCCATCGTGACCGGTGGCGCCAGGGGCATCGGAGCGGCGATCGCCACACGGCTCGCGTCCGACGGCCTCGCCGTCGCCGTGCTCGACCTCGACGAGGTCGGGGCGAAGGCGACTGCGGACCTCGTCCGCGCCGCCGGCGGCCGGGCGCTGGCGGTCGCCGCGAACGTGGCCGACGCGGACTCGGTGCGATCCGCGGTCGAGCGGGTCGAGCGCGAATTCGGAGCGCCGACCGTGCTTGTCAACAACGCGGGCGTGACCCGGGACAACCTGCTGTTCCGGATGACCGAGCAGGATTGGGACACCGTCGTGTCGGTACACCTGCGCGGTGCGTTCCTGATGACGCGGGCGGTTCAGAAGCACATGGTGGACGCGGGATTCGGACGAATCGTCAACCTCTCCTCGACCTCTGCGCTCGGCAATCGCGGGCAGGCCAACTACGCGGCCGCGAAGGCCGGTATCCAGGGATTCACCAAGACGCTGGCCATCGAGCTGGGCAAGTTCGGGATCACCGCGAACGCGATCGCCCCGGGGTTCATCGAGACGGAGATGACCCGCGCGACCGCGCAGCGCCTCGGTGTCCCGTTCGATGAGTACCGGAGCCAGCGGGCCGCGCAGATCCCGGTCGGCCGGGTAGGGCGGCCCGAGGACATCGCGCACCTGGCGTCATACCTGGTCAGCGAGGGAGCCGGGTTCGTCTCGGGACAAGTGGTCTATGCCGCCGGCGGCCCGCGTGCCTGACGCGCCGTCACGGTCCGGATCATCTTCGTGGGCTGACGAGCGCTTCGAACAGTTGCGAGTCGAACGGCGAGGCGCGGCCCTGACCGTGACGCTGCACCGCCCCGAGCGACTCAATGCCTTCACGCCGACCATGGGGGCGGAACTGCTCACCGCCCTCGACCGGGCCGACGCCGACGACGACGTCCGTGCGGTGATCATCACAGGCAGCGGAAGAGCATTCTGCGCCGGCGCCGATCTCGGTTCCCCGGCCGATCCCGAATCCGGCGGCTCCGGCGCGGGCGCGCGCTTCGCCTATCCGGACCCGGCCAGCCACCGGGATCTCGGCGGCCGGATCTCGCTGCGGCTGTTCGAATCGCTCAAACCGGTGATCGTCGCGTTCAACGGCCCGGCCGTGGGTGCGGGCATCACCATGATGCTGGCCGCCGACATCCGGCTGGCCTCCACCGACGCGAAGTTCGGCTTCGTGTTCGCCCGCCGGGGGATCGTGCTCGAAGCGGCGTCGAGTTGGTTCCTGCCGAGGGTGGTGGGGATCAGCCGCGCGATGGAATGGGTGAGCACCGGCCGGATCTTCGGGGCCGACGAGGCGCGGGCCGCCGGGCTGGTGCGCTCGGTGCACGAGCCGGCCGCGCTCATGCCGGCCGCGCTGGCGCTGGCCGACGAGATCGCGGCCTGCACGGCCCCGGTCTCGGTGGCGCTGAACCGGCAGATGCTGTGGCGGATGCTGGGCGCGAGCCATCCGATCGACGCGCACGAACTCGACTCGCGTGCGCTGGCCGAGCGGGGAGGGTCGGCGGACGCACGTGAGGGCGTCGCCGCGTTTCTGGAGAAGCGCTCACCCCGGTTCCCCGACCGGGTGTCCAGCGATCTGCCGCGGTTCTACCCGTGGTGGCAGGCTCGCCGATTCACGCCGCTCGGCTCGGCCCCCACGCACGGCCGCCAGCCCTGACGCCTTCACGCCCTCAAACGCCCTTGTTGGGGATAGGCCCTTTCCCGCCATTATCAGGGCTGCCGCTCAGGCGACTTCTGGGCGGGGCGATTGCGGGGCGCGGCCTTGTTCGCGACCTCGCGCTCGGTGTCGCCGCATGACCCCGGTCGGGCGACTCGGCTGGCTACGGAAGCAGCGTCAGCGAGGGAATGTGGTCAGGGCGCACCACGGAGAAGTGGCGGCGGTCGAGGGTGGCGACTTCGGTCAGCTTGAGGCGTTCAGTAACGGCGACGACCGAGGCGTCCACCGTTCCGAGCGGCAGGTCCGCGTACTTGTCCACCAGCACGCTGATCCGTTCGAGGTCCGCCGTGGTCAGTTCCACAATTGGAACAGCCCGGAGCGCACGTCGTGCAGAAACTCCAACTCTGCCCGAGCGCCGCGGCGCTTCTCGAGCAGGAGACAGACCTCGGTGAACACCGGGGTGGGCACCAGTAGTGGGCCGGGGTGGCTGCTGAGCAGGGCGAGGCAGCGTTCATGATGATCGTCGCGATCGTTGATCAGGCCGACGATCGGGCCGGTGTCGACAACGATCACGCGATCTTCTTGTCCTCACCGAGCTCTGCGCGCAGGATCTCCTCGCTGCGTGCCGCAAGATCCGGCTCAGCCGACAGCGTGCCGGCGCTGCGAAAGATCCGGCGGGGGTGTGCCGCTGTGGGCTCGGTGAACTGGCGCAACAGCTCGACCACACCCGGCAGGCGGTCCTCGGGTACGGCGTCCACCAGGTGATGGAGATCATCCCGAACAGTCATGTCTCGAGTTTAGTTCCTCTTGGGGTCGGATGGGCTCTGCCACCTTGTTCTGGCATCAGGAATCGCGGCGTGCACGGCCCCGGTCTCGGTGGCGCTGAACCGGCAGATGCTGTGGCGGATGCTGGGCGCGAGCCATCCGATCGACGCGCACGAACTCGACTCGCGTGCGCTGGCCGACCGGGGAGGGTCGGCGGACGCGCGTGAGGGCGTCACCTCCTTTCTGGAGAAACGCTCACCCAGGTTCCCCGATCGGGTGTCCAGCGATCTGCCGCGGTTCTACCCGTGGTGGCGGGCTCGTCCGTTCACGCCGCTCGGTAGCGCCGCCATGCCACCCGCGTGAAATGAGTCGGAGGGCGACGATCAGGCCGCAGCGAGAAGACGCTCTACCGCATGCTCTTGACTGGTCCTCACCGCCTCTGCGTGCAACCGCAGTACCCGGTCATAGAACGCCCTGTTGGTGTCCGGCTCCTTGACCGGATCGCCCATCGCCTTGAGGAATCGCAGAATGCTCGTGAACGAGTACACGCGGATCTTGCCCGTGTCTGCGATTGGAGCAGGAAACCCGCCGGGCCCGCGGTCGCCGCTGGCCAGCAAGCGCAGACTTTCCGCAGTACGCGAACCGGCGAGCCGCTGTGCAGCGTCGGTCAGTGTTACCGCATCGTCCTCCAACAGCCCAACCGCGTACAGCTCAGGGACCGTGCGGATCTGCATCAGCGCGGAAATGAGAGCCTCCAGCAGGCTCGGCGCCTCGCGGTCTACGTCTATCGTGGCTCCGCTTACGGCTGCGTCGTCCAGTCCGGCGTCGTACAAAGCGTCAATCTCTTCGTCGGTGGGAATGCGGTTCAGTCGCAGTTGAAAGTTCCAGGTCTCCATGTCGGCCTCCTCTCAGTGACGGTGCTTGGCTACGAAACGGGCGATCTGCTTGGCGTGGTCGTCATCGTTCTTCGGCGTGGACCAGACCGCGAGGCTGATTCCGCATTCGTCACATGAAACCCTTCCCCACCGGTGGCCCTTATGGATCTCTATAACCGCGAGTCCTGCTTCTCTGGCGCTGTCGAGCGCCTGGGCGACAGGATTTCTCGGATGACGTCCTGCACTTACCATGTTGGAACATTACAACAGTGTCGGGACGAACGCCATTCCCGGGGGTGAAACGCCGGTGGCGCGCCACCGGCATGACGTGGGTCATCATGGCCACAGTCGGCCGGCAGACGGGCTGGTGCCCAGGCAGCTAACGCAGCCGCCACTGCTCGCGCCGAGCCCGAGTTGAACCGCTGCTGCCCGGCGGCCAGCGACTCTTCGTCGGTGCCCAGCAGGACCAGCGTCTTCGCCACGTCGAGTGCTTGCCGGTGGCCGAGTTCCCGCGCGTACCAGACGGCCCGGACGGTCGCCTGCACCGCGAGCGGCGGCTGGGCGGCGATGGTCGCGGCGGCCCGGTGCGCGGCCTCGTGCAACTCGGCGGCCGGTACCACTTCCTGGACCA
The DNA here is from genome assembly GCA_963714445.1 of uncultured Actinomycetota bacterium. Lineage (GTDB taxonomy): Bacteria > Actinomycetota > Actinomycetes > Streptomycetales > Catenulisporaceae > Actinocrinis. Next base: position 47,942 of record CAVQPP010000284.1, read on the forward strand.
ATCCGATCTCGTACGCCCGCCGAGCGCCGAGCCGTTCGGCGGTACCCATCAGCGACATGCGCATCACCTCGCCGAGCGGCATGCGCTGCAACATCAGCATCGGCTCGAAGACGGCGGCCATGCCGTAGGTGGTGTGCGGGTCGAAGAAGGTCGCGTGCTCGGCCGCGATGATGAACTCGACCTCGCCGAGCAGGTAGAAGGCGCCGCCGCAGGCCATGCCGTTCACGGCGGCGATCACCGGTTTCCACAGCTGCCCGGCGGTCTTCGGCGGCAGCAGGTCGCCCGGGTCGTCGAGGTGCAGCGGCGTCGCGCCGCGCTGCCCGAGCGCGTCCGTCCCCTGCTCGCCGACGCTCGCCGCGGTGCGGTCCAGGCCGGTACAGAACGCCTTGTCGCCGGCGCCCGTGAGCACCACGGCCCGCACGTCGTCGTTGCCGCGCAGCTCGCGCCAGCAGTCGTGGATCTCGCGCATCATCACGGCGTCGAAGGCGTTGTGAACGTGCGGGCGGTTGAGCGTCACCCAGGCCACGCCGTCGCGCTCGGCGTAGTCGAGGGTCTGGTATCGGGACACCGGCGAGTCCTCCTGCTAGAATTGAGTACTATATAAAATATGCCATTCACAACGAGGGGGTGCAGTGGGCGAGGGTGAGGCGCAGGGCACGACATTACTGTCCGGACTGCGCGTGGTGGAGTGTTCGATGCTCGGCCCGGCGGCCGTGTCCACCCCGCTGGCCGACCTCGGCGCGGACGTGATCAAGGTGGAGCCGCCCTCCGGCGACTACGTCCGCAAGATGAGCTGGCCGATCGTCGACGGCGTGTCGCTGCTGCACCTGCACGTGAACCGGGGCAAGCGCAGCATCGTCCTCGATCTCACGAACCCGGCGGGCCGGGACACCTTCCTCGACCTGGTGGCCGACGCCGACGCGGTCGTCGAGGCGATGCGGCCCGGCGGACTGGAACGCCGCGGCCTCGGCTACGAGCGGCTGCGCACGGTGAATCCCGCGATCGTGATGCTCAGCCTGACCGGGTACGGCATGACCGGTCCGTACCGAGACCTGCCCAGCCACGGCATCGCGTACGACGCCTGGGCCGGCACGGTCGCGCCGGCGCCCGGGCCGGAGGGCTTGCCGTCGATCCCGGATCACACTTCCATCGGTATCAACGCCGGGCCGCTGTATGGCGCGACCGCACTGCTGGCCGGTGTGCTGCGGGCCAGGCAGACCGGCCAGGGCTGCCACCTCGAGGTGGCGCAGTCGGACGCGGCGGCGGCGTTCGACTGGCTGCGCAGCGAGACCCATCGCGCCTATCTGCGGCCGGACTCGCAGGTCACCGGCAATCCCGCGGACGACTACGAACGTCGGCCCCCGGGCACCGGCGGCATGCTCGACGCAGTGCGCTATCAGTTCTATCCCTCCAGCGACGGCCATGTGCTGTTCATGGCCTCGGAACGCAAGTTCTGGCACAACTTCTGCGCCGCGGTCGGGCGCGAAGACCTCTACGAGGCGAGTCCGGGTGCGGCGCTGGCCGACCATGCTCGCGGGGACCTGGCGCTGCGCCGTGAGCTGACCGAGATCTTCCGGCTGCGCACTACTGCCGAATGGGTGGGGTTCGGGCTGGAGCACGACGTGCCGATCGGCCCGGTCAACACGCCGCGGAGTATCGCCGCCGACCCGCAGTTCGCCGATCGCATGCCCTGGCAGCCCGCGTCCCGCCTGGCCGCGGAGCAACTGCCGTTCCCGGTCCGGGTGGCCGACGAGCGCCCGCCCGCCGCCGGGACCGCTGCGCCGACGCCCGGTCAACACACCGAGGAGATCCTGCGGGACCTACTCGGATACCAACACGACCGGATAGCGCTGTTGCGCAAGGCGGGCGCGATGGGCCCGCAGTGACTCGCCCCACCCACGGTCGCCCCGGCGACGAGATCTTCGGTCCCCGTCCGTTCCACCGCGGCCCGGCCGCGTTCACGTCCAGGAGGTAGTCGTGGCCCGTCTGCTGGAGGACAAGGTCGCCATCGTCACCGGCGCCGCGCATGGGATCGGCCGCGGCCACGCCCTCGAACTGGCCAAGCACGGCGCGAAGGTGGTCGTCAACGACCTCGGCACGTCGGTACGCGGGGAGGGCGCCGGCCGGGATGCCGACGAGGTGGTCGAGCTGATCGCGAAGGACGGCGGCGTGGCGATCGCGGACTACTCCGACGTGGCCGACGAGGAGCAGGCACGGCAGCTGATCGACCGCACGGTCGCGCGGTTCGGCCGGGTGGACGTGGTGGTCAACAACGCCGGCATCGCGCGCGACAAGGTCGTCTGGAACATGCCGCCCGCGGACTTCGACGCGGTGATGCGCGTCCACGTGCGTGGTACCTGGCTGCTGACGCACCTGGCCGCACAGCACTGGCGAGCGCGCGCGCAGGCGGGGGAGAGCTTCACCGGACGCATCATCAACACCACGTCCGGTGCCGGTCTGAACGGCAACTTCGGGCAGTCGAACTATGCGGCCGCGAAGGCGGCGATCGTCGGGCTGACCCTGACCACCAGCCTCGAGCTGCACCGGTACGGCGTGACCGTCAACGCGATCGGCCCGGGCGGCATGACCCGGCTGACCGCCACCATGGCCGCGGGGCAGCAGGCGTTCGAGCCGGACGAACTGGGCTCCGACGAGTACCACCCGATGGACCCCGCGGGCAGCTCACCGGTGGTCGCCTGGCTCGCCAGCGACGAGGCGCAGCACGTCACCGGCCAGGTGATCCGGGTGATCCACGACAAGATCCACCTGATGGGCGGCTGGTACGAGAAGGAGTCGGTCAGCAGCGGCGGTGCCCGGTGGGACGCCACCACGCTGGGCCGGATCATGGCGACGGACATCTTCCACACCAGGGCGCCGGGTCTGAGATGACCGGATCTCAGATGGCGCGGCGCTGAAACAGCCGGCGCTCAGGTAACACAGCCTTCGATGACGCGGCCGTTCAGTCGGCGCGGCTGTCGCGACTGGCGATCCGGTCGCGCACGGCTTGGACTCGCTCCCGGAAATCAGGCTGCTCGACGGACCACCGCTGTGCCTCCAGTTCGATCGCCATCGCTTCCGCCGGGTCGTCGAGCCCTTCGGTGACGCGCAGGGTCTGCTTGGTGCGGCGGACCAGCTCGGGGGAGCGGCCGGCGGCCCGCCGGGCCAGCCGCCCGGCCAACTCGGGCAGCTCCGGGTCGGGCACGCACCGCCAGGCCAGGCCACGTGCGGCCGCCTGCTCCCCGGTGAGCACGTCGCCACACAGCACCAACGCCGCGGCGCCCTGATACCCGATCCGCCGCGCGAGCCGCCACAGGTGTCCGCCACCCGGATGGATCCCGACGTCGAGGAAGCGCGGATCGAAGCGCGCGCTCTGGCCGGCCAGCACCACGTCGCAGGCCAGCGGAAGGTTCACCCCGGCGCCGATGGCCGGGCCGGACACCGCCGCGATCGTCGGGACCGGCGAGTCGGCCAGCGCGAGGAACCCGGCGTACAGCTCCTCCAGCGGGTACTGCGGATCGAGCAGCCCGTCCAGCGAGCCGCCCGCGCAGAACACCGGAGGCTCGGCGTCCAGGACGATCACGGCCGCCCCGTCCGCTACGGCGGCCTCGACCGCCGCGGCCAGTTGATCGCTGAGCGCTTTGCTTAATGCGTTGCGATGCGCCGGATCGGCCAGGGTCACCCTGGCGATCCCGTCCTCGACGGCGGCGCGGACCAAGTCGTTGCCCATAGTCTGTATAAGATATATATTCTTCAACACTGAGGCCAGCTTCGACGAGGAGGCGCGTGCGGATGACTGCCGACGGACGGCTCATGCTCATCGGCGGCGAGCTCGTCGGGGCGGCCGACGGGGCGACGTTCGACAATATCGATCCCGCCACCGAGGAGGTCATCGGCGCCGTCCCCGACGCCGGGACGCCTGACGTGGACCGGGCGGTCGCCGCGGCCCGCCGCGCCTTCGACACCACCACTTGGTCCACGGACGCCGCGTTTCGCCGCGAATGCCTGTCACAGCTTCGCGCGGCCCTACGCAAAAACGCCGACGCGATCCGTCCGCTGATCGTCGCGGAGACCGGTACGCCGGTGATGCTGACTCATTCGGTGCAGTTGGACGCGGCGGTGGAGTTCATCGGCCACTACATCGACCTGCTCGGCGACTACGAGTTCGAGCGGCCGCTGCCGGCCAGGCCGGACGCGCCTGAGGGCCGACGGATCGTGCGCCGCGAGGCGGCCGGCGTCGTCGCCGGGATCACCGCCTTCAACTACCCGGTCTTCCTGAATCTGGGCAAGATGTCGGCCGCGCTGGCCGCCGGCTGCACCTTCGTGCTCAAGCCGGCACCGGACACCCCGTGGTGCGGCACGCTGCTCGGGCAGATCATCGCCGAGCACACCGACATCCCGCCGGGCGTGGTCAACGTCGTGACGACCAGCAGCACGGACGTGGCCGCATCGCTCGTGAGCAATCCCGGCGTCGACGCGGTGACGTTCACCGGATCCACCGCGACCGGCCGCCGGATCATGGCCGGCGCCGTCGACACCCTCAAGCGGGTCACGCTCGAACTCGGCGGCAAGTCCGCCGCGATCGTCCTCGACGACGCCGATCTCACCCAGATCGTGCCCGCGATCGCCGCCATCGTGTGCAGCCACGCCGGGCAGGGCTGCGCGCTGCTGACCCGGCTGCTGGTGCCGCGCGGCATGCTGGGGGCGGCCGTGGAGATCGCCAAGGCCACCATGGAGCACATCCCGTGGGGTGACCCGCGCGACCCGGCGAACCTGATGGGCCCGCTGATCAGCGAGCGGCAGCTCGGCAGCGTGCTGCGTCACTTCGAGCTGGCCGCCGAGGAGGGCCGGGTCGTGCTCGGCGGACGCCGGTCCGACCGGTTCGAGCGCGGCTACTTCGTCGAGCCCACGCTGATCACCGACGTGGCGCCGACGGCCCGGGTGGCGCAGGAGGAGATCTTCGGCCCCGCGCTGGTGGTGCTGCCGTTCGACGACGATGACGACGCGGTACGCGTCGCCGACTGCACGCCGTACGGATTGTCCGGCGGCGTGTACAGCGGTGACGTCGAGCGCGCGATGGCCGTGGCGCGGCGGCTGCGCACCGGCACGGTCGGCGTGAACGGCGCGCAGTGGTTCGACTCGGCCTCGCCGTTCGGCGGCTACAAGCACAGCGGGCTGGGCCGCGAATGGGGCGTCGAAGGACTCGAGGACTTCCTCCAGGTAAAGACGATCGCGCGGCCGTAGACCGCCCGCGCGGCCAAAGCGCAGCCAAGGAGCCAGAGAAATGGGACGTGTTGAAGGCAAGGTCGCCCTCGTCACCGGAGCGGCGCGCGGGCAGGGCCGCAGCCATGCGGTGCGCCTGGCGGGGGAGGGCGCGGACATCATCGCGGTGGACATCTGTCACGACATCGACACCGTGACCTACCCGCTTGCCCGGCCGGACGATCTGAAGGAGACCGCGCGGCTGGTCGAAGAGCAGGGCCGGCGGATCGTCGCGCGCGAGGCGGACGTGCGCAACGCCGAGCAGCTGCGCGCGGCGATCGAGGACGGATTGCGCGAGCTGGGCCACCTGGACGTGGTGGTGGCGCAGGCCGGCATCCTGAGCATGGGCGGGCGGCGGGAGATACAGGCCTGGTCGGATGCGATCGACGTCAACTTGATCGGCACGATCAACGCCATCCAGGCCGCCCTGCCGCACCTGCGCGAGGGTGCTTCGATCGTCGCCACCGGCTCACTCGCCGCGTTCATGACGCGCACGATCGAGCCGACACCGGGTGCCGATCCCGGCGGCGCGGGCTACAGCTTCACCAAGCGCGTCATCGCCGACTACGTGCACGAACTCGCCCGCCAGCTCGCGCCGCGGGGCATTCGCGTGAACGCCGTGCACCCGACCAACGTCGACACGGCGATGCTGCAGAACGAGACCATGTACCGCACCTTCCGGCCGGATCTTGAGAACCCGACCCGGCAGGACGCCGAACTCGCCTTCAAGACGCAGCAGGCCATGGACGTGCCGTATATCGATCCGGTGGAGATCAGCAACGCGGTGCTGTACCTGGCTTCCGACGAGGCGCGGTTCGTCACGGGCATGCAGTTGCGCGTGGACGCGGGCGGCTACCTGAAGCTGCATCAGTACCACGCCTGACTGAGGAGGAGCACGCATGCGCGTCACAGTCGACCGAGAGCGATGCACAGGACACACGCTGTGCAACGCCTTCGGGCCTGACGTCTACCAGCTGGACGACGAAGCGCGCTGCCTTCCACTGGAGAAGCCCGTCCCCTCCGAGCTCGAGGAGCAGGCCGAGGACGGCGCCCGCGCCTGCCCCGAGCAGGCGATCAGCCTCGAGAAGTAGCGAGCGACGCCGTGGATCTCGGACTGGGCGGCGCGGCGGTCGTGGTCAGCGGCGGGTCGAAGGGCATGGGGCGGGCCGCCGCCGAGGCCATGGCCCGCGAGGGCGCCAGAGTCGCGGTGCTGGCCAGGACCACGCGCGATCTCGACGACACGGTCGCGGCAATGCAGAAGCTCGGCGCCGCCGAAGCGGTGGCGCTCCCGGCCGACATCACGGACCCGGCCGCTGTCGCCGAGGCGTTCGCCGAGCTCGGCCGGCGCTGGGGCGCGCTGAACGTTTTGGTCAATGCCGCCGGCCCGGTCGGCGTCGGGGTCGGCGGGTTCGCGGACATGGACGACGAGGAGTGGCTGGCCACCATCGACATCGGCCTGCTCGGCGCCGTCCGGTGCGTCCGGGCGGCGCTGCCGCTGCTGCGCGAGGCCGAATGGGCGCGGATCGTGAACGTCTCCGCGCACTCGACCCGGCGCCAGTCGCCGGACATCGTGGCCTACACCGCCGCCAAGGCCGCCCTGACCAGCCTGAGCAAGAACCTCTCGCTGAGTCTCGCCCGCGAGGGCATCCTGGTGAACACGGTCTCACCCGGCTCGTTCCTGTCCGCTGGTCTGCGGGACTACCTGGCGGCGCTCCCGGCGGAGCGCAACGTCGACCCGGGCGACCTGCGGGACGCCATGCGCGTGATCGAGGAGGACTTCGGCCATCCGGCCCACCTCGGCCGCGCGGGCGATCCCGCCGAGATCGGCCCGGTCATCGCCTTCGCCGGCTCCCGCCTCAACAGCTACATGACCGGTGCCGATATCAACGTGGACGGCGGATCGGACTTCTGACCGCGTTGTAGAGATGCGCGAGGTGAACGGCAGTGCTGCCAGTACCCGAAGTCGATCTGCGGTCCGAGTTCTACTGGACGTCCGGCGCCGACGGAGTGCTGCGGCTCCAGCGCTGCTCGGACTGCGGGAAGCTCGTGCATCCGCCGAGCGCGGCGTGTCACCGCTGCCGCAGCACCGAACTCGCGATTCAGGCGGTCAGCGGTCACGGGATCATCGTCGCGGTGACGGTGAACTACCAGGCGTGGCAGCCCGACCTGGACGTTCCCTACGCGATCGTCGTGCTCGCGCTCGACGAGGACCCCACGGTCCGGCTGACCGCGCGCGTCGTCGGCGCCGAACCGGAGACGGTGCGGATCGGGCAGCATGCCTCAGTGTCCTTCGAACAACGCGAGGACGTCTGGGTGCCCGTGGTGACGCCCCTGGACGAGCCGCCGGTCGCCGAACTGCCGATCGTGGACGAGCCCTCCGAGCAGGTCAGAGCGTCCGTCCGTGCTCCGCTCTCGGCGCGCCGCTATGAGCACGACTCGGTCATCAGCGGCGTCGGGAGCAGCCCGATCGGCCGACGGCTGATGGTCGATCCGCTGTCGCTGGCCGTGCAGGCGTGCAAGGCGGCCGTCGAAGACGCCGGGCTCGACCTGTCCGACATCGACGGGTTGGCGACGTACCCCGGCGGCGGCATCGGGATCGGCTTCAACGAGGGCGGCGTCATCGCGCTCGAAGAAGCCCTACGGATCCGGCCGGTCTGGCACACCGGCGGGGCCGAGCTGCCGGGACCGAGCGGCAGTGTGGTCGACGCGATGCTGGCGGTCTCCGCCGGGCTGTGCCGGCACGTGCTGTGTTTCCGCACGGTCTGGGAGGCCACGCACGCCGAGTTGGTGCGCACCGGTCGGCGACCGGCCCCAGCTGCCGGCCGCGCGAGTGGACCGATGACGTACACCGCGCCGGCCGGTTCGCTGTCCGCGGCGAACACGCTCGCGCTCGGCGCCTCGCACTACATGCACCGGTTCGGCGCCACCCGCGAGACGTTCGGCTGGATCGCCCTGAATGCGCGGGCGAACGCGGCGCGGCACCCGGAGGCCATCTACCGGACCCCGCTGACCATGGACGATTACCTGTCGGCCCGGATGGTGAGCAGTCCCTTCGGGCTCTACGACTGCGACGTGCCGTGCGACGCCGCGATCGCGGTGGTCGTTTCGGCGGCGGATACCGCGCGCGACCTGCGTCACCCCGCGATCCGGTTCGAGGCGGCCGGCACGCAGTTGGTGGAGCGGGTCAGCTGGGATCAGAGCACGCTGGTGCACGAGCCGCAGGTGCTCGGCCCGGCCGCGCATCTGTGGACGCGCACCAACCTGCGTCCAGCTGACGTGGACATCGCAGAGCTCTACGACGGGTTCACCTTCAACTGCCTGTCGTGGCTGGAGGCGCTGGGTTTCTGCGGCATCGGGGAAGGACCGGCGTTCCTGGACGGCGGCAAGCGGATCGCGCTGGACGGCACGATTCCGGTCAACACGCACGGCGGGCAGCTCTCGCACGGCCGGACGCACGGCTTCGGGCTGTTGCAGGAGGCGGTGATCCAGCTACGGCACGACGCGGGCGAGCGGCAAGTCGCGAACGCCGAGGTGGCGGTGGTCTCCAGCGGCGGGCTCACGCCGTCCAGCGCGCTGCTGCTCGTGCGGGACCGGTGAAACCGGCTTCGCCGCACATTGAAGTCCGCATATCAAACCCCGTCAGGCCGCGTACCTCAGCAGCATCTCGGCGACGCAGGCCGGCTTCGGACGGCCCTCGATCTCCCAGACGAACGTGACGCCGATCTGGACGCCGCCCTCGACCTCCCGTACGGAGCCGAGCGTCACGCCGAGCCGGACCTTGCTGTTCACCGGCACCGGCGAAGGGAACCGGATTTTGTCGTAGCCGTAGTTGACCCCCATCTTCATGCCCTCGATCCGGTAGATCGAGTTGGCCAGCCGGGGGCCGAGCGACAGCGTCAGCAGGCCGTGCGCGATCGTGCCGCCGAACGGTCCCTGCGCGGCCCGCTCGGTGTCGACGTGGATCCACTGGTGGTCACCGGTCAGCTCGGCGAACGTGTCGATGTCACGCTGGGTGATGACGCGGTAGTCGCTGTAGCCGAGGTGCTGGCCGACTGTCGCGTTGAGTTCGGCGAGTCCGGTGATGATGCGCATAGGGTGTCCCTCCGGGTGGGCTGGCGGCAGCACGCTTCACATTATATGTTATATATTATCAATGGAAGGTGGGTGGCGGCAGTGGACCTGCGTTTCAGTGAGTCCGAGCTCGACTTCCGGGACCGGCTGCGCGCTTGGCTCGCGGATGCGGTGCCGCGGTTGCCGACGCCCCCGCCCGGAGACGACTGGCCCGCGCGGCGCCGGTACGACACCGCGTGGCAGCGGCGGCTGTTCGACGCGGGTTACGCGGGCGTCGACTGGCCCGCCGAGCACGGTGGCCTCGGCGCCACCCCGACCGAGCAGCTGATCTTCCTCGAGGAGGCCGCGAAGGCCCGCGCGCCGTACGTCGGCGCGAACTTCGTCGGGCTGCTGCACGCCGGCCCGACACTCATCGCCGAAGGCACCGAGGAGCAGCGATCCGCGCACCTACCGCAGGATCCTGCGCGGGGACGAGGTGTGGTGCCAGGGCTTCTCCGAGCCCGACGCGGGTTCGGATCTCGCGTCGCTGCGCACTGCGGCCGTTCGCGACGGCGACTACTACGTGGTGACCGGGCGCAAGGTATGGACATCCTTTGCGCAGGTGGCCGACTACTGCGAGCTGCTGGTGCGCACAGATCCGGCGGCGCCGAAGCACAAAGGGATCAGCTGGCTGATCCTGCCGATGGACACGCCGGGCATCCAGGTCCGTCCGCTGCGGACCGCGACGGGGGAGAGCGAGTTCAGCGAACTGGTGCTGGACGAGGTGCGTGTTCCGGTGGCCAACCGCGTGGGCGCGCAGAACGACGGATGGCGCGTCGCAATGGTCACCTTCGCCTTCGAACGCGGCACCGCGTTCATCGGCGAGATGGTCGAATCGCGCACGATGCTGGCCGAGATCGTGCGGATCGCGCGTTCGACGCCCGACCGCGCGGGCGGCGTGCTCTGGGACGACCCCGGGCTGCGCCGCCAGGTCGGCCGGTGCTCCGCGCAACTGCACGGGTTGTGGGCGCTGGTCCGCAAGAACGTGTCCGAAGCCTCCGCCGGCCTGGTCCCGGTCGAGGGCGCGTCCGTGTTCAAGCTGGCGTTCACCGAGACCCGGCAGCGCCTTGGCGACTTGGCCGCGCAGGTGCTCGGCCGCGCCGGGCTGGCGATGAGCGACGTGCCGACGGGGCCCGACGCGGGCACGGACTCGAACGCGGCTTCAGGCGCGGGCAGCGGACGTCTGGTGGAGGACCGGGTCGCGAAGCTGGCGTACACCATCGCCGCGGGCACCTCGCAGATCCAGAAGAACATCCTGGCCGAGCGCGTGCTCGGGCTGCCGAAGGAGACCAGATGACCGAGAGGATGACGCAGGAGTTCACCGAGGTCGACTACGAGGTCGACTATCGGCGTCCAGGGCCGGTCGGGCGGCTCACGCTGGCTGGACCGAACGGTAACGTGCTGACCCCGACGATGGTCCACGAGCTGCACCGAGCGCTCGATCTGGTCGAGCGATCCGGCGGCGTGCGGTTCCTGGTCGTCACCGGAACCGGCCGGACGTTCTGCGCGGGCCCCGATCGGGACTACGTCCGGCAGGCTGTCGCGGCCGACCACGGGATCGACCGGCTCATCGAGGAATTCCTCGAGCCGTACGTGGATTTCGTCGTCCGGCTGCGCAGCGCCGCCCGGCACGTGATCGCCGCCGTCAACGGTCCGTGCGCGGCGGCCGGTCTGTGGATCGTGCGGGCCTGCGACTTCGCGATCGGTCCGGAAGCGCCGACAGTGCTCGCCGAACAGGTCGACCGTCTGATAGCCCGGCTGAGCGTTTCCGGCGTGCCAAGCGCCGCGCCGATCATTCGCACTCGTCCACGAGGCCCCATCCCAACGCGGTGACCGCGTCCAGCCGCTGCCCGGTGAGCATCAGCCAGGCGGCCCGCCATCTGCCGATCCGGCGCGGGACGCTGACCGTGCCGCCGGCTCCGGGCACCAGGCCCATGCCCACCTCCGGCAGCGCGAAGAACGTGTCCGGCGCGGCCACCACCCGACCGGCGAACGCGGCCAGTTCGGCGCCCGCACCGATACACGCGCCATGGGCGAACACGGTGACGGAGATCCGGTCGGCGAGCCGATCGACGATCCGCCACGGTGCGCGGGCCAGTCGTACGAGGTATGCGGCCGTCAGGTCGGTCGCGGTGCCGAACTGCGCAAGATCGCCGCCACTGCAGAACGCCGGTCCCGCTCCACTGATCCAGACCTCTGCGATGGTCCGGTCGAGTTCGGCCAACCGCAGCGCGCCGAGCAGTTCCTCGCGCATCGCGAAGCTGAGCGCGTTACGCCGGCGTGGATTGTTCAGTGTGATCGACAAGCGGCCGTCGGCGCGGTCGAGCAGAACGAGCGGCGAGGGTGCGGCGGCTGACTCGTCCGGTGCCGCGATGTCGCCACGAACGGACAGCCAGCGCGCGAACTCCGGCCCGCCGAGCAGCGTCGAGTAGACGGCCGCCTCGGCGGCCAGGCCGGTGTCCGTGTCCAGCCGCTCTGTCTGCCGCAGCAGTTGGCCGCAGGCCACCGCGGCGCGTGGCGCCCGCGAGACCGCGGCGCGCAGCAGCGCCAGGCTCTCATCGATATCCGGCGTGTGAATGAGCTGACGACCGGCTCCCGGCGCGTCGGCTGCTGACGGGCCGCGTGTGGACAGCGTGAGCGTGGCGGCGTCCAGCAGCGGTGCGAGCCGATTGTCGTAAGCGCCGCGCAGGACGCCGACGGTGAGCGGGAGCGCGCGCCGAACCGCCTCGGCGGCGGCTGCGATCCATTCGGCCGGGCGTTCGGCCCACTCGTCCAGCGGGAGGACGGCCAGCGGGGATTCGGGATCGCCGGTCGGGCCGAGCGCCAGATCCAGAGTCCGCAACCAGGTCCGGACCGAGGCCGTCGGAAGCGCTGCCGCCCTGGCCGAAGCCAGGCTCGCTGGACATATATAGAATCTATCTTATTCAGGAGCTCGTGCTCGATTGATCGGAGTGAACCGTGGCGGTGCTTTCGGAACCCTCGGCGCAACCCCGGTCGGCTCGTGGCCTGGATGCTCTGCTGGAGCTGCTGGACCTCGAACAGATCGAAGTCGACCTGTTCCGCAGCCGGTGTGCCGGCGAGCCCGGTCTCCGGCTGTTCGGCGGACAGGTCGCCGCGCAAGCCATGGTCGCCGCTGAACGCACCCTCGGCGATGCCCACGGTCTTCGTGATACGCACAGCTCGGCCAGGCCGCATTCGCTGCACGCCTATTTCCTGCGACCCGGTGACACCGGCAAGCGGGTCGTGTACCGCGTCGACCGGCCGCACGATGGGCGCACGTTCCAGCGCCGCCGGGTGACCGCGATCCAAGACGGCGCGGTCATCCTCGCCCTGGAGTCCTCCTTCACCACGGACCGCTCGGCCACCGACCGTCAGCCGCCCGCGCCCGCCGTCCCGGTCCCGGAGGCCTGCCCTCCGCTGCATTGGACGCCCGCCACCGGCAGGCCGCAGCTGACCGAGGCGTTCGAGCTGCGGACCGTGCCTGAGCCGCAGGGCCATGACGAATCGAATCCGCTCGCGCGCGACCTCTGGTTTCGCTCCCGCGGTTCGCGGGTCGACGAGCGCGCCAGCGGCTCGGCGGTTCTCACGTACATCAGCGACTTGACTTTGGTCTCGGCGCTGTTGCGCGATACGGAGCGGCCCGAGGGCACCAGGCTGACCTCCATGGACCACGCGCTGTGGTTCCATCGCGAGGTCGTGCTGGACGACTGGCTGCTCTACGCGAAGAACACCGTCGCGGCCGGCCCGCTACGCGGGCTGGTGCAAGGCGCCATCTTCCGCCGCGACGGCGCGCTGATCGCGACTGTGATGCAGGAGGGACTCATCCACCCACCGGACTAAGGCCCGGCGGCGGCGGCACAGCTCAAGGGTGCGGTTCAGGAGGCGCGACCATGGAAGGTATGCCGGGCGAGCGCTATCGCCAGCTCCGCGAGTGGTGCGCTGCGCTCTGCCCCGATGTGACGCCGACCCTGCCGCCGCGTGCCGATCTGGGGTACACCGACCACGAGTGCACAGTTCTCGATTGGGCGGCATCCGGGGCTATGGCGCTGACCGGATTCCCCGACCGGCCGCCGGTCACGTCCCCGGCTCCCGCGTTCGCGCTGCTCGCCGAAGTGCTGCGGGTGTTCGGCCGACTTGCCGGCGAGATCGGAGCCTCGGTGCAGGCCGATCCCGGGGTCATCCTGGCGGGCCGCGCCGGTGTGCTCGGACTTTCCCGGGCCGGGCAGACGTCGGCGGGAGGCGCCACGCGGTTGCTGCGAGCGGCGGATGGCTGGTGCGCCATCACGCTGAGCCGACCGACCGACTTCGACGCGGTGCCCGCGATCCTCTCCGCCGACGTATCGGACGACCCGTGGCAGGCGCTCGCGGACGCCGCGCGAACTGCCCGGGGTCGCGGCACGGAGTTGGTGGAGCGGTGCCGGCTGCTCGGCGTCCCGGCCGCCACGCTGCCGGCGGGGCCGACATCGCCTGCGCATCAGGCCGTCGACCCGGCGCCGCCGTTTCGGATCACCCGGATCGCCGCGCCGGATCCGTCCGCTCGGCTCGCGGGCGCACTCGTCGTCGACCTGTCGGCGATGTGGGCCGGACCGCTGTGCGCCCACCTGCTCGGACAGGCCGGAGCGCGCGTAGTCAAGGTGGAGAGCAGCAGCCGGCCGGACGGGGCCAGGCGCGGCGACCCGCGATTCTTCGGCTGGCTGCACGAGGGCCACGAACAGGTCGCGCTCGACTTCCACTCGCCCGAAGGCCGCACCGCCCTCGCGAACCTCCTCGCCGAGGCCGACGTGGTGATCGAGGCGTCCCGCCCGAGAGCGCTGGGGCAACTCGGGCTGGCTCCGCAGGACATCCCGCATCGGCCAGGACAGGTCTGGCTCAGCATCACCGGCTACGGCCGGGACGAACCCGGCCTCGTGGCGTTCGGTGACGACGCCGCGGTCGCCGGCGGATTGGTCGGCTGGTCTGCGGGCGAGCCGGTGTTCTGCGCGGACGCCGTCGCCGACCCGCTCACCGGAGCGTGCGCGGCACTCGCCGTGGCCGGGGCGCTGCTCGGCGGTGGCGGCGTGCTGATCGACCTGTCCATGCGCGCCGTCGCCGCCACGTTCGCCTCCGCGAGCGCGAGAGGCGCCGCGACGGAGCACTCGCCGCACTTTGTGCATCGTGCGGGAGACGAGTGGCGGGTGTACTGCCCGTGGCTGGGCCGCCATCAAGTGGTGCTGCCGCCGCCGCTGTTGCCCGCGAGCGCTGAGATCGGCGCAGCATGCTGATCCGACGCGCATTCATGCTTTGTCCCGTTCAGACGGACATCCGGATGGACGTGCGAATCACCGCGGGGCGCATCGCCGAGATCGCGCCCGAACTGCGCGCGGCGCGAGGCGAGGACGAGTTCGATGCGCAGGGCGGCTGGCTGCTGCCCGGACTGCACGACCACCACGTCCATCTGCGGGCTCTGGCTGCGGCGGCGGACTCGGTCCGGTGCGGACCGCCGCAAGTACGCACTTGCGGGCAACTACGTGCCGCGCTACGGGAGGCCGATCGCGACCTACCGGCGGAGCGATGGATTCGTGGCGTCGGCTACCACGAGTCTGTCGGCGGCGAGTTGGATCGGCATGCGCTCGACCGCATGCTGTCGCACCGGCCCGTACGCGTGCAGCACCGGTCCGGCGCTTTGTGGATGCTCAATTCGCGCGCCGCCGAACTGGTCGGTCTGGACGACTGCGCAATTGATGACCGTGCACTGCGGGGCGTGGAGCGGGACGCCGCGGGACGGTCGACCGGACGGCTATGGCGGCTGGACTCGTGGTTGGCCGGACGGATCGGCCGCGATGCCGCCAACGGCCTCGACCTCGCGGCGGTCAGCAGCATCGCGGCCCGGCGCGGTGTCACCGGATTCACCGACGCAACCCCCGGCATGTCGGACGACGACATCGGCACGCTCGCGGACTCGGCGCTCAAGGGGGAGATCCGGCAGCGTGTGCACTGCATGGCGCCGCACGACGCGATCGATCCGCGCGTCCCCCGATTCACGCTCGGGCCGACGAAGATCCTGCTGGACGACGACGCGCTCCCTGCGCTGGGGGAGTTCGTCGCGTTGATCCGGTCAGCGCACGCCGCGGCGCGGTCAGTCGCGGTGCACTGTGTCACTCGCGCCCAGCTGATGCTCACCCAGGTCGCACTGGATGAGGCGGGAGTGCGGGCGGGGGACCGCGTCGAGCACGGCGCCATCATTCCCGCGCAGTCGTTGGCCTGGCTGCGCGAGCGCGGCGTCGTGGTGGTGACGCAGCCGCATTTCGTCGCCGAGCGCGGCGAGCAGTACGAGCGTGACGTGCCCGCTGACGAACTGCCCGACCTGTGGCGATTGCGGTCGCTGCGCGCCGCGGGAGTCAGGACCGCGGCCGGTACCGACGCGCCGTTCGGCTCGGCCGACCCGTGGGCCGTGGTGCGCGCTGCCGCCGCACCACGGCCGTGGCCGGGCAGCGCCGAGAACGTCCCGGCGCGCGAAGCCGTGCGGCTGTTTCTCGGCCGGCCGGACGCGCCCGACATCTTGCGCACTCTCGCCCCCGGCCAGCCCGCCGATCTGATGCTGCTTCGGCTGCCGCCCGCCGAGGCTGTGCACGAACTGGGGACCGGGTGTGAGGCCGGCGTCGTTACCGCGACCTTCGTCGCTGGCGACCCGATCTACGTCGTCGGCTGACAGCGGTCAACCGGCGCGCTCGCCCGATTGGCTTGTCCGGCGCGCCTATCCGGCGCAGCGCACGCGCACGGGGTCGGGAGCGGCGTCGGGACCCGGCTTCACCCAGACCAGATCCCCCTGTTCGACCAGGTAATCGGCGTGCGCCGCCGTCTCGGCCAGTGCCGCGATCCGCATCATGCCGATCTCGTTCCACGGCCGGGCCCAGGACATACGCGTCGCGAGTTCCCACACGGTCGGCTGACCATGGGCCTTGACTACTGCCAGCAACTCGGCGCAGCGCCGCTTGTGATGCTGCTGAATCGCGCGGGCACGCGCCGCGAGTCCGGCGAAGCGGTATTCGTGTGCCGGAAGCGCTTGGTGGTCGTTGAACGCCGCGATCCTGTCGAGCGAGTCGAGGAACTGACGCAGTGGCGCGTTGTCGCGATTCGGCTGCAAGCCGATCAGCGGAGTGATGCGCGGTAGCACGTGATCACCTGTCAGAAGCAGCCGTGCGTCGGGCTCCCGCAGGCACAGGTGACCGGGCGTGTGCCCGGGGGTCCACACCGCGTGCAGCCGCCGCCCGGCCAGCGGTACCGGATCGCCGTCGTTGAGCAGGATGTCCGGCTCGGCCAGGTCGGTGAGGCCGGCCATCGGGTCGGCGCGCATCTGCTTCAGCAGCCTTCTGATCTCCCGCTCGGGAGCGCCGTCAGCACGCAGTCTCCGGGTCGCGCGGACCAGCCGGCGCGCTCCCGCGTCCTGCTCGATCCGCTGGGGCAGGGTGTCCCGCTCCGCCGGATGCATCGCGACCCACGCCCCGGACTCGGCACGCAGCCGCTCGGTCAGACCGTGGTGGTCGGGGTGGATGTGCGTGACCACGATGCCGAGCACGTCGCTGACCCCCGCGCCCGCGGCGGCGAGCCCGGCCGTCAGTGCCCGCCAGCCCTGCTCGGTCTCCCAGCCCGGATCGACGACCACGAGCCCGTCATCCCCGGGCACCAGGTAGCTCAGCGTGTATCGCAGCGGATGGTTCGGTATCGGCACCGGAACCGACCACAGCCCGCCGGCGAGCCGTTCCACCGGCGGCAGCACGTCACGTCGCCAGGCGGCCAGTTGCGCGGTACCGAGCGGGACGATCTCGTCGTCACTCTTGACCTGATCGTCCGGCATTCGTTCAACGGCCTTCCCGGCGTTCGACGGCCGGGATCCTCGCGATGGCTCACGGGGATCCCGGTTCGCGCCGCGATCCCGCCTCACAGACTCTCGCTCATCACGCCGGCGCTGGACGGTTCGCGTCCATGCTTCATCGCGAGTGAGATGACCAGCCCCACGACAGACGCGCCGAGGACCACCCACGACACGCCGACGAACGCGTTCCAGGTCGGCAGGGAGTACTGCTTGGAAAGGTTGGTCGTATTGACCACCTTGCCGCCGACGCTGACCGACAGAAGCAGCGGGTTGGCGTAGATGAAGGCGGCTACCACCGCGGTGCTGACCGCGACGGCCATCGAGCCGACGACGGCGAGCATGCCGGAACTGATGCCCTGCTGGCGTGGCGGCACAGCGTCGATGATCATGTTCGGCGTCGCGGCGTACATGACGCCGAAGCCGATGCCGAGTACCGACGCGGTCAGCGCGAAGTACCAGATGCCGTGCTGCGAGGTGGTCAGCAGGAGGATTCCCGTCGCGACGAACGTGACGTACCCGATGATCAGCGGCTTGCGCGGTCCGACCTTCGTTCCCCACCATCCGGCCGCCGGGCCGACGAGCATGCTCACGGTGCCCTGGAACAGCGAGGCGTGCACGGCCACGCCGATCAGCGTGACACCGGCGGCGAACTTGAGGCCGTCGTTGAGGGTGATGTGCAGCAGGCTGGCGACCTGCGCGGTCGGCAGGTGCAGCTGCGCCGCGGCCCCCTGCTGGGCGCCGAGGATCAGGGTACTGGCGTGCGGTGTCTCCAGCATCAGCGGCAGCGCGTAGGCGATGCAGCTGATCGCGAGCGAGCCGCAGAAGTACACCGCGATCGTCGACAGGACCCTCGGGTTGAGCAGCACCGCGACGTCGATGATCGGTTGCGCGGCGCGGCTCTCCAGCGGCAGGAACGCGCCGAGCAGCACGAGTCCGGCGATCAGATACGGCAGCGAGCCCGACGAGGTCCATCCCCAGGTGGGGCCGTTGCTCAGGTAGACCAGGCAGAGCGCCACGCCGCCACCGAGCACGAGCGCGCCGAGGATGTCAAGGCGCTGTTTGACTCGCAGTGTGCTCTCCGGGACCAGGGCCGCGGTCAGCGCCACGGTGACCACGCCGTAGCCGAGCAGGAACCAGAAGATCGACTTCCAGGTGTAGTGGTCGGTCAGGTAGCCGCTGAGCAGCGGGGCGGCGATGGCCGAGAGGCCGAAGCCGGTGACGATGACGCCGAGCGCGATCGGCGTGTACTTGCGCGGTAGCAGGTCCCGGAACAGGCCGTAGGCGACCGCGACGTTGCCCAGCGACAGAGCCTGGAGCCCGCGTCCTGTCAGGAACAGCGGCCAGCTGTGGCCCGCGGCGACGCAGATGATCGATCCCACGATGAACAGCAGGCTGCCGAGCACCAGGATCCGCTTCTTGCCCCACAGGTCCGAGGCCTTGCCGGCCAGGGGCGTCGAGACGCCGCCGACGAGGCCGAAGATGGTTGTCATCCAGCTGACGTTCGCGCCCACGCCCGGGAAACTCGGCGCGATCAGCAGGGCGGCGGGACTGACCATCGAGTATTGCAGCGTGGCGATCTCGCACAGCAGCGTGACGACCACGACGATCGTCCAGACCTTCGCTTTCTGCGTGTCCGCGAGTCGTCCGGTTTCCAGCTCTATGGCTGTTTTGGGCGCGTCCAGGACCATCCGTGTCCCCTCTCACACTCGTCGTTGAGTAGTGGGTCAGGGGTCCGCGCCCGCGCGGCCCGGGCGCGACCCGGCGTTCACGAGACCCAGATCCCAGCGGAGCACATATTGTATATAGTATCAAGAGTTCATTATCGATCGTTTCCCAGTCGATGCTCGAATCCGGGCGGGACGATCACGTGCTCGGGCCGCAGGTCGTGAACGCTGCCCACGCCGAGCGCCAGCAGGGTCGAGTCGATGCCGTTGCGCAGCACGTCGAGCACGTTCTCGACGCCGGCCTGGCCGTTCGCCGCGAGCCCCCAGAGGTAGGCGCGGCCGACCATGACCGCGCGAGCACCCAACGCCAGCGCGCTCACGACGTCGCTGCCGCGGCGCACGCCGCCGTCGAGCAGCACCTCGATCTGGTCGCCGACCGCGGCGGCGATGGCCGGCAGCGCGCGGATGGTCGCGGGGGTGCCGTCGAGGTTGTTGCCGCCGTGGTTGGACACGGAGATGGCACTGGCTCCGGCGTCCACCGCGCGCTTGGCCTCATCCACCCGGATGACGCCCTTGAGCAGGAACGGCCCGTCCCACTGCTGACGCAGCCAGGCCACGTCGTCCCAGGTCGGCGGCGGTGTCTGCATCCACTGGCCGTAGGCGTCGAAGAACCCTGGCGGGGTCTGTCCGGGTTCTGCCATGTTCGGCACGGTGAGCTCAGGCAGGCTTCCGGACCGGGCGTAGCCGAGCAGCCAACGTGGACGGCGCACGCCTTCGGGGGCGAACCGCAGCAGCTCGCGCGCCGTCAGCCGCTGCGGGATATGCGGGCTGCCCCAGTCGCGGCTGTGCGAGAACGACCAGTCGAGGGTCAGGATCAGCCCGGCGGCTCCGGCGGCGCGGGCGCGTTCGACCCGGCGCAGCACGTCGTCACGCGTGCCGATCCAGTAGATCTGGAAGAACGTCTTGGGGTTGGCCGCGACGACCTGCTCGACCGGCTTGCCGGCGAACGAACTGAGGCCCATCGCCGTTCCCCGGGCGGCAGCCGCGCGCGCGACGGCGAGCTCGCCGTCTGGGTGCACGGCCTGCACGCCGGTCGGCGATATGACGACCGGCAGCGCTATCTGCTGGCCGAGTACCGCGGTGGCCAACTCGCGCTTGTCCGGTAAACCCGCGGTGCGCGGCGCGAACCGCAACTCGCCGAAGGCCTCGACGTTGTCCCGCAGCGTCACGCCGCGTTCCGACCCGGCATGCAGAGCCCTGAACACCGACGGCGGCAGCCGCCTGCGGGCGCGCCGCTGCGCCTCGGCCACGGATTCGAACCATGCGTTGCTCATGCTGGACCTCGAGTCTCGGAGTCAGAGAGTGCGCGTCGCGCTAGGGGGTGTTTGAGAAGTGGGGTCGGATCAGGGCGCGGCGTCTGGCGCGTGCGATCGCAAGGCGGAGGGTCGTCCTCGGACTGGTTGTCCGTGGACGGCCCGACAACGCGGCGAGCGTGCGCGGCAGGCGTCGCGACCCCGGCCCCACTTCTCAAACACCCCCTAGGACGCACGTCGGGCACGTTCACAGCGCCAGCCCGCCATCGACGGGGATCACGGCTCCGGTCATCGCGCTGCTGTCCGGGCCGGCGAGAAACGCCAGCACCGCGGCGACCTCCGTGGGACGCAGCAGCCTGCCCTCGGGCTGCTGCGCGGCGAAAGCTTCCGCGCCGGACAGTCCGTACAGGCGCGCGCTCTCGGCGAGGATCGCGGTGTCGGTCGACCCCGGGCTGACCGCATTGGCGGTGACTCCGGTGCCGCCGAGCTCGGCGCCCAGCGCCCGGATCAGGCCGGCCACCCCGGCCTTGGCCGCGCAGTAGGCCGCCAGCTGCGGCATGCCCCGCGTGGCCGCCGCGGACGCGACCGCGATGAACCGACCGGACCGGGGCGGCGCCGGTCGCAGCAGGGCCGGAATCGCGGCCCTGGCCAGGTTGATCGTCCCGCCGAGATCGACGTCGAGCACTGCGCGTTGCCGATCCTCGGGCAGCTCCCACAGCGGCGCGCCTCCGGCGATCACCCCGGCCGCGGCGACGGCGGCGTGCAACGCGCCCCAGTGGCGTTCCGCTTCGGCGACCGCGCCGCACAGCCCTGCCAGATCCCGCACGTCGACGACGGCCGATCGAACGCGATTCGCCGTCCCGGCTCGCTCAGCGGCGCTCGCGACGACAGCGTCCAGATCATCCTTGCTGCCGAGCGGATATGGCAGTGTCGGATCATCAGCTGCCTGATCCACGGCGAGAACGGCCCAGCCCTGCGTCGGCCAGCGCCAGGACCGTGGCCGCACCGATACCCCTCGCCGCCCCGGTGACCAGAGCCACGCGTCCCGTCTCGTCCGCCGGACCTTTCCGGCGACTCATCGCCACGCCTCGGCGCGCCGCTCGGGTGAAGTCTCCGCATCCCGGACGGGCCACGCCTCGACGAAGCGGATGAGCGAAGCGCTCAACTCGTCGAGCAGGCGGACGCCGATCGCCCGCGTCGCCGCCGTCGGATCGCCGAGCACGCCCGACTCGCTCACCGCGCGCACGCCCCCGGCACGCAGCCGCGGCATGAGCTCGGTCAGCGGCCGAAGTTCACCCGGCGCGGCGCGCTTCATCCGCACCGCGCCGGGCCGCAGCGCCAACTGCATGGCGGTCTCCTCCAAGCCCGCGTGCGCATCGCCGTCCCAGCGCGGCAGGAAGCACGCGACGTCGCGGGATTCGGCGCGCAGCCGTGCCACCGCACGCCCAAGCGGTTCGGCGTTGCCGCCGTGCCCCGAGACGAACAGCAGCCGCGGAAAGGTGTCGCAAGCCGACCGGCCGAGTTCGACCAGGAGCAGTTCGGTAGCGTCCTGGCCGATCGACAGGGTGCCGGGGAAGGCGGCGTGTTCTCCGCTGGAGCCGTAGGGGATCGGCGGCGCGATCAGCACCTCGAGGCGCGCGGCCGCGAGCCGTTTGCACAGCGCGACGGCGATGTCGGTGTCGGTGGAGAGCGGCAGGTGCGGACCGTGCTGCTCGACCGCGCCCAACGGCACCACGAGCATCGCCTCCGCCGCGCGCCCGGCGACGTCCGGCCACGCCAGATCCGCCAGCCACATCCCGGCGCCGTACCCCATCAGCGGTCCGCCATGTCAGCGCGCTGCCGTCTCAATGTCCTGCCGCCTCAACATCCTGTCATCCCAGTGCCTCCGGGACGAACGCCGGGGTGAATCCCGCCAGCGGACTGTCATCGCAGGCGCGCTCCGGTGGCGCGCTGACCGGCGGCCGGCGGCCGATCCTCACCGACACCGGACCGCCGCCGTGTGAGTTGCCGACTGTGCGAGTTGCGATCGTGTGAGTTACGACCGTGCGAATGGTCCGCGGTCGGCCGCGGCGCGGCACCCGGCGCCACCGCGGCGAGCGCCGCTTCGCCGTGGCCGCGTACACATTCCGGATCGGGACCGTCGAGCGGCAGCCCGGTGAAGAACTTCGCCGCCATGCAGCCGCCGCGGCAGCCGTCGTAGGCCGAGCACGCCGTGCACGCACCGCCGCTCTGCGGTCGGCGCAGCTCGGCGAACAGGTCGGACTCCTTCCACACCCGGGAGAAGCCACCGTCGTCACGCACGTTGCCGGCGCGGAACGTGTCATGGATGGCGAACGGGCACGCGTACACGTCCCCGACCGGGTCGACCAGGCACACCACCCGGCCCGCGCCGCACAGGTTCAGCCCGGGCGGCGCCTGCCCGAAGCCGGCCAGGTGGAAGAACGAGTCACCGGTAAGCACCCGCTCGCCGTGTTCGAGGAGCCAGTCGTACAGCGCCCGCTGCTGCGCCTGCGTCGGGTGCAGTTCGTCCCAGACGTCCGCGCCCCGGCCCGACGGCCGCAGCCTGGTCAGGCGCAGCTGCGCGCCGAACCGATCCGCGAGCCGCCGGAAAGCGTCCAACTGTCCGGCGTTCTGCCGCGTCACCACCACCGACAGCTTGAACCCGGCGAACCCGGCCGCGGCGAGGTTCTCCATGGCGCGCACCGCGGTCCGATACGACCCCGTACCCCGCACCGCGTCGTTGACCTGCTCAGTCGCGCCGTCGAGGGAGATCTGCACGTCCACATAGTCACTCCCCGCCAGCCGGGCCGCGGCCTCCGGCGTGATCTTCACGCCATTCGTGGAGAACTTCACCCCGACCCGGCGAGCGGCCGCGTAGTCGACCAGGTGCCAGAAGTCCGGCCGTACCGTGGGCTCACCGCCACCGATGTTGACGTAGAACACCCGCATCCGCTCGAACTCGTCGATCAGTGCCCGGCATTCGGCGGTGTCCAGTTCTCGCGGATCGCGCCGGCCCGAGGAGGACAGGCAGTGCACGCAGGCGAGGTTGCAGGCGTAGGTCAGCTCCCACGTCAGGCAGATCGGCGCGTCGAGTCCGTACTGGAACTCCTCCACTAGCGGCATTCACGCACTCCTCGGGCGGATCATCCCGGACGCGGCCAGCCTGGCCAGCGCCCGCCGGTAGCGGGGGAGGTCGGATGGCTGGACGCCGGCCGCGTCGCACGCGGCCAGCGCGGTCGGCTGCTCGGCCAGCGCGAGTACGACGGCCAGCAGGGTCCGTTCGGTCAGGAAGGACAGCCGCCGCGTGCCGAAGTGGTAGAGCAGCGCGCCGAAGCGCTCCGGCCGCAGCGAGACCAGTTCATCCAGCTGCCAAGCCGTGTCCAGGTCGAACGGCCGCGCGGACAGGTCCGCCGAGCCCGCCGACACGCCGTCGGCCGACACGTCCGTGGTGACCTCCGCGTCAGTAGACACCGCACATGCCATCGATGGAGATGTCCTCCACCAGGAGGTCCTCGATGACGACGTCGGGTTCCGCCGGCCCGGTGTCCGGCGCCGATCCTCCTCGGGCCGCCGCAGCCGCGCGTTCCGGGCCGACGGCTTCGCCGGCCTCGTCGCCGTGGGTCGTTTCGCTGAACGGCGCCACCGGGCCGAGCTCGTCCTGCCTCATGATTCCTCGATACGATTCGTCCAGGTCATCAAGCTGTGGTGACGACTAGGCTGGAGCGTAGCGCCGCCGCATGCTCGCCACAAGAATAGATTTAACAGAAGGTATACTTTATAATATCCGATCGCGACGAGCGCTGACAAGGATGTCGGCGCCGGGCCGGAGGAGCCGGGATGCGCACAAGCCTGTGGGCCCTCGTCGAGGAGCGGGCCGAGGCGAGTGCCGACGGCGAGATGATGGTGGACGAGCGCGGCCGGCGGATGACGTTCGGCAGTACCGCGCCGCGGCGCTTCGCGCCGCCGCGGGACTTGCGCGGACGGGCGTCGCGGACGGCACCCCGGTGACCTGGCAGCTGCCCACCTGGATCGAGTCGGCCGTGCTGGTCGGCGCGCTCAGCCGACTCGGGGCGGTGCAGAATCCGGTCTTGCCGGGCTACCGGGAGCGCGAGCTGGCGTTCGTCGCCCGCCAGACCGGGGCGCGACTGCTCGTCGTGCCGCCGATGTGGCGAGGCTTCGACTACCCCGCACTCGCGTCCGCGGTCGCCGCCCGCCGGCCCGGACTGCGCGTGCTGATACTGGACGGCGCCCTGCCCGAAGACGATCCCGCGCACCTGCCGCCCGCCCCCGTCCCCAGCGCCGGGAGCGTGCGCTGGCACTTCTACACCTCCGGCACCACCGCCGAGCCGAAGGGCGCCCGGCACACCGACGCCGGTGTGCTGGCCGCCGGGCTGGGCATGGCCGAGCGGCTGGAGGCGAACGACGCCGACCGGGCGGCCGTGGTCTTCCCCTTCGCCCACATCGGCGGCTGCACCACCTGGCTCACCGCCTGCCTGGCCGCCGGCTTGACCATGATCCTCACCGAGGCCTTCGACCCGATCGCCACCGTCGAGCAGCTCGGCCGTGAACGCGTCACCCTGGCCGGCGCGGGCACCGGTCTTCCTGCTCACGTACCTGGCCGCGCAGCGGCGCGCGCCGGACAAGCCGATCTTCCCCGCGATCCGCTGCGCGCTGGGCGGCGCCGCTCCCAAACCGCCGACTCTGCACGCCGACCTCAAGGCCGAACTCGGCGGCACGGGAGTCGTCTCAGGGTACGGACTCACCGAGGCGCCCCTGCTCACCATGGGCAGTCCACACGACTCCGACGACGTCCTCGCACGCTGCGAAGGACGGCCGGTGAACGGCGTCCGGCTCCGCGTCGTGCGTGCCGACGGCGTCGAGGCGGCCCCAGGCCAGGAGGGCGAAGTGCGGGCCAAGGGACCGCAGGTGATGCTCGGCTATCTGGATCCGGCTCTCGACGCGGAAGCCTTCGACGAAGACGGCTGGCTGCGCACCGGCGATCTCGGGTGGCTCGACGAGCACGGCAACCTCACCATCACGGGACGGCTCAAGGACGTCATCATCCGCAACGGCGAGAACATCAGCGCCCGCGAGATCGAGGACCTGCTCGCCGACCACCCAGACGTAGCCGAGGTCTGCGTCGTGGGGCTGCCCGACCCGGAAACCGGGGAGCGCGCCTGCGCAGTGGTCGTCCCGGCGGGGACCGAGGCGCCGACCCTCGAGAGCCTGACCGACCACCTGCGTGGTCGTGGGCTGATGTCGCAGAAGCTGCCCGAGCGGATCGAGATCGTCGCCGCACTGCCGCGCAACGCCACCGGCAAGGTGGTCAAGAACGAACTGCGCGCCCGATTCGCCGCCAGGGTTGACGGGCGGCGCGATCGGGCGTCCGGGTCGGGGAGGGTCGGCGGCTAGAACTGTCTAGAACTGTCCGGTCTCGGTGAGCAGCATGCTGGTGAGCATGACGTCGTGTCGGCCGGTGCCGAGTTTGAGCTGCTTCGGGTCGATCATGTAGGTGACGCCGCCGAGCGGGTTGACAGTCAGCTGCGCGATCGTCTTGCCGTCGATGCCGAGCTGCACCGGGTGGCCCGGTAGCAGACCGCCGGCTTGCAGGTAGACGGTCCCGGAGCTGGTGCGGGTCAGGGTGATGCCGTGCCGTTCGAGGTCGGTGAGCTGTGCCTGCGCCTGGGCACGCGTGACGGCCTCCTGCCGCGAGGCCTGGCTGGCGGCGACGAGTGCGGGTACGAAGTCCGGGGCGTAGATCGTGCCCCATCCGCTGGCCACGTCGAATCCGGGGCCTGCGGCGAACCCGGGGACGGTGACGGGCTGGGCCGAGTCAGGCGGCAGGACCGTCGCCGAGTTGTCGCCGCTGACCACGTCGCGGATGCCGTCGCGGGAGCCGGCGGGGCCGAGCACGTCGTACAGCGCCGGGTCGATCGGCCCGAGATCGGCCTGGTTGGCCTGGGTCGCCAGGGCGAGCACGCCGGCCAGCAGCGGCGCGGACTCGGAGGTACCGAACTGGGCGTCCATGGTGATGTCCGGGACCGACCGTGTCGCAGCGCTGCTCGCGTGGTCCTGATACGTCGGGCGCGCGTACACCGAGGAATAGCCGGCGCCTTCGTGGTTCCAGAGCGGGTCGGGCCCGAGCTTCGTAGGCGTCTGGCTGCTCATGTCCGGGACGCTGCCGCCGACCGCCGTCACCCATGGCGAGTCGGACCATGCCGCGATGTCCGGTGTCATGGTGGTCTCGGTGCCGCCCGGTCCGGGCGCCGCCAACTGCTGCACGACGCCGCTGTCCCCGGTCGCCACCAGCACGGGGATGCCTGCCGCCGCCGCCGCGAGTTCGCCGGGGTCCTGCGCGCCCAACTGCGCGGCGCCGCCGCCGTAGGTCGACTCGCCGGTCCCGCCGCTGATCGAGATCACGTTCGCGAGGTGCCGGCTGCTGATCGTCTCCAGCGCCTTCATGAACTCCGGCGGCGCGCCGTTGCTCGCGGAGTCGTCGGCCTCCTGCGTGTCGGGCGGCGTGACGGCGACGAGGATCTTGGCGTACGGCGCGATCAAGTGGAGCTCTTCCACGTCGAGCGCTTCCTCGCCGGCCCATGAGGCGCAGGTGCCGGTGTAGCGGTTCATCTGCGGCGGGCATTTCGCCGGCAGCGGGCCGGCCGGGAAGATCGTCTGGATCTGCGGGTCCGGCAGATGCAGCGCCTTGTCGTACGACGCCACATCAGCGGCGATGTTCGGCTCGTCCCACGCCTCGACGAGCGCGATCGTCGTGCCCGCGCCGTCTGTCCCGTTCAACCACAGCGGGCCGATCCCGTAGTCGAAGATGTCGGTGACGTCACCGCCGCCGAAGTTCTTGTAGAGCGCCGGGTAGTTCGCGCGCATGTACGTCAGCGCCGCGCTGAGCACGCTGATCTGCTGCTGCTTGGACGGCAGCCCGGCCGGCTGGGTCAGGGACATCGCCGCGGCGGAGGCGGAGGGCGCGGGGCCGGGGTTCCCGGCCGCGAGCGCCGCGGTCGCCGCCACGGGCACGACCGCCGCGATGACGACGACGGAAGCGACGGGATAGGCACGCCTGAATGATTTGACTCGCATTCTCACTCCCTTGCGGCAGGTCCCGCCTTTCACGGGACGTGGCGAGTGAACCTTCGCCGGTAGTCGCTGACGGATTGCTGACTCTCGCTGACACGCAGATCAGCGAATCGACTGGTCAGGTCATCAGACGTTGTTAGTAAAATCAGTAATAATCGCTCCAGGTACTCGTCATTCCACTGGGCCAGCGGCCGACCTACCCTGAGCGATACCGAACAATCACAGGCCTGTGGCGCCTCGCCTCGCGAGCGGGGACTGAAGTCGGTGCGGTCGACGGAGACTGTTTCTGCCTCGTGGAGGGCGGCACATCGTGACAACAATGGATGAAGAAAAACGGCTGTCGGATCCCACCGACGCCGGTGATCTGCACCAGTTCGGGTACGCGCAGGCGCTGCGCAGGACCATGGGCCCGTTCGCCTCGTTCGCGGTGGCGTTCTCCATGGTGAGCATCACCACCGCGATCTTCTTCCTACTGCCGAGCCTGTTCGGCACGAGCGGGGCGGCGGGGGTGTGGCTGTGGCTGCCGTGCGCCGGCGGGGTGTTCCTGATCGTGCTGGTCTACGCGCACCTGGCGGCGCGCATCCCGATCACCGGCTTCGCGTATCAGTGGAACAGCCGGCTGATCAACCCGCACTACGGCTGGTTCACCGGGTACACCGCGCTGCTGGCGTTCATGGCCGGCACGGCCGCCACGGCGGTGGCGCTGGCCACGGTGTTCGCGGGCGACATCTGGTCCAACCCGACGCACGGGGACATCGTGCTGCTCGCGACGCTGGCGATGGTGGCCGCCGCGGTCATCAACGTCGTGAGCATCCGCCTGGTGAGCGCGGTGAACAACTTCGGCGTGGTCTTCGAGATCCTCGGCTCCGTGGTCGCCGCCGCGCTGCTGGTGCTCGGCACGATCTTCTTCTTCCGCCACGACGCGGGTTTCAGCATCCTGGTCTCCACGCAGCGCACGTCGAGCGGCGCGCTGTGGTACGGCTTCGTGCTGGCGGCGCTGCTGCCGATGTACTGCTTCATCGGCTGGGAGGGCGCGGCGGACCTGGCCGAGGAGACGAACGACCCACGGGCTGTGACGCCGTACGCGATGATGCGCGCGAACCTGGTGTCGATGGCGGCCAGCGTCCTGATGATCGTCGGGTTCCTGATCGCCATCCCGCACGGCGTCGCCGACGCGCTCGGTCAGTCGCAGAACCCGCTGGTCTACATCTTCCAGAGTCACTTCGGCGCCGTCGCGGCCGCGTTCCTGCAGGTCGTGGTCTTCCTGGCGATCTTCTCCTGCGTGCTGGCCAACATGGTCGTGGCCACCCGCCTCGCGTTCGCGCTCTCCCGCGACCGGATGCTGCCGGGCTCATCCGTTCTCGGCGCGGTGAACAAGACCACCAGGACGCCGATCGCGTCGATTCTGCTGGTCGCGGCCGTCGGCATCGGCGTCAATCTGCTGTCGGCGGGCATCGCGGCGAATGTCGTGTCCATTTGCAGCGTGGCCTACTACTTCGTCTACGCGCTGACGGTTGGCGGCGCCGGCTATGCCCACCTGCGCAGAAGGATGCCCGAGCACCGCGCGGGCGACTTCTCGCTGGGACGGTGGTTCGTCCCGGTCGCGGTCGCGGCGGTGGTCTTCACCCTGGGAGTCGTCGTCATCGCGCTCGCCCCGCAGGAGGGGCACGTCGCGGGCGAGTACCTGCTCGGCGCGCAGGTCGTCGGCCTGCTCTGGTACCTGCTCTACCTGCGCCCCCGGCTGAACAGGAAGGCCGTCGGCGTGTATCGCACCACGGATCAGGAGTCATGATGAGTTCTGCGACGATTCCCGCCGCGATCGCGCACCCGGGGGCGGCGGCGCTGCTGCACGAGCCGCCGGGCGGCGACCCGGGCAAGCTCACCCTCGTGCGCGCGCTGGGCTCGGTGGTCTGGGACGACACCGGCAGGCAGTACATCGACTGCACCGCGCAGGCGTGGTCGAACAACCTCGGCGCGAACGACCCGCGGGTGATCGAGGCCGCGGCCGCGCAGCTGAATCAGATCACGCACGCACGGCCCACGTTCCACACCCCGGCGCTGCTCGACCTGGCGCAGCTGATGACGAGCATCGCCCCCGGCGGCGCCGGGTTGAACCGGGTCGGCTTCACCCTGCACGGGTCGATGGCGGTGGAAATGGCGTTCAAGCTGGCCATGCGCAACCATCCCGGCGCGCGCCACATCCTGGTGCTGCAGGACGCGTATCACGGCCGGTCGATCGCGACGATGGCGGCGAGCTGGCCGCATCCGAACAACGTGTTCGGGCCGTTGCAGTCGGCCTTCCACCGGATAGCGCGGCCCGACTGCTACCGGCCGCGCCCGGGGCTGACCCCGGAGCAGGACGCGGAACTGTGCCTCTCGCTACTGCGCGACACGATCACCAAGGGCGTGGACGGACAGGTCGCGGCGATCGTGTACGAGCCGATCCAGGGCAACGGCGGTCACAACGAGTTCCCCGCGAACTGGCACCAGGGACTGCGCGAGATCTGCGACGAGTTCGGGATCCTGCTGATCGTGGACGAGGTGCAGACCGGTTTCGGGCGCACCGGCCGGCTGTGGGCCAGCGACTACTACGGCATCCGCCCGGACATGCTGGTGTTCGGCAAGGGCGTGGGCGGCGGCTTCCCGCTGGCCGGCGTGCTCGCCCGGGACGACGAGGCGCGGTTCGCGGCCGGGGACGACCAGCTCACCTTCGGTCAGTTCCCGATCGCCATCGCCGCCGGGCTCGCGGCAGTGCGCGCGATCATCGACGATGATCTGGCCGCCCGAGCGCGCGAGCACGGCGAATACGCGACTGAACGGCTGCGCGACCTGCAGGAGCGCACCTCGATCATCGGCGACGTGCGCTGCCCCGGGCTCATGGTCAGCTTCGAGGTCGTGCGCGACCGGGCGAGCAAGGAGCCCGCGCCGAAGGAGACCGCCGAGATCTTCCGCCGCGCCCAGGCACGCGGCGTGATCCTCGGCGAGAGCCGCTACGCGGGCCTGGGCAACCTGATCAAGGTCAAGCCGCCGCTGGACATCCCGCGCCGGCTGCTCGAGCAGGCGCTGGACGTCGTCGACGAGGTCGTGCTCGAAGTCGCCCGCGACTTCGGCCACTGACGGCCGGCAAGCGCCTGCGCATTCCCGGCCTCGTCGCGGCGCCCACACCGCCGCGACGAGGCCGGGGTCACGAAGCAGCAGGCTCGACCACGTTGTGCGCGATGGCGACCAGGTCGGCGACAGCGGTGGTCGATTCCGGCCACCAGGCCAGCGCCACGTGGCACGGCTCGAGGTCGGCGATCGGCACGAAGGCCACCCCGGGGCGCCGGTACCAGCGCGCGGCCGTCATCGCCGAGACGCTGATGCCCACCCCGCGGGCGATCAGGTGCAGCTCCGCCTCGAAGGTCGGGGCTTCGGCCACCACCAGCGCCGGCGAGGCGCGGTAGTCCGACAGGATCCAGTAGTCGCGCCACGGCCCCGGGGAGAGCGGCGCCGCGATGATCGGCTCGCCCAGCAGTTCATCCACGCGCACTTCAGAGCGGCCGGCCAGCGGGTGCCCCTCGGGCAGGCACGCGACGCGCGGTTCGGCGAGCAGGTCGATGGACACCAGTCCGCTCAGGCCGATCGGCGGGCGCACGACCGCGATGTCGACCTCCCGCTCGCGCAGGCCCGCGGCGGGATCGGAGAAGTCGAACTCGCGCGTGGCCACCACGACGTCGGGATGCGTCTGCGCGAAGACACGCAACAGTTCCGGGACGATGTCCAGACCGGCGCCGATCGTGTACCCGAGCGTGATCGTGCGCTGCGCCGCCCGCCCCCGAACGGCGACGCTGGAGATAGCCGTCTCCAGATCCCGCACCGCCCGACCGGCCAGGCTCGCGAAAATCGCCCCGGCGTCGGTGAGCGCGACACTGCGCGTCGTGCGGGTCAACAGCCGGACCCCCAACGCACGTTCCAGATCCTTGATCGTCTGGCTCAGCCACGGCGGCGAGACATGCAGACGCTCGGCGGCCCGGCCGAAGTGCCGCTCCTCGACCACCGCGAGGAACGCCTCCACCTGCCGAAGCGTGACCCGCACCCGCCACCTCCGATCACCATCACCCGCTTCATCTTCGCACCGGTCCCGCTCACCTCATGGTTGCCGGTGCTTCAGGCGCCGGCCTTTCGGGCCGGATCGCGATTACCTCTCCGTTCGGAGAGTGACATGACCGTCAACCTCGTCATTTACTGATCGGGAGCCGAGCAACGACGCCGGCTGCGAGGACGGTCTGCTGAGCATCCGGTCCCGCCACACCGCCTCACAGATGAGGGCACCGGTCCATGGCTGAGAATCCGGCCGAGCTGCTGATAGCCAGTGCGCGGCGGTTCGGGGATAAACCCGCGCTGGTCACCGAAGCGGCGACGATCACATACGGCGAACTGCTCGCCGCGGCGCAACGCTTCGCCGGCGGGCTGCGCGCAGTCGGCTGCGGCAACGACGAGCGGGTCACCTTGTTCTCCGCGAATCGCTGGGAATGGGTGGCCGCCTACCACGGTGCATTGCTTGCCGGGTGCGTCGTGAACCCGGTCAACTCGATGCTCACCGGACCCGAACTGACCGAGATCGTCAACGACTGCGGCGCTCGGGTGCTGGTCGCGAGTGCCGCCTGCCTGGAGCGGATCGGCTCGTGGTTCGCCGCGATCCCTACCGTCACCCACGTGATCGGCTTCGACGGGAGCGGCAGGGGTGAGGACCACGGCGTCGTCGGCTTCGCCGAGTTCGGCGCGACGGCCTCCCCGGTGACGCAGCCGCCGGAAGCCGAACTGCGGTCCCTTCGCAGCATCTCCTACACCTCCGGCACCACCGGGCGCGCGAAGGGCGCCATGCAGTCTGCGGAGTCGCTGCTGCTCAACTGGGCCTACACCGCGTCGATGCACGTGCGCACGGCGGCGGACGTAGTGCTCACCGCACTGCCGTTGTCGCACGTGTACGGCAACGTCGCCGTCAACAGCACCCTGATGGTAGGCGGCACCGTCGTGCTGCGCGAGCGTTTCAACGCCGCCGACATGCTCGGCTGCGTCGCGCGGCACCAGGTCAGCATGATCGAGGGCGTGCCGACGATGTACGCGATGATGCTCGACTCGCCGGGCCTCGCCGACGCCGACCTGACTTCGGTCACCCGCAGCACTGTCGGCGGCCAGACGATCCCGCTGCCGGTCATCGAGCGCTGGGAGGCGGTGAGCGGCGCGCCGCTGCTGGAGCTGTGGGGGATGACGGAGCTGTCCGGGCTGGGCACCACCCACGCGGCCTACGCCC
Organism: uncultured Actinomycetota bacterium; assembly: GCA_963714445.1. Lineage (GTDB taxonomy): Bacteria > Actinomycetota > Actinomycetes > Streptomycetales > Catenulisporaceae > Actinocrinis. Next base: position 80,522 of record CAVQPP010000284.1, read on the forward strand.
CGGCGGTGCGCGGTTCGATCGGCGTCGCGCTGCCGGGGACCGAGGTGCGCGTGGCCGACCTCGACGACGCCGCGCGCGACGCCGCCGAGGGGGCCGATGGCGAGCTGATGGTGCGCGGGCCGCTCGTCACCCTCGGCTACTTCGGCAACGCCGCCGCGACCGCCGAAGCGGTGGACCCGGACGGCTGGCTGCACACCGGGGACATCGCCCGCCGAACGGGCCGGCACTTCTTCGTCGTCGACCGCCGCAAGGATATGATCATCACCGGTGGATTCAACATCTACCCGGCAGAGCTCGAACGCGTGCTCAGCGCGCATCCCGACGTGGCCCTCGTCGCGGTCGGCAAGGTGCCGGACGAGCGCCTCGGCGAGGTGCCGCACGCCTACATCGTCGCGGCATCCGGAGTCACGCCCGATCCGGAACAGATCCTCGCGTACGCGCGAAGCAGGCTGGCGGCCTACAAGACGCCGCGCGCGGTGCACGTCGTCGACGCGCTGCCGATGACCTCGAGCGGCAAGGTGAAACGCCGCGAACTCGTGCCGCCCGCGACGACGGCGACGGCGAAAGAGGGCTCCTCCCGATGAACACGATCGATCTCGGCGGCCACGTCGCAATCGTCACCGGCGCGGGTCGCGGACTCGGCCGCCAATACGCGCTCGACCTCGCCCGTCGCGGCGCGCGCATCGTTGTCAACGACGTCGGCGCCGAGCTGTCCGGAAAGGGTGAGTCGGCGGAGCCGGCGCAGCGCGTCGTCGACGAGATCGCCGCCCTCGGCGGCGAGGCGGTCGCGGACTACTGCGACGTGAGCGACCGGGGCGCGGGCGACGCCCTCGTCGCGGCCGCGCTCACCAGGTGGGGGCGGCTGGACGCGATCGTCAACAACGCGGGCATCCCCGGCGGCGGCCGGCCGCTGGCCGAACTCGAGCCGGGAGAGATCCAGCGCGTCCTCGATGTCAACCTCGGCGGGGCCGTCCGGCTCGCCTGCGCCGCGTGGCCGCACATGGCCGAGCGGGGTTACGGACGCATCGTGAACGTCACCTCGCACTCGGTCTTCGGGGCGCCGCGCACGGCGCCCTACGTCATCACGCGCGCAGGCCACCTGGGCCTGACCACCGCGCTCGCCAGCGAAGGCGCGGCGCTCGGGATCAAGGTGAACTGCGTGATGCCCGCGGCGCTGACCAGGATGACCGAGAACATCCCCAGCCCCGACTTCGTCGGGATCCTGCGGCGCGACTTCGGCCCCGAGACCGTCTCGCCGCTGGTGGTCCTGCTCGCCTCGCCGCAGGCGCCGTGCAGCGGCCAGTTCTTCCACAGCGGCGGCGGACTGGTGGCCCGGGTGGCGATCAGCGTTTCGCCGGGAGCCGTCGGCCTCACGACCGCCGAGGACGTGCTGGCCCGCTTCGGCGAGATCGGCGACCTCACCGGTGCCGTGAGCCCGGGCAGCGTCGACGATGTCATGGCACATGTATTCGGACGCGTATTGGGCCTCGGCGCCAACGCGTCACTGGAACTGTGAAGGGGCGGAAATGGCCATCAACCGCACCGCGATGATCGACTACATGGACGGCCGGATCGCGGCCACCACGGACGCGAAGCACCGCGCGCAACTCGAAGTCGTCCGGGCGCACATGGTAGGGGAGATCGCCGAGGACATCGACGCACTCCTCGCGACGCTCTCCCCGGTGCGCGTCCAATACCGCACGTGGGGAGCGCCGGACAGCATGAGCCCGGACTCGCACGACGCCGTTCGGGCGTTCTACGCCGAACGCAAGGCACTGGGCCAGTTGCACTTCCAGTTCGACATCGACCGCCTGGCCGTGGCGGACGGCATCGTCATCACCGACGGTGTCATGAGCTCCCTGGTTCCCGGTGCGATGGCGGGGTACTTCGGCGTCGCCGCCCCCGACCCCGCCGCCGTCTATCGCGCCACCACCCGCATGCTGATCAGCTGGCCGTTCGACGAGACGGGCCTGTTGATCGGCGAGGAGACCTATGCGGTGCCGCTCGGGATCGTCGAGCTGCCGCCCGGGGAAGTGCCGGCGGACTTCGGCATGGCGGTCGGCGGACAGCCGGGGGCGTGACCGAGGATGGCAGCAACGCAGGGCGCTGTCCTGGACGCGGACGAACTCGAACGGCTGCGGGCTTGGCTGGCCGCCGTCACCGGGGAGCCGGTGGACCGAAGCGGCATCGCGACGAGTTCCCCGGAGGCCGGACTCGGTTTCTCCAACCGCACGATTCTGATCACGACGCGGTCCGCCGCCGGGCGCGCGACGGGCGAGTACGTCGTCCGGTCGCAGATTCCTGAGCGGCGGTTGTTCCCGGGCGCGTCGCTCGCCCGCGAGCACCGGGCGCTCACCCTGCTCGCAGCGCACGGCGTCCCCGTGCCGCAGGTGCTCGACGCCGACGTCGACGGCCGCGTATTCGGTCAGCCGGCCATGCTGATGCGCCGGATCGCCGGTCGCAGTCCTTCCGACAACCCGGTCTACACCGCGACCGGCTGGCTGAAGGAGGCCACCCCCGATCAGCGCCGACGGCTGTGGACCTCGGCCGTGGAAACCCTCGCCGACGTGCACCGCGTATCAGCTGACGCGTTCGACGACCCATCCGACGCCGAGCTCCTGCGCGGGCCGGCCGACACGCTGAGGTATTGGCGGGAGCTGTTCGAGCTGGCACGGGTCGGTGCGCAACCGCTGGCCGAGACCGCCTTCGACTGGCTCGGCGGACGAGTCCCCGCCGGCTGGACGGGCGGTTTCTCCTGGGGCGACGCACGCTTCGCCAACATGATCTTCGAAGAGTTCCGCTGCGTCGGCGTGCTCGACATGGAGATGGCCGGCAACGCAGGCCCCTTGCTCGACCTCGGCTGGTGGCTGGCGTGCGACAGGCTGCACTCCGAGATGTACGGTCTGGCGCGGCTGGACGGCCTCGGCAGCCGAGACGAGACGGTCGCGCTGTGGCGCGAACGCACCGGGCTCGGCGCGCAGGACCTCGACTGGTACGAGGTCTTCGGCGCGCTGCGCTTCCACATCACGGTCATGCGGGTCATCCAGGTGGGCCGCGCCGCCGGTTGGATACCCGCTTACACCGACGAGCCCGCCGACCCGTCGCGCAACACGCACGCGGCTCATCTGCTGGCCCGTCAACTCGACCTGCCGGAACCGGGTCCGCGATGGGAACCGTGACCGGCTCCACCGGAGAGGTCCGACGATGAATCGCGCGCTGCCGGCCGACGAACACTCACACCCCGGCGACGGGTCCGACCACTGGACCGAGACTTCCTACTGGGGCTGGGCCGACCGGGAATCCGGCTTGAGCGGCTGGATCTACCTCTACGTGCGGCCCGAACTCCACGTCGCGGCGGTCGGCGTCTGGGTGTACGGCTCCACCGCCGCCACGGCGACCTGGGCGCAGCCCTACCACCGGCATTACTTCCACGTGCCCTGGCCGACCGACGGCGACCTCGCCGACGTGGAGCTTGACGCGGGCCTGCGCATCCAGATGCAAGAGCCGTTCGCCCGGCACGCGGTCGGCTATGCCGACGGCGAGCACATCCGGCTCGACTTCGAATTCCGGGCGCACCATGCCGCACTGGCGCTGCACCCCCCGGGCAGCCCCCGGGGGCACGTGGACCAACTCCTGCAGGTGCGCGGAAAGCTCGAGCTGGCCGGGACCCGTCACGTCGTGGACGGCGTCGCCGCACGCGACCGTTCTTGGGGACCGCGAGGCGATGTCGGAGGCTCGTGGCGGCGGCACAAGGACGACTACGCCTGGGGCGTCGACCCGGACGGGGCGTCCTTTCTCGCCGCGGTGATCCTCGACGAAGGCGGCGCCGCGTCGTTCACATTCGGACACGTCGTGCTGGCCGCGGACGCCCCGGCCCGGGCCGTGCGCGCCGTTCACCGCGAAGTGGTGCAGCGCGGCCGGGACGGGCTGCCCGAGGTGATCGAACTGGAACTGCGCGACGAGGACGACCGGCTCACGCGTGCGCGTGGCGAGGTCGAGTCGGCGATCGTGCTCACGACCTTCCCCGGCATCATCACGATCGCCTCGCGGGTGCGCTGGTCGGCGGGCGGCCGCAGCTTCCTCGGCGAGGACCAGGAGAAGTGGCCGGCCCACCTGCTGACACCGACCGGACGCTCCACCGAAGGCCCGGCGGGCGGTCCGGGCGGAAGATGGATGTCCACCGCCCAATGAACGTACCGAGCGTCGCGTCACAACGTCCTTACGTGCCACGTCCTCAGCACGGCAGCTCGACGCGCACGGTCGTGCCGTACTGCGATTCGGATTCGACCCGCAGCCGTCCGCCCAGGCGGGCGACCGCGGCCGTCGAGGCCGCCAGCCCGAGTCCGGCCCTGCACTGCTCGGCGACGAATCCCGTCCCGTCGTCGGAGACGGCGAGAACAACGCCACGGTCGCTGGCCGTGCGGCTCAGCGTGACCGCCACCGCCGCGGCACTCGCGTGCTTCTCGACATTGAGCAGTGCCTCCCGCACCACCCGCAGCACGACATCGGCGGCGGCCGGCGGCAGGGGCGGCAACTCGTCGAGAACGAAGAATTGCGCGGGCACGCCGCTGCGGTCGGTGAACGCGGCACAGTCGGCCTGCACCTGAACCGACAGCTCGAACGCGGCCGGCGCCGAGCGCAGCGTCCGCATCGCCTCGCGCAGCGCGGCCGAGGCCTGCGCCGCCTGCTGTTGCAGGCCCAGCAGCCTCTCGCGCAGCAGCGGATCGCCGCCGGCCGACTCGCTCAGCGCGGCGACGTTGGAGCCGATCGCGAACAGCAACGCGCCGACACTGTCGTGCAGCTCCCCGGCCAGCCGGCTTCGCTCCTCGAGCACGGCGACCTCCCGGGTGATCCGGGCGCGCTCCGCGATCTGCACGGCAAGCGCGAGATCGGCCGCCACCGACTGCGCGCGTTCGACCGAACGGTCCCCGAACGCGCCGTCTTCACGGGAGCCGAAAGCGAGAACGCCGAGCACCTTCGCGTCCCAGAACACCGGAACCGCAAGCAGCCGGCGCAGCCCCTCGGCCTCGATGTAGCGGTCGAAGGTGTGCGTGATGGCCGGCGAGACGAAGTAGTCGTCCACCCACGCCGGCCGCAGCGTCGAGTACACCTTGCCGGTCAGGCCGAGACCGCTCGGCACCCGCAGCCCGCGCAGCAAGCCGGTCGACGTGCCGAACACCTCGCCGAGAACCATCACGTCGCTCTCGGAAGACGCCTCGGCCAGCCAGGAGACGCCGCCGGGCTCACCAAGCGACCGCACGAACGCGCGCACCGCCCGATTCCGGTCCAGAGCGGCCATGGCCGCGCGGCATTCGCGTCCGACGTCGGCTGGCGAGCGCCCGTCATCCATGGCGGCATTCAACGCCACCGCGACCACGATGTCACATATATAGTATACATTTTGTACGATGGGTGTCGTAGCGGCCTCGACGAAGGGCGCGGCATGAGCGGAGCGGACGAAGGACGGGGAACAGCGGCCGATGCGCGGCTGCTCGTCGTCGACGACCATCCGGTCGTAGCACTCGGGATCAGGAGCCTGCTGGCCGGTTCGGGCATTACCCTGGTCGGCACTGCCGAGACCGCGCACGATGCGGTAGCCCGCGCGCGTGCCCTGCAGCCCGACGTGATCCTGCTGGACGTCCGACTCCCGGACCGGGACGCTCCCGACGTCGTACGCCAACTGGTCGCCGCCGGCTGCCCGTCGCGCATCCTGCTCTTCACCGCGAATCGATCGCATCCGGCGGTCCGCGCCGCGCTGACGGCCGGGGCGCACGGCTGCCTGCCGAAGCAGATCAGTGCCGCTCAGCTGATCGCGACGATCAAAGAGGCGGCCAGGCCCGAGTACACCGGCGGCGAGGCCGGGGCCGACGGCGCGATCGAGCAACTGACCATGCGGCAGCAGCAGATTCTCGACCGGGTGGCCCGCGGGGCCACCAACCGGGAGATCGCCGACGAGATGCGGCTCGCCCCCAACACGGTCAAGACGTACTGGCAGCAGACACTGGTCAAGCTCGGGGCGCGCAACCGCGTCGAGGCGATCGCCCGCGCATACGAAATCGGCCTGATCTAGGCCTGATCCGGGGGCGGCGGACCACTGAGAATCGCTGCGGCGTCAGTGGATCAGTATCCGGCGAGGGCGCGTACACGATCAGCGTGTGAGCGCTGCGCCACGTCGGCGTCGGCGCTGATGCGTTCGAAGCCGTGCGGGCATCCGGGGCGGACGTGGAGTTCGACGGAGACGCCCGCGGCGAGCAACCCGGCAGGCGTAGGTGATCGACTCGTCGCGGAGGACGTCGAGTTCCCCCACTTCGATGTACGCGGGTGGCAGCTGTGACAGGTCGCAGCGCCCGCGCGGGCGCTGCGTACTGCGAGACGTCTGGGCCTGCGACTGCGTCGCCGAGCAGGGCGTGCCATCCGGTGTAGCTGTCGTCGTAGGTCCATGTGGCCAGTGACGTAAGGACAGGGTCGGGGTCGATGGTGCGGTCGTCGAGCATCGGAGAGATGAGGATCTGCCTGGCGATCGCCATACCGCAGTCGCGGGCCAGCAATGCTGTACCGGCGGCGAGTCCGCCGCCCGCGCTTCCACCCATCACGGCGATACGCGCCGGGTCGACCTCGAACGCGGCGGACACCAGGACCGGCCACCACGCGCCACGCGAGCCGCAGCCCTCGCAACCGCAGGCTCCAGCACACCACACCCGCGGGGCGACCCGCACCATGGCCGGTTCGGTGCCGGGTTGGGTGCGCTTCCGCGCGCAGCTCGTGTCCGCGGCGATGCCCGTCGGGTACTTCTCGATCTGCTGCTGGGGGACCAGCCAAACCGATGGCGGCGTGCTGTTCGGCACGGTCGTGCGGCGCACGGACGATGGCCGGCTTGGTCCCGCCCACGTCCTCGTCCGTGCGGAAGCGGGACTGCTCGCGTCGCCGCGCACTGCACGATCTGCCGCTGCGCACCGTCGTCGAGCGCAAGGCTTGGCCGATCCACAACCTATCAGTTGTGCAAACTCACGGTTGTGGATAGAGTCGAGACATGGTGCTGGGGCAGATGGCGGCGGTTTCCACGGCGGTGGCTGAGAGGCCGGCGGCCGAGGACGAGTTGAGCCTGGTGTTCTCGGCCCTGGCGGATCCCACCAGGCGCGCGATCCTGGAGCGCCTGGCCCGCGGCGACGCGACGGTGAACCAGCTGGCTGAGCCGTTCGCGATGACACAGCAGGCGGTCTCCAAGCACCTGAAGGTGCTCGAACGCGCGCGGTTGATCTCGCGGACCCGGACCGCGCAGTCGCGGCCCTGCGTCTTGGAGGCGGTGCGGCTGGAGGAGGCCGTCGGCTGGATTGCGCGGCACCGGCAGATCTGGGCCGACCGCCACGACCGGCTCGAAGCGCACCTGGTCGCCCTGCGCGCCGCGCAGCGCCTCGACGAGCCGAGCAGCGACGAGGAGCCGGGACGATGACCGAGACGGGCGAGCTGACCTATCGGCACGTGCATCGGGCGCCGCCGGAGCTACTGTTCGACTGCATGACCACGCCCGAACATCTGACCCACTTCTGGGGGCCGACCGGGACGAGCACGCCGGTCGGCAACATCGTGGTCGACCTGCGGCCCGGCGGAGTCTTCGAGACCACCATGGTCAACGACGCGGACGGCAGTACGTACACCATGCGCGCCGTCTACGTCGAAATCCTCCGGCCGCGGCGGCTGGTGTGGGTCGAGCCGGAGGTGGAGGGCGGCATGCGAACCACGATCACCTTCGTCGACCTGAACGACGGGCGCACCGAGGTGGTCACCCACCAGACCAACGTGCCGGCCGCGCGCCTGAGCCCGCAGGCGAGGGCCGGGTTCAGCACCAGCCTCGACCGCTTCGACGCCTACCTGGCCCGCCTCGACGCCCAGTGACGGCACCGCATCAGCGTGACCAATCAGCAGGAGCAACCAGCACGAGTAAGAGCAATGAGTTAGGAGCCTTAGATGTCATTCGTCACCTCGACCGATGGAACCACGATCGCCTACGAGCGCACCGGTAGCGGTCCGGTGCTCGTCCTGGTCGACGGCGCCATGTGCCATCGCGCCGCAGGACCGTTGCGGCCGCTGGCCGCCGCGCTGCAGGACCGCTTCACCGTTTACACCTACGACCGTCGGGGCAGGGGCGAAAGCTCGGACACCCAGCCCTACGCGGTCGCCCGCGAGGTCGAAGACGTGCAGGCCCTCATCGCGCAGGCCGGCCGCGAGGCCTACGTCTACGGCATCTCCTCCGGCGCCGCACTCGCCCTGGCGGCCGCGGCGGCCGACCCCGCTGTCGCCAAGGTGGCGCTCTACGAGCCGCCGTTCATGGCAGAGGTCGAAGACGGCACTCGGACCAAGCAGTACACCGAGCGGCTCACCGAACTGCTCGACGCTGGGCGCAAGGGTGACGCCGTGGCGCTGTTCATGGCGCACGTCGGCCTTCCTCCGCAGGCCGTCGCCGGCATGCGGGCACAGCCGAGCTGGGCCGCGTTCGAGGCGATCGCCCCGACGCTCGCTTACGACGACCAGGTGCTCGGCGACAGCACGGTGCCGCGCGGCCTGGCGTCGAGGGTCACCGCCTCGATGCTCGTGGCCGCGGGGAGCGCCAGCCCGCGGAACCTCCAGCAGGCGGCGAAGGCCACCACGGACGCGTTTCCCACGGCCACGTTCCGCACGCTCGACGGCCAGACGCACGATGTGTCCGCCGATGTGCTCGCTCCGGTGCTGGCCGAATTCTTCGGCGCTTGACACCCCGGCGCGCCGCCTCTCCCGGATCGAGCGAGATCAGTTAGCCCAAGCTGATCCAAGCCAGCTCGCTCCGGAGGGCCGCACCGCGACCGACTTCCACGAGCGGCTGCGGCGCGAAACCGGCGACGCGGCGGGAGGCCGAATCAACCGTCTGCTTCCGGCTGCTGCCGGCCGGCGCGCTCGGACCCCACGAGTACGCGGCGCTGCCGAAGCGCTCTCCAGCCGAGACGGTCGCCGGCCGTGCACGGATCCGGTCTCGCGATCATTCGAGGGAGCAGCCGTCATCTCGTCGCCGTCTATGGAATGCGTCGCGGGGCTGGTGGGGAATCCCACCCGATCTCCATGCAGCGGCTCAACATCCCGCCGACGGCATCCGAGGGTCTCCAGACGTACGCTGTGGCCTGCGCCGTAGCGCGGGGAGCACTGTGCTGGGGAGCGGAGGGAGCACGGGGAGCGGGGAGCAGTGTGACTCTCCGCAGTGCCGCTCCCCATCTGTTGCGGGGAGCGGATCGGGGAGTACGGCGGGGAGCGGGCGGCGCCGCGAACTGCGGCCAACTCTACTGAACCGTGTCGTCCGCGAGTGACCAAGTCCTGTCATGCAGTGACAGCGGCAGGTCAGATTGATTATCTGGAAGCTAATCAATGATCATTTATATCTGATCTCTGAGTTCACACCGAAGTCCTCGATTTTCGAGCTCATTCGAGCGCGGTTGGGGCCAGTTGAGGGCGGTTCCGCGCAGCTCAGGGCCGTGATCTCCGTATGGGCGACCCCTTATCGCAGGCTTCTGTTCGAGGACTCCGGAGGCTTCGACCGCTTCCTGATGTGGGAAAGGTCGCCGCGTGACCGTGTGATCACTTCCGCTTGTCGTAGGTGCGCAGCACCCGAGCGTACTTCTCATCTCCGAAGCAGTTGCGTGCTCACAGTCCAGCATCTCGACTCCACCGAACGAGGGCTACATCAGTCACCCCCGAGCCGAGCCGGGCCGAGCCGGGCCAGGCGTGGCGAGTTGCTGCGGCGTGTGATGAGTCGGACGAACGCTGGCGTGCATCTGCGGACGTTCTTAGTGCGATGTGGAAGTTGCCGAATGCCGTGCGGAGCGATACCAAGTGTTCCCAATCGGGCCGAGCGGGCACTTGGTGTGGCGCTTCGCGTGCCGCTGGGTCACTCTCGGGTCATCACGGTTCCAGAGGTGTTCGAGGGTGTGGCGGGTGCGGTCGTTGGTCTTCGGCAGAAGGTGCCCGTAGGTGTCGGTGGTTTCGGCGGCCGTCGCGTGTCCAAGGTGGCGGGAGAGGTCGAAGATGGGAAGGCCGGCGCCGAGAGCGGCGCTGGCGTGGGAGTGGCGCAGTGCGTGGAACGTGGTGCGCTGGGGGAGCCCGGTCGCATGGACGGCTGGTTTAAGGATGTCCTGGTTGATTGCCGCGAGAATTCCCGAAAAGTGGGCCGCAGCCATCGACCGCGGGTCTGCGGGGTGAAGTACCGCCAACTGCACAGTCACCGATCTGACGTTGTCGCGTCGCTCAGACTTCGAGTGTGTCCTCCGGACCGAAGCGGGTGGGTGTCGGGCTGCGCCACCACCGTCAAGGCGTCATTTCCCGCTCTGTTCAAGGCGTCTCAGCCGGCTGGCCGCCTGGCCGCGTGCGTGCTCGTTTACTCGTTTCCGTGCTTGTGGGCAGGGGCGTGGCGGGCGAACCAGGTGGAGCGGTCTTGCTCGGCGGGCTCGGCCGGCAGGGTGGCGGTGGCGGGGTCGAGCACCACGATCCGGCACACCTCGGACAGGTGCATTCCGTGCGAGCCGGCGTAGTCGCGCAGCAGGGCGAAGGCCGCGTCGACGGTGATGTGGTGGCGTTCGGCGAGCACGCCTTTGGCATGTTCGATGGTCACCCGGCTGTTGAGGGCGCCTTGGAGTTGGATGGTGATCAGGCCGGCCTGGTGCAGGGTGCGTTGAGCCAGGATGCCGATGGTGGCGACGTCCGCCAGGGCCTGGCCGGTGCGTATGTCCTGTTCGCTGAGCGGACCGGGGTGGGCACAGAACAGGTTCAGCGCGCCGATCACTGCGGTGCGCAGGCGAAGGGGCAGGGCATGCACGGAGATGTATCCGGCGCTCTCGGCGGCTTGGGCGAACTGGGGCCAGCGGTCGTGGTTGGCGTGCAGATCGGCGTTGACCACCGGCATGCCGGTGCGGTAGGCGTCGAGGCAAGGGCCTGCGTCGGCCTGGAGTTCGAACAGTTCCAGCAGACGCGCGTTCTCGCTCGAGGCCGCCCCCGCGTGCAACTGCCCGAGGTGGTCCGCGAGCATCAGCCCGGCCGCCTCGACTTCGAGTACGCGCACGCAGTTCTCAGTCAGGGTGTGCAGGAATTCGATGACGTCGAAGTCTTCGACCAGGGTGTCGGCTGCCTGGACGAATGCTGCGGCGAGGTCGTTTTCTCGTGTCATGGCTGTCCTTCCACGGTGCGGATGTCGGCTGTTCGCGCAAGGCGCACAAGCCCGAACGGATGGGTGCGTCCACGGGCTATTGGTCCTTGAGGCCGGTAAGTGCAGACGGCGGGCGACCACGTCGGCGGCGACCTGGTCCAGGCGGCGGTCATTGCCGTAGGCGTGGGCGCGCAGCGGTACCAGGGCCTCGCGCAGCGGTATCCCGAGCTGCACGCTGATCATTCCGGTGGCTTGGTGGACCGCGGCACGGTGGATGATCGGCCGCTCCCATCCCGGGCGCGATCCGTCTGCCCCGGGGTCCGGGTCGTCAACATCTTGCGAAACCTGGTGCAGCGTCAGGACGGTGACCGCGTCGGCCAGCACGATGGCGTCGGCCACCTGCTGCGGGCAGAGCGGTCCCATGCTGGCGCGGTGGGCCGCGAGGACTCCGAGGTTGATCCCCCGGCCTGGTGTCCATCCCGGCGCAGATTCCATCGACCCCCAACGCCGCTGCCGCCGCGACAGCCGCGCCCGTCCGAGCCCACCTGATGGGTGCTCTCGCTTCGGCCGGCCGGGAACCCAGCAGGGCCAGGGCCGCGGCCATCTGATCGCCCAGCACAAGCCGCCTCCCGTCAACCGAACACCAGGCGTGCTGCCGGATAGCCGGTCGGGGCCCTTAAACGCGAATGCCCCGTCACGGCCAGCGGAGGCGAACCATGGTGGTCACGCACTCTGCTACCGCCGGGGACTGGGGAGGCCGGTTCATCGTACCGCCGAATGCGAACACGGATACGCGCGGCAGAACTGCGCGATCGCCGGATCGGGCTCGGCCCGGCCTACGTGTCCGGCCCGACAGCCCACCGTCGGCGACATTCGCCGCGGCTCAGCGGTCACCGTGACCGACAGGCCCGTCATCCCGCGACGAGATCCTCGACGGAGTCGGCATCGCGGAGCCTCAACGCCGACTGTCGATCACGCGCCTGTCCCGGGCGGGTCTCGCCGCAGCTGCGCATCGACCAGCTGCTCGACGAACTGCAGGGGCGTGTCGCCTCGGTGCGCTCCTCGAGTGACCGGGTGCGCAAGCTGCTCGGCGCGGTGGTCGCGATCGGCTCAGGACTCGATGTCGAGATCGCACTCACCAAGATCGTGCAGGCGGCGACCAGTCTGGTCGACGCCCGCTACGGGGCGCTCGGGGTCATCGGCCCGGGTCACCGGCTGGCCCGGTTCATCACCGTCGGTGTAGACGAGCGGGAGATCGCGGCGATCGGAGCGTACCCGGAAGGCCACGGGCTGCTCGGCGAGCTGATCCGAAATCCGGTGCCGCTGCGCACGGAGGATGCCGGCGCGCACCCGTCGTGCTCCGGTTTCCCGCTGGGCCACCCCCCGATGCGTTCCTTCCTCGGGGTTCCGGTCCGAGAAGCGCGGCGATGGCACGGTCGAGCTCGGCGAGATCGGCCGGACTGCCGCTGGCGATCGTGGCGGCCGACCGCGGAGGCTGAGCCGCGCACGCCGGGATACCCAACGCGGCTTGTCGGGACTTCCGAGGGCGGACGGCTTTGTAGAGCATTTCGCCAGGGGAATGCGTATGCTCATTGCGGCGGTACGAATGCCCCGGACCCCGGCAGCGATCTCCACGCAAGTCCCTTTGGCGGCTGGCTTACAGGAGTGCTACAGGAGTGCGGGACATGGCAGACACAGTGCCACACGCTGATTCCAACATCGTGGACGCGATCGTGGAGCGCCTTTATCAGGCGGACATGGATGTGCATTTCGCGTTCTCGCTGGTCCGTGACGAGCGCACCGCTGAGCTGTTCAGCCACGTCATTGATCGCCTCGAAGGGTTGATCAGACTCGTGCAGGACGCGGTCGCGGAGGGGCGGTCGGCTCCGCCGTCCGGGCTCGCGGCCACGGCCCCGGAACGTCTGCTGGCCGACTGAGCTGCACGCGGGGAGCCGGTAGCGGCTGGTGCGAAGTTCGGGCCCGGAACGTCCGGTGATCGTCTTCGGCGGGGACGGCGCGATGCGGACTCGGACCGGCAGGTCATTTCGCCAGTCCGGAGACCAGGTTGATCGACGTCGCGATGATCACGGCGCCCAAGGGGAATGAAAGCCAGGCGTGCCGCAGCGCGGTGCGGCGGATCTGTTTGGACTGAATGTCGGTGTCGGAGACCTGGAACGTCATGCCGATGGTGAAGGCCAGGTAGGCGAAGTCGCTGTACTGCGGGGGGTCGGTCTCGTTGAAGTCGATTCCCTCACCCTGGCCGGAGTAGTAGAGCCGGGCGTATTTCAAGGTGAACACGGTGTGCACGAGGGTCCAGGACACGAAGACCGAGGCCAGCGCGAGGGCGGCCTGGAGGTATTTCGCGTTCCCGTTCGCGTGGCCGGCTCCGAACAGCACGACGCCGACGGCGATCAGGCTGGCGATCGCCGCCCCGAGCAGCGCGAGATCGGCCAGGTCGCGGCTGGGGTTCTCACGGTTGGCGTGGCTCGCTGTCGCCGGCGCGTCGAGCTTCCAGATGGTGGACCACACCCAGCCGCAGAAGACGAGTGCCAGCATGTCCCAACCGATCAGCGCCGCCGCCCGGCCTGCCCCCAGCGCAGCCGCGGCGATGCCCGCGACGATCGCCGCGCCGGTGGACACGAGCAGCTTCGTATGAGCGGAGGAGGTCGTGTGCCGGGCGGGCCGACGGTACTCGGGTTCAGGGTGCATGGTCCCAGGCTGGCACTACGTCGCGTCTGTCACGAGCGGTATGGGTGATCGGACGTCGTTGGTCGACGTTGTCTGCGACCGAATCCAAGCCGTCGAACGGCTCGGGGTGGCCTCGCCCTGTCGCCGGTATGGGCGCTGGTGCATACTAGCCCTCATACCTCTTCACGCAGCCTGACCGAGTTCCCGACCAGGTCTAGACCTCGCGCCGATCTCGAGACCAGCCTCGCTGCCGATCCCTCCCTGGCAAGGTGGATTTCGATGGCGACGCCGTCCGGCGGCCGCATTCGGCTGCTTCCCATGACAGAACCGCCAATCCGCACTTCGGTGCGGCGGACCGAGAATTCGCCGGAGCCCCGTGCGCGCCTCATCACCGTCGGCGATGGGGCGTCCCGTGAGGCGGGGGACCGGTGATGTTTCCAGGCTGGTTCGTCGCCCGCCGGGCGCGAGGCGCGAGTACACCGCTGGTCGCGACCGATCGGAGTGTGCGGGACGCGGAGGAGATCGTCCGCCGCGCCTGGGGACTGGAACTGCTCCGGCAGCAAGACCGTCTGCAGTTCGCCGTACGCGCCGCGGAGGACGATTGCGACATCGCTCGCGAGGTGCTCGCCGCAGAGCAGCTCGACGGCGACGCACGCGCGATCGCCACCGCCCACTACGCCCTGGAACAAGCGCTGGATGCCGCCCTCAGGAGTGCGTCGGCTTGTGAGCGGACGCGTGAAGCACTGCGAGCGGAACTCGACCTGCTGGCCGAGGCCGGTAAGGCGCGGGCGGTCACCGTCGCGGCGGGTCGGCTGGAGCAGGACGCGTCGATGCCGACTGCTCAGCCGTCGGCCAACCGGCGAGTGCTGACCCTCTGGTTCCGGCGCGTCCTGATCGCGCTGCCCTCAGAGCGGGGCGTGTCCCGCGGGCTGCGGAGCTTGGCCATACGCCGCGCCACGGCGCTGGGGCAGCCGTGAGCGCTGCCGGTACACGCGGCGGTCAGTGCGCCGTAGCGGACTGCGGATGCACCATGCTGGGGAGCGGCGTGTGAAGGTGGAGAGGTGTGCAGTGCGATTCTGCGGCGCGCCCGGGCCCTTGACGTGACGGTGGATCTTGACGCCACGTGAGTGCGCGTGCCGCGATCTGGCGCTTGGCAGCGAGAGACGGGGCTTAGGGGTGTTTGAGAAGTGGGGCCGGATCAGGGCGTGGCACGCGCCGCGACCTCGGCCCCACTTCTCAAACACCCCCTAGATCTTGCGGTGCCAGCGAGCCTCGGCGAGCGAGTACACCCCGAACAGGGCCAGCCCGATCGCGACGATGACCAGCAGGATGGGGCCGACCGGGGTGTGCGCGAAGGAGCGCAGGGTCGCGTCGATGCCCTTGGCTTTGCTCGCGTTGTATGTCACTGCGGCGTCGACCATGAACGCGCCGACTGCACCGAACACCAGCCCGCGTGCGACATTTCCGAGGGCGCCGAGCAGCTCGACTCCCTCGCGGGTCCGGCGGCTTGCCCGGCTCAGTTGCAGGTCTTCGAGGAAGCTCTTGGTCGCCCCGATCCGCATCATCGCCAGGCCGACTACCGCGATGACGAGGCCGGCCAGCAGGATCAGGGTCCGGCCGTAACTGTGCGCCATGGCGGTGGTGGTGAAGTCCCGGGCCTGCTGATCGGTTGAGTGGGGCGCGGGCAGCCCTAGCACGTAGCGCAGTGTCCCGACGAAGAACACGGTGTACAGCGCGCCGCGCGCGGCGGCCAGCGCTTCCTGTCCGCCCCGGTGCCCCCGCAGTCGCACCCCGTAGTAGGCCTGGGCGAACCGCCACAGGGCCATGGCTGCGAAGCCGATCACCAACAGCCAGAGGAGCAGCTTGCCGAACGGCTGCGTCGCGACGGCCTGGAGCGCGCCGGTGCGGTCGGCCTCGGGTGCGGGCTTGCCCAGCGCGATGGCCAGGGCCAGCACCCCGATCAGGATGTAGACGACGCCTCGAGCGATGAATCCGGCTTTCGCGAGCGGTTCGAAGTTGTGGGTACGCGCCGCGCGGCGCGGGCGGCTCACCCGGCGTACGCGCGTGGACCGGGCTCTGCGTGTCGAACTGGGAGCTGTCATAAGCTCACCTCTTCCGAGGCTACGGCTTGCCCGGATGGGAGTGCCGAAACGGTGCCGCGCCCGGCCGTGGCGTGCGGTCCGGCGCGGTGAGTCCCGTGTCAGTGTTCGGAAATCGGCCGGAGCAGTGGGCGGATCGCCGCGCCCGCGCCCGGCCGGATATCAGGGCCCTATGGGCAGGACCACGCCGATGAAGGAGCGGTACTGCCGCAGGGCGAGTCGCAGCTGTTCGGTGTCCGGCTGGCCGTCCTGCCACTGCCACGCGGCGGCGAGCAGGCTCCGGCGCTCCTGGATCGACGCCAGGAGCGTGGTGGTGATCTGCTGGACCAAGGCGTCGGCGTCCTGGACGGATGCGCGGGGGTTCTCGACGAAGGAGATCTGGATCTCGGTCCAGCGATGCAGCAGGTCGCTTTCGGCTTCGGGGGTCAGCAGGGGATCTTCGCCCGTGGGTGCGCCGGTCGGAGTCATGACCGGCTTCTGAGCGCTTTCGGACGGCGTGAGACTGTCCTGCCGGCCAGCGGGTACCGCCGGAGGACCGAGCTGGTCGGGTTCCGGGCCGGACAGTCCTTCTGTCGCGTCTTCCGTTGCGGTCCGCGAGCTGAACGGTGCGTCGTGTACGGGCTCCTTGTAACCGTTCCAGCTGTTGTCCGGCTCTGTGGAAGGTGTGTGGTCGGTTTCCGTGGTCATGGTGTGACCTCCAGATCGTGGATTTCTTACGGGATGGTGGTCGAGCCGGCGAGCCTGTCCGTCATCGAGACGCCAGCGCGCCCGGCACCGCCATGAGCTCGTTGAACAGCGCGTGGTAGGTCAGCAGGGCCTGGCGTATTTCCTCGGTCGGGACTGGTGCGGACTTCCTTCGCGTGTGCTCGGTGATCCGCTGCGCCCGGCGATAGTCCCCCAGCGCGTCCGCGTGCTCCACGGAGAGCAGGGCGAGCCGCTCGGCCGGGTCGTCGCCGGGATAGCCTCTGGCGTCGAGCAGCCGCGAGACCAACTGCTCGGCACTGCTCAGCGCGACGGCAGGGGCGTCGAGAAACTCGCCCTGCAGCTGCCCCCACGACGTGACGTAGAACTTCTGATCGGCCGTGCTGATCGGATGCAGGCTCAACTGGTCGTGCAGGCGCTTGCGGCGCAGCAGTTCCCGGTCGACCTCCTGTTTGCTGTCGTGTTCTTGCGCCACCGTCTCGTATTCGGGGCCGAACGACTTGCGCAGGCTCTGCTTCCGGTGGCGAGCCTGGCCGGCGATCGCCGCGCCCAGGAGCGGGACGATGACGAGGATCGCGATGATGATGCCGATGAGCATGACGGCCTCCTGGAGGCGGTGGTGTTCCGCTTAGGTGAAGGTGATCGCAGCAGCACGAACGGTGCAGCCGGCCCTGGACGACCCGACACCGGAAGACGACGCACACTGGCGTCCCGCGCCAGTGCCGGTCACCGCCGCGGACGGTCTGGCCCGCTGCCGAAGCGGTCACGCCGTTCTAGGCGCGGCGGAACGGAGGGGCGGTAAGTCCGCGGCGTGGTTCGCCGAACGAGGACGAACACGCCGTCCGGGTTTGCGGCATATCGCGCCGACCGGGCACGGAGATCGGCAGCCGCAATGCGCCCGATGCCGCCGGAGTGTGGCGTCGCCATGGAAATCCGCCTTGCACGGAAAGGGGAGGCAGCGAGGCGGGTCTCGAGACCGGCGTGGGGTCTAGACCTGATCGGGAACTCGGTCGGGCTGCGTTGATGAGCGTTCTACTACGAGTATGTATCAGTCTCGCACCCAGCGATAGGGGACGGCCGTCTCGGCATCATGCGCCACGCGTCACGGCTGTCCGCCTCAGAGTAAGGATGCTGACCATGCGGCCGGGACGAGCGCCGCGCGGGCAGGTTGCGGTGCCTTGACGAGAGTCCTGACCGGTCCCGGCGCCAAGGTCCGCGTCGACGGTGCGAGATGTATGGCAAAGCCTAGTGATAACCCTATGGTGGCCGCGCCAGCGGTGAGGACGCACACGTACATAGCGGCCGCGGCGGCTCTCGACACCGGCCGGCGGCGGCGTCCGACAGGTCCGGCCGCTGGCCGGGTCACGGCCGGTGTGACCGGCAGGACCGAAGTGCTGGTGGTGATGGTCGCGGCCGGCCAGGGCTCTGCGAGACGGCGTAACAGGACTGTGACGGACGCGCAATCGGGGCGGTGGGCCGGGTCGCGGGCGGTCATCGCGTCCAGTAGCCGGACCCAGCCCGCTCCGAGCGAGAGTGGGATCCGCGGTTGGCGCCAGAGCCGGGCCAGGGCCTGCTCCAGTACGGGTCCGCGGAAGGCGGGCACGCCGGTGAGTGCTTCGAGTAGCACCAGGCCCAGGGCGTACACGTCGCAGGCGGGCCCGCTCTCGCCGCTCTCGAACTGTTCGGGGGCGACGTAGGCGGCGGTACCGGTCAGCTGGCCGGGCGCGGTCGCGGTCTGGTCCCCCAGGTCGCTGCGGGCGATGCCGAAGTCGGCGAGGAAGACCTGCCCGTTCTGGCCGAGCAGCACGTTGGAGGGCTTGACGTCCCGGTGGACGACACCGCGGCTGTGGATGTAGTCCAGTGCCCCCGCGAGCGCTGAGCCGATGCGTTTGGCCTCGTCCTGCGGTAGGACTCCCTCAGCGATCCGTTCGGCCAGCGTCGTGCCCTGGACGAAGGGCATCACCAGGTAGCGCCGACCGTCGCCGAGGTAGGCGTCATAGAGCGGAACGAGGTTTGGGTGCTGCAGGCGCGCGAGCAGCCGCACTTCGCGCTCGAACCGCGCGGCCTGGCCAGAACCCCACGTACCGTGCAGGACCTTGATCGCGACATGGCGGTTCAACTTGCGGTCGAATCCCCGGTACACCTCCCTGCGCCGCCGCGCCCGAGTAACGGGCCGAGCTCGTAACGGTCACCGGCCCACTCGGGCGGCGGGCTCGGCGTGCGGGGCGCCGACTCCAGGACTGTCCGGACCGTCGTGTGGGCCGCCTGCGGGTTCCGCGCGGCCGGCGGCCCGGCGTCGCCTCGGGATAGGTCGCAGGCCCCTGACGCGAGCGTCGGGCCGCCCTGGGCGTTCAGGTGCCCGCAATCGCCCATGCCTCGGGCCTTCGCTCGTGCGCGGTGGGAGCAGGTAGGGTGCCGGGCTCGGGCGATGCGGGGACCTGCGCCGCGTCCTCTAGTAGACCGACCAGCTCGAACAGCCGGGCACATCGCCGCGAACGCTGATCACGTGCATGTGTTCGTCGCGCCGGGTGGGAAATACATCCATGCACGGCCTCACGCTTCGGGTTACCGAGTGCCGAGTGCGTGTTGGAGTGCCGCCGGATCTCGCGGGCCGCACACCCTGACGTCTCCTGCGCCGGGATCAGGGCGCCGAGGTCTGGAGCGTCATGGATTACTTTGACGATACTCGAAATCACGGGTGGTGGAATCGCCGACCGGATCGCACCGCGCTACGGTTCGGGCCGTGGCACACACCGTCCCCGCCAGAGCGATTGACGGTCGGATCGTGTCCGTCGTTCGCACGGTATTTCTGGTCCGGCCTGGTTCGGGGCAGTAGTCTGAGGATGTCACTCCGGACCCCGGCGGCGAGAACATCCACAGCAGTCACGGATATTCTCCAACGTTCGGGGTTTCCTGCGCGTGGGCTGGTCCGACGTCGGGCGAAGTGCCCGGGGCGGGCGTGGCCGGCGCGGTGAGTCGGCCGTCCGGCGGATGTGTGTCTTTGACCGCTGCCCTTTCACCTGGGAGTTGTCATGGGCGTCATCGCCTGGATCGTGTTGGGAATCATCGCCGGCGCCGTTGCCGAACGTCTCGTCAGCCGCCGTGAGTCGCACGGCATCATCATCACCTCGCTGATCGGCATCGCCGGTGCGCTGCTCGGCGGCTGGCTGGCTACCAAGTTGTTCCACGTCCACAGCCTGCAGGGTTTCTTCAACCTGTCCACCTGGATCACCGCGCTGGCCGGATCGGTCGTACTGCTCGGCGCCGTGCACCTGGTGGAAGGCCAGCGCGGCGGCCGGCGCAGCCTGCGCCGATAACTCGGCACGTACGGGACCGCACGCGCCCGCCGCCTCCGGACCCGTGCCCATGCGCACGGCGTAGGCAGCCATGTATAAATAGGCTGATCGTTCCTCGCGGCAGCGTACGCGGCGTGACCTAGGAAAGGCGGTTTCACCCTGTGGTCAGCGACCGGATGGCCGTGGTACTCGCGCTGCTGGACGACGACCGGCAGCGCGGTGCGAACCCGCGCCAAAGGGTCGCCGCACAGGCCGCCGCCGCGTTGAAGGTCGACGGAATCTGCGCCGGACTGGGCACCGGGCCGTCGGGCGTGGTGCTGGCCTGGGGCCGGGAGGCGGTCAGCGTCACGTTGGAGGACCTGCAGTTCACCCTCGGCCAAGGCCCCGGCCTGGACGCCGCCGCCGGAGCGCCGGTGCTGGTTCCGGACCTGGCCGCCGCGGCGGCCCGCTGGCCGGTGTTCGCGCCGGCCGCCGCCGAGTTGGGTGTGCGCGCGGTGTTCGCGCTGCCGCTGCGGATCGGGGCGATCAGCGTCGGCACCCTGCTGGCCCACCGCGCCACGGCCGGCCCACTGGTCGACGGCGCTCTCGCGGACGCTTTCGCCCTCGCCGACGCGGTCACGCTCTTGTTACTGCACCGACAGTCCACTGGGACCGGCCGTGCCGGGCCAGCCGCCGACGGTCCGCAACCGGGCTGGGCGCCTCCCGCGACCTACCGGGCCGAGGTCCACCAGGCCACGGGGATGATCAGTGTGCAGCTCGGGGTGAGCCTGGCCCAGGCCCTGGTGCGGCTTCGCGCGCACGCCTACGCCGACGGCCGCCTGATCGCCGAGGTCGCCGCCGATGTCGTGGCCCGCCGCCTGCGCTTCGACGGCGACAACCCGTAGCGCAAGCGTAAGCGAAGTATCGCTGCCCGCGACGCCCCGCGGGCCTATCGTGAGGCGACCGTGACCCGCGAGGAGCAACTGATCGAGGCGTTCGTCGAAGCCGCCGACACTCTCGTCGACGACTTCGATGTCATCGAATTCCTACACACTGTGGCCGGCCGCTGCGTACAACTGCTCGACGTGGACGCCGCCGGTTTGATGCTGGCCGACCAATACGGGCAACTGCACGCCACCGCGGCGTCCACCGAGAGCGCACGCCTGTTGGAGCTGTTCGAACTGCAAGCGGACGCCGGCCCCTGCATGGACGCGTATCGCACCGGCTCCCAGGTGGTCAACGCGGATCTGGAAGCGAGCCAGGAGCGCTGGCCGCGGTTCGCCGAGGCGGCGCGGGCCACTGGATTCGTCTCCGTGCACGCGCTGCCGCTGCAGCTGCGCGCCACGATCATCGGAGCGCTCAACCTGTTCTGCGCTCGCCCCGGCGTGCTCAGCGATGCCGACGTGCGTACCGGCCAGGCGCTCGCCGACGTGGCCACCATCGGCATCCTGGCCCAACGCGGCCTGTACCAGGCCGATCTGCTCACCACGCAGCTGCAGAACGCGCTCGACAGCCGGGTGACCATCGAGCAGGCCAAGGGCGTGCTGGCCGAACGCCGCGGCATCACCGTCGATCAAGCTTTCGCCGTGCTGCGCGCCTATGCCCGCAGCCACAACGTGCACCTGTCCGACCTCGCCCGGCAGATCGCCGACGGTACGAGCACCGCCGCCGACCTGCTCTTGGGCCCACAGTCGCCAGACGTGGACGGTAGGAGGCTCGAATCGGCCGAATAGCTCCGGGTCCTGATCAAGCGGCGGAATATGTCACGGTCCTGATCTCTGGCGATTCTCGCCCTGCTCGCCCTTGTCAGGCGAGTGCGCCGACAAGTGATGCCGAGGGGCGCCAGGCGGCCGTGGTGCGGCGAGGAGGAGTGGGCGCGCCGGTGTGTCATGGCGTATTGGGGGCAGGGTGCATGTGCACGGGTCATGCGAGCCGAAGCGAAGAGTGCGGGGTCGATGGTTCCGGAAGGCGTCCCGGGGCGGCGGCCCCGGCGAAGGGAGATCTGGTGATCCAAGCAGCGGACATCCGCGAGTGGCGCACACACCATGTCGTGGACCCCGATGGGCACAAGATCGGCGCACTGGAGGCGGTTTACGTGGATACCAGCAGCGACGAGCCGGCGATGGCCACCGTTCTGGTCGGCCTTCCCACCCGCCACCGCCTGGTGTTCGTCCCGCTGGTCGGCGCGATCGTCGGACCCGGATATGTCAAGGTCGCCTACACCAGGTCGCTGGTGAGGGACTGCCCGGCGATCGGCACAGACGACGTGCTGCCCGCCGAGGACGAGGAAGCGATCTTCCAGCATTACGGCATGGCCTACCAGCCCGGCGCCGGCGGCGAGCGGCAGCTCGCCCGTCGCTAGACCGGTAGGACGTGCCATGGTCCTGTTCCTGCTGGTGGTGATCGTGGCGATCGTGCTCGGCATCATCGGCGCGGTCGCCAAGGGGCTGCTCTACCTGCTGATCATCGGCGCGGTGCTGCTGGTCGCCGACCTGGTCTACGTCGGCCTGCGCTGGTCGCGGCGCGCTTCCCGGCGCCCGCAGCGGTGAGAGCGCCGCACCCTGCTGTGGGCCGTCGGCCGAAAGCTGAGACGCATACCGGTGTGGCGGACGACTGATCCGTCCGCCACACCGGTGCTCATCCTGGCGACGCGAGTGCAACCCGCCACGGTTCGTGCCACCGAACCGGAGAGAAGAGACGTGCGCGATTATCGCTGCGGTGTCCCGGGCGCGCGATAGCCCTCAGTGTCACGCGGCGATTGGGCGGCACGTTGTCCGGGCTGCGGGTAGAACTCGGTGGAGATGCGCGTTGCCGCGACCGGCGCGGGCGCACGCGGCGGGTCCTGCGGGTAGCTTCCGTCCGTACTGAGGCCCGGCTGGACCGGCACCGGGCGCGACCGTCGGCGGGACGCGCTCACGGCGCGGATCAGCAGGATGGCCAGGGCGACCGCCCCGACAACCATGATGATCACACCCACGATGTGGATGTTGATCCCGGAGAAGGTGAAGCTGACCGCGTACCTCAGGATCGCGCCCACCGCGATCGCGAACAGGGCGCCGGCTACTCCCTGCGGCCTCATCGCTGCGCGTCCTCATGGTCGGATTGGCGGCGGTTGCGTGCGGCGCGCGGTGACCGGGCGGCAGTGCCCCTCGGAGACAGGACCCGGCGAAGCGCCGCGTACCGGCGGGCGAGCCGCGGCTTCCAGACGCCGGCGAACAGCTCCCGGCGGGTCAACTTGAGGCGTGTGATCGCTGGACGTACCCGGGGTCCGGGGAGCGGGTCGGCGATCGGCTGGGAAAGAATCTGGTTCGGCATCATCAGACGCCTGTCTCCGGATCGCATCAGCGTCCGGGCTCTTGCCTCGCCCACGGCGACACCGGAATGGCTACCAGCGTTCGAAATGCCGCAAGTACTGTCATCGTACTCCGATTTCGGCGGCCCCGTCAGCGCTCTGGCTGTCGCCGTGGGCCGGCTCGGCAACACGCAGCTTGGTCGCCTGCGTCCTATTCGCAGTACCAAGCCCCGGGCCGCCGTGCGCCCTGCTGCTTACGGACGCGCGCGGTTCTGCGAAGATCCTCAGGTCCTCAGGCTGCTGAGACGGTCACATTTCCGCTTGTGCGGCCGCGATTGCAGCAAGCACGGCTTCAGCTTTCGTTCTCGACGAGGACGGCCGGACGGCATGCGGCCTGTCGTGCGCAAGCGCGGCGCTGCGCCAGGCTGGACGAGCACAGTGCCTAGCGTGGGCTCACGCGTGTACGACGACCCGGCCGAAGTTGTCGGAGTCCTTCTCCACCCGGTGATACAGGGCCTTGATCTCCTTCTGGTCGAGAAACGCAGGACGCACTTCTTGAGCGGCTGGAGGTTGCGCATGTCGTGTGTGCTGGCGACGTTCGTGGTGGCGACTGGCCGTAGCAGACCGGCTGCTCAGCGAACGGCCGCAAACGGGGTCGCCGGTACTTCAAGGCGGGCGGCTTCCAGGATCCGGCCGCCTTCGAGGTCCCCGTCGCGCAACTGGTCGGTGTCGGACGTGAGCTTGGGCGCGGGTGTCTACGAAGCGGCGAGCAGCGCGCTGGCGGTTTGTTTGTTGCTCGTGTCGGCGGCGGTGGCCATCAGGCGCATGGCGGCGTCCGAGTCGAGTTCCGGGGGCACGACCAGCAGGTCCCAGCGGCCGCCGCGGTGGTAGGACAGCAGGCAGATGTCGTTGGGATCCTGCTCGGCGTCGAACCAGCCGACGCGCACGGTGTGCGTGCCGGTTTGCACCCGCCTGGGGATGTCAGGCCACATATGTACGTTCACGGTGACGCGGTTGACCTGCCCCCGTGCTTCGTCCAGCGCGGCGATCAAGGGTGGCAGTTCACGCACGAGGTCGCGCGAGCGCGGCCACCACGCCCCGTTCACCATTCCGGCGTGATCGCCGGCCGGTTTCAGGCTGATGCGTGCGGCGGGCTCGGGGGGCGCCGCGGGGGCAAGGGGAGGGATGACGGTTGCGGTCACGGTGTGGACCCGTCCCCGGGCGGATGGCCGCCCGGAATCATCGTTCGCCGGAGACGACGCCGCCATGGACGGCGGACTCGAGGTGCCTTCGGTGACTTCAGCTTACTCGTGTGGACCGTATAGGGGCGTCTCACGTGCGGTCTTGTCACCGGCTACCTGTCACACTCTGCGGGACGTCGGTGTAGCCTCCGCCACCGCTTGCCGTGGCGGCGGTGCTCGGCGGCGAGCGCGTTGCGCCATCCGCGGAAGCGAGTGCGGCTGACGCGATCCTCGGTGAGCGAGCGTCCTGAGAGAGTGGCGTCGTGCGCGTTGTCGTGCGCGTTACTGTGCGGGTTTGTCGGCGAAGACGACTTCGACGGTGAGGAACAGTGCGGCGATTGAGTTCGACCGGTCCTCGTCAGGCTGGCACGGCGCTGCCGCCGTCGTTCTCCCATACCCGCGTCTCCTCCGCGTCGACCGTCTGCGACGCGGGCGTCTGGCCGGGGATCGCGGGGGTGATCCCGGCGATGGCGAAGATCTCGGCCGCGAGGCTGGAGTTTCCGGTGCGGGTGGCGATCCACGTCGCGGCGGCCGCGGCGGCCGCGGCGGTCTGCGGCGGGATCACCAGGAGCAGGAAGCGGACCTGGGCGCGACAGGTCACGCTCATCGTGTGGTCACGCGCCGGGACCAGCCGACCTGAACGATGCGGCCGCTGACCGCCAGCCGACGCGGAACCTCGTCCCACTCGTCGATATCCAGGCCGACTTGCACGATCACGCCCAGGCTCGAACTGAGGACCTCGAGCACGCCGGGAAGCTCGGCGCGCGCGTCACGGGTGCGCGGCCACCACGCCCCGTCGAACATGCCGGCACGCGAGAGCGTCGGCTCCAGGCCCAGGCGCGGCGCGAGGAGCTCGGCGGACCGTGCGGAGCAGCCGCGGGAGTGTATCGGTACAGAAGTGATGGTCGAGTGCTCAGGCATCATGCCGTGCCGCCCGTCTCCGGTTCCCGACGGGACCGGGTTCGCCTCGGGCGACGCCGACGCGGTTGCCAGCGTACGAAATGTCCTCGGTCACACCAGTCTACTCCGATCTACTCCGCCTGGGCTCGGTGATCGCCGGACGTATCGGCCGGCGCGCGCCGACCATGCGGTAGTCGACTTGCTCCATCACCCCCTGCGCACCGGTCCTTCGTGCGGAGTGTCTTTCGGCCGACCGCACCCGCATCGCAGGGGTTTTGGGGTGATATCAGTGCTCTACTCGGTTGGGCGCGGCGTCACCATGAAATCGTCGGGCACGCATATCTCGCGCTTGCGGGTGCGCAGGGGAGACACGCATCCGCCGCGCGGCCATCTCACAGCGCCGCCGGGTGCGGCCCGCAACATCGGCGGGGCCTGGATCGGCCGTACGTGTGAAGACTCCGAACCTTCGTAGAAGATCCGCGTTGCAGTGGATGTTCTGGTCGCCGGTGGCCCGCGCATGAGGGGCGTGCAAATCACGGCGCCGGGGTCTGGAGGGTCATCGACATCCTTGTTGTACTGCGGCTATACCGGCGGCATGAGGCGACCGCGCGATGCCGAACGAGGCGGTGCAGGATCAGCGAGCTGATTCAGCGTAGTCGGGCCGGCCGCGGCGTCACCAGCATCTCGCCGAACAACACCCGGTACTGCGCGAGCGCCGAGCGCAGTTCCTCGATCGTGGCTGTCCCAGTGCGTCCCCGCTTCGCCGACCACGTGCGCTTCGCGATACTGCGCCACCGCAAAGGCGTATTCGACCGACAACAGGGCGAGCCGCTCACCGCAGTCGTCCGCAGGGTAGCCGCGCGCCGCGGCCACCTCATTGACCAGCCGTCCGGCGCTCTGTACGGCGCCCGACGGATCGTCGGCGAAGCGCCCCTGCAACTGTTTCCACACCAGGGCGTAGGCGTTCACGGCACTCGGGCCGATCGGACGTAGACGCAGTGCGGCGTGCCGGCGCTGGCGCCGGACCAGTTCACGATCAGCCGCACGCGCGTCCTGAGACTCATGGACCACCCGGTCATACTCCGGCCCGAAGGTCGTACGCAGCCGGTGTCTGCGGTGGCCGACCGAAGCGAGACCGGCCAGGCATCCCACGACCATGAGCGGGCCGAGAATCGCGATGACATTACTCGCCGACATACTCAGCTCCCTGGCTGGGGCCTTCTCCCGAGACGTCACCGCCGGCCTGCCGGGACACGGCTGCTCCTCCAGTACCCGCGACGGCGTGTCCAAACGGGGACGCGGCTCGGATCGGCTGGGTCTGGCTGTCGGCCGCGATGATCACCTGAGGCCCTCCGCCCCGCTCAACCGGGGGACGTAGCTCGATCCGGTCGTTGTCGCCCCCGGCAATGGACATAAGTGAGACGCAACGCGACGGACACGCCTATGCTGGCGGCACCGCCCCCGGACCTTGGACGGCGCATCGCCCGCGCCAAGTCGTTCACACGATGGGGAGCCGGGAATGACGGAACACTTCTTCATTCGGGATCGCCGCGCCGCCGATTCCACGGTGGTGATGATCGGCGGCGAGCTCGACGTGGCCACGGCACCGGCCCTGAGGTCGCACCTGTCCGATCTGATCGCGAACGGTCGTACACGGCTCGTGTTCGACCTCGGCCAACTGCGCTTCCTCGACGCGTCCGGCCTAGGCGTCCTGGCTTCGACGGTCGGTCCGCTCCGGGAACGGGCGGCTGGCTACGGCTGGTCAATGTGCACCCCCGGATCCGCCGGTTGCTGGGCATCGTCCGGCTGACCGACGCTCTGCCCGAGTACGCGTCGGTCGCCCTCGGCCGACAATTTCGACCAGTGGATTTCCGCTTTCATCGATGCGCTGTGCGATTGCCTGCCGCATCTGTCGCGCACCGACGTCTGCTGGCGCTTCCATTTCCTGCTCGGGACCGTCTATTACACGGCCGCCGGGCCGCACCGCATTCATGCCTTCTCGAACGGCCGCTGCAATCCCAGCGACGCCGAAGACCGGGTGGTGGGAGGACTTCGTGCCGTTCATGACGCGGGCCTTCCAGGCCCCCCCGACCAAGCCGACGCGGGGCGCGGGCGCAAGCGCGGGTGAGGTGGATCGTTTAGGAAAGGCACGCTCTCGCGACGGCCAGTGATGAATACTGCATCTTCGAACGTTGTGCCGCAAAGTCGCCCACGTTAGTTGGTTGATTGGTTGGTTGATTGGTTAGTTGGTTAGTTGGTTAGTTAAGGGACGCAGTGCCTCTCACTCCTTCTCCACAAGGGGGAGAAGGGCGGATGAGGGGGCTCGGGCGGTGCGATACGGAAACATCGTAACCCCCTCAACCCACCCTCTGCCCTTCGGGGCGAGGAAGTCGAACGCCGTGCTTCCCTAACGACGAATTGCCGACGAGCTACAGCCGCAGCAGCGTGCGCGCGTTGGTGCCGAAGATCATCGCCTTGGCGTCGTCACCGATGGGGGCGGTCGCGATGAAGGCGGTGCCCTCCAGGTTGGAATGGAACGGCCAGTCAGACCACCCTAGGGCCGGACGCCGAGCAGCCCGGCCAGCTCGGCCCGCGCTGCCTCCAGAACCGGCTGCGCCTCGGCTTCGGCGACGTAGGCCCCGACCGCCGCCTCCCGCTCGGCATGCGCCGCGGCCGCCTGCAGCGTGACCACAGAGCAGCGTCCGGCGGCCGCCGAGTCCAGGTGCAGCAGCTGAGCCGGGTAACGCTGCTCACGCCAGCGCTGCCACGGCTCGGCGAGGCTGCCGACGGATGCCTGCTTCGGCCGGAGGCCAGCTTCGGGCATGTGCTCAATTGTTCCATGTGCCGCGACCGTGCCTCTTCGGTCGGGCTCTGGTTGCATTGTCGCGCCAGATGGGCCGTCTTGCACCTGGGAGAGTATCCCCGTTCTCGGCGGTCGCCCTCGCCCCAGCCTGCGAGGCTTCGAAGCGACTTCACGGGTTCATCGCTCGGACCTCCCCGTTCAGGTCCACCAACCATGAGGGCGCCACGTCGTCGGGGGTCCCTGAACGGCAGAAAGGGGACCAACGACCCGTCCCTGCGGTGGTCAGCGTTTGATGCCGATGCTCTTCCCTTCGGTGTAGCGAATCGGCTCCTCGAGCGTGTCGACGAGGAACTGATCGCGATCTCCTCGTTCCCAGGCCTCCTTCAATCCCGGGGACGCCAGGTCGAAGTCCGGCCGAATCTTCTGAAAGAGTGCCCGCAGGTCCATGTGCAGCTCTGCCATCGTCGGACGGCCCCAATACCAGTAGCCGTTGTAGACCTTGAAGATCTTGAGTCCGGGTTCGAGGACGAACGTGTGGGGAATCATCGGGTCGTGCGGCTCATCGGTGAACTCTTTGATGTCCAGGTCCTTTTGGATCGTTCGTTCGGGGTCCGACAGGAACGGCCAGGTGGCGCCTAAAGCGTCGCGGAACTCATTGATGTTCAGCTGATTGTCGGTGGAGATGAGGACCAATCGTGTGTATGCGTTTCGAAATTCGGGGTAGACGTCGACCAATTTCCGAACAAACTGGTGCTCCTTCGGATCGAAGCCGCCGCGGGACAGATGGAGCACCATCGGGTTGCCCCCTTGAAGTTCCGACAGAGAACGCCGCTTGCCGGACTGGTCGGCTAGCTCGTAGTCGGGGAACGTCCCGCCTTCACGTATGTCGCTGCGCATGTGACCTCCAGGCTCGAAACGGTCTTGGCGAAGGATCCCACGAAAGGCCAACGGTTTCAGGGATGCGCCCACGAATCGTGAATCCCATGTAAGCCCCGCCTGATCATTGGTTCGATCGATCGCCACGCTGACTGCGACTGCCTGCAAGCGGGGATGTGTTCGGCGGAGCCGATGCGTCGTGGCGCTTCAGACTTGGTTGCATAGTTCGGAGTTCACTCTGAGAAATGGCCCAGGCCAGCGTTGACGAGTCCGATGTGACTGAACGCCTGGGGGAAGTTTCCAAGAGCTTCCATTGGTGGAGTCGACCTCCTCAGCAAGCAGGCCGACGTCGTTGACGAACGCCGCGGCGCGTTCGAAGACGGCACGGGCCCGAGTTGGCTCGCCGGCCCCCGCCAGGGCCTGGGCCAACCAGAAGGTGCAAAGAAGGAACGTTCCTCATCGCCCTCAAGCCCGTCGTGGAGCCGGTAGCGATAGACCAGTCCTCGCTCATCTGTGAGGCGTTCTTCGGTCGCGTTCATCGTCGCGGCACTTCGGGATGACGGGAAGGAACCCCACGAGGGGCAACATCAAGGTGGAGGCGTCGAGTTCGTCCGAGCCGAAGGACTGGGTGAAGGCGTTGGCCTGGTCGCTCCAGCCTCTGGTCAAGATCACCTCGCGGATCTGGGCCGCTGTCTGCTTCCACGACTCGACTCGGTTTGAGGCGTCGAGATCGGCTAAGGCGACCGCTCGGTCCAGCGCCACCCAGCACATGAGCTTGGAGTACAAGAAGTCCCGGGGTTCGCCTCGAACCTCCCAGATCCCTTGATCCTTCTCTTGCCAACGCCGGGCCGCGGCGTCGGCCAGTTGGACGAAGAACCGCCGTGTGGCTG
>CAVQPP010000285.1:0-15655 GCA_963714445.1 uncultured Actinomycetota bacterium
CACGACAAGGGCAGTATGGCGACGATCTCGCGCTTCGACGCGGTCGCCAGTATTGGCCGGCTCAAGATCAGCGGATTCCGGCTTGGTGCTGTGGCTGGTCGTGCACTTGATGTACCTGGTCGGGTTCAAGCACCGGGTTAGCGCGGTTATGCACTGGGCGGTCAGCTTCATAGGGCGTGGGCGGTCTGAGCGCGCCGTGACGAACCAGCAGGTGTTCGGGCGGTTGGCGTTGGAGCGTAGTGAGGCGCGTGCCGCTGAGCAGGCGGAGAGTCAGGCGAGTGTGAAGTAGGGCGCGGGCGCGGAAGTAGGGCGCGGCGCGGTCGGTGGAGTCGGTGGCCGGAAGGGCGACGACAGGCGTTGGCCGACGTGGCGTCAGGTGCCGCAGTAGGGGAGGCCGGGCTCGGGCTGGTTGTTTGCGCCGCCGGACAGGTTCACGGCGGAGACCCAGCCCCACGTGCCCTCCGCCGACTCCGTCCACGCCCACCAGTGGTTGTGCAGGTTCTGGTACGTGTATTCGGCGCCTGACGATTGGCAGTAGAACGGCTGCGCGCCCATGTCGAGGGTTCCGGTCTGGGTGAGCGAGGCTGGCTGGATCACTGCGGCGCCGCCGGATCGGCCTATCGTGCACTCGAACTGGCCAGGCGCGAGCGTGGTGCAGCCGCCGTTGCCGGGTGTGACGGCCGTGTAGCGCATGTACG
Source organism: uncultured Actinomycetota bacterium (assembly GCA_963714445.1). GTDB lineage: Bacteria > Actinomycetota > Actinomycetes > Streptomycetales > Catenulisporaceae > Actinocrinis. Next base: position 699 of record CAVQPP010000285.1, read on the forward strand.
GCGTGATCGGCGCGTTCGGCGAGACGTTCGACGTCGCGCCCTGATTCGGCGGCTGCGGCTGCGGCTGCATCGACATCGCCGGGTTCGTCATCGAGCCGGAGGCGGGGGCTGACGCGATACCGCCGGCGGTGGGGGCGGAGGGCTTTGCGGAGCCGGTCGTACCGGTCATGGGTTTTGCACCGCCGCCCATTTGGGAGCCTTGGCCGCCGTTCATCGCGGGGGAGTGGGTCGCCTTTTGCGCGTCTGCCGTTGGCATCGCGCCGATCGCGCCGACTGTTCCGCCGGATGTCTGGCGGCTGACGACTACGCCTAGCGCTAGTCCGCCTGCGACGCTCAGTACGAGGAGAAGGGACGGGGCTACGTGGCGGCGGGCGGTCTTTACGAAGCCGTCGGAGTCAGGGGGCTGACCGGCCGAACCGCCACTGCCGTTGCTGGCGGCGCGGGATCTGCCGCCGCGGGAGTCGCCTCGGCCGCGGTCGCGTCCCTGTTTGCGGGCCTGGTCGGGTGCTTGGGGGATGTTGCCCAGGTCGAACACTGACGTCGGCTCGCCGTCCGCGGCGATCGGGTCGAATTCCGCGGTCATCTCGGTGAGCGGGACCATCGGCTGCAGGGCAGTCGCGCCCAGCAGGTCGCCGAGGGTGGCTTCGGCCGGGTGCTCGTTGTTCGGGTACGTCAGCGCTAGGGATTCGAGGCGGTTTGCTACGACGGCAGCGGATGCGGGACGCGCGGCGGGGTCTTTTGCGAGCAGCCAGAGGACTAGCTGGTCGAGTTGCGGGGCGATTTCTGGGCGCCAGCGACGGATGGCTGTCGGCTCGTCGTGCAGGTGGCGGTGCAGGATTGTCAGGCTGTCGTCTGCCGGGAACGGCGGGAGGCCGGTCAGCAGCAGGTACAGGATGCAGCCGAGTGAGTAGAGGTCGGAGCGGCGGTCTTCCTGGTTACCGGTAATGCGTTCGGGTGCTGTGTACGCCGCCGTGCCCAGGTTGTCCGCGCCGGTGCGGGTTAACCGCTCGGTGAAGCCGGCGCCTTGCAGGAAGCCGGTGATGCCGAAGTCGAGCACCTTCACCACGCCGTCATGACTGACCATCACATTTGTCGGCTTGATGTCCCGGTGCAGCACTCCGGCCTCGTGCGCCGCCTCTAGTGCGCGTGCGATCTGTACGGCTACGGCCAGCGCCGCGCCTACCGGCATCGGCCTTCCGGCGCGTAGCTCGTCTAGGTTGCAGCCGGTGACCAGCTCCATCACCACGAACTGGTGACGTTGGTACTCGCCCTGGTCGTAGACCGAGACGACGTTGGGGTGGTTGATCCGGGCCACCGCGATCGCCTCGCGGGTGAAGCGGTCCGCGGTCTCCGGGTCGGTGGTCGGGTCGCCGAGCACCAGCTTGACCGCCACGTCCCGGCCGAGCCGCTCGTCGCGGGCGGCCCACACCTCGCCCATCGCGCCGAGGCCTAGCCAGCGCGACAGCCGGTACCGGCCCGCGATCAGAGCGCCCTCGTCGATCTGCTGGGAGGAGTAGTGGTGCTCGGTGCTGGTCACAGGTCCCCCTGGTGAGGCTGCTGCGGCGGCGTCCCGCGCCGGTGTGCGGCTCCGGCGCGGGACAGTGTGGGTGTTCGGTCGGTCATCTCGCGTTCCGGTTGACTCCGGTCGATTCGGCCGGCCGGCCGGTTCAGCCGGTGGGTCCGGCTGAACCGGCGTCAATGTCAGCTGCTGCTGTTGCCCCAGCTGTTGTACGCGTTGCCGGAACTGCGTAGCGGGCCGACCGCGCTCAGGTTGTTCTTGAGATCGTTGACGTAGAAGATCCACTTGCCGTCCCAGCTCGGCGCCAGGCCGAACAGGGCGCCCGCGCCGGGCATCGTGCCGGCGGCGGCGGTGGTGTCCAGCGCCTTGACCAGCGCGGTCACGCCGGTCGGGCTTATCGCGACGAGGTTGCCGTTGTTGCCGTTGGCGGCCAGCAGCACCCCGTGCAGCACGGTCAGGCCCAGCGGGCCCTGCAGCAGGCCGGCCTCGGCCGTGGTGGCCCCGAGACCGCCGGAGTTCATCCGGGTGGACGCGTGGTCGATCCGTGCGATGCGGTTGCCGAGGGTGTCGGCGACGTAGAGCGACGTGCCGATCAGCGCCACGCCGGTCGGGCCCTGTACGAACCCTTCCTTGCTGGCCATCTCCGGGAATCCGGAGGCGACGATCGTCGCGTCCTTGAGCCGGAAGGTCTGCCGGGTCACGTCGAGGTCGATGCGCACGACAGTGCCCTTGTTCACCTGCTGGCCCATGTTGCGCGCGGTGATGCCGTTGAGGATGTTGCTGACGAACAGCTGCACGTCATCGCCGTGCTGCCAGGCGGTCATGCCCCACGGGCCCATGATGCCGCGGCCGGTGAGCACGATCTTCGCGTGGCCGAGGCTGTTGAGCACGATCAGGCAGCCGGCGTTCACCGTGGCGGCGGTGCCGTCCCGGCTCGGCAGGCTGCCGACGACGACCCAGCCGTTGTTGAGCACCACGAGCGCCGTGGTCAATCCGATCCCGCCGGGGCAGGTGGACGGCAGCCTCGAGGGCGTCAACCAGGCGAACAGCGTCTGCTTGTGCGTCATCGGGTTGATCTCGACGATGCTCGTGCCGGTGCCGTTCAGGTTGGCTTTGTTGTTGTAGTTGCTCACCAGGACGTCGCCGGCCACCAGGTTCCCGACGCTGTGCTGCACGACCGCGACGCCGTAGGGGTTGACGTCGCCGTTGCCCGGCACCGTCGACGCGGCGGTCATCAGGGTGGTCGTGCCGGTGGCCAGATTCGGCGACCACCGCTTCGTCGTCGTGGAGGCCACGTGGATCAAGGAATTGTTCCCGTGCCCCCAAGGCGAAGCGTATGCGGTCGTCAGCGCCCCGGCGGCCAGGGCGACCGCGGCGGCGGCCCCGACGCCGATCCGGAACTTCGTTCTGCTCATATCGCTGAACACGCTCCTTGATTCGAACTGCTTCAGGCTTTGTTCGGCGGATGGATGCCGAGGGCGAGGCTGCGGACGGTCAGTGGGCATGCACGGGCGGATCGGCGATTCGGTTCACAGTCCAATTCGCTGCGCGGTTCAGACGCGGTTCGCCGGTTGGGACTGACGGTCCGTCAAGGCGGCCTGACGGTACGTGAGCTCAGATTCCGTTCAACGGCCGGTTGAACCGGTACACGGTTGTGACCGTGCTAGGCGTCACGTGCGTCGGGCCAACGCGGGTTCGGCGCTTTCCGTCCGCACGGAAGGGGCGTGATGAGCACGTGCGCCGTCCTGAACGACGCCTGAGCCGCAACCGCAACGGCGATCGGAATCACAGTCGCAGGCGCGGTCGCCTGGCCGTCCCGCTCGGGGCGGCAGCCGCCGCACTGCTGGTGTCCGCCGGGCCCGCGATGGCGGGGACCGGATACGGCCAGCTGATCGTCAACCCGGGGACCGCTGCCCCCGGCCAGAGCGTCAGCGTCCTGGGAACCTGCCCGAACAACGGTATGGGCCTGCGCGGAGTCTATTCGCCCGCGTTCGTCGGCGGCTCGGCGTCGGTGACGCAGAGCTCGATCAACTTCTCCGGCAACGCCACGATCGCGCCGGGCGCTTCCGGCACGTACACGGTAACCGCTGACTGCGGGACCGGCAGCCCGACGGTGAACATCACCGTCAGCGGCGCCGTCGTGACGCCCAGCCAGCCGGTTCCCACGACGCGGCCACCGGCGCCCTCGCCGAGCGCCGTGCACACCTCGTCGATGGCAGGCATGCCGCCGACGACCATGAACCCCGGCGGAATGGCCGGAGGCTATACCCACGCACCGGCACCGTCCCCCTCCTCGATGCGGGGCGGCGGAATGGGCGCGAGCGCCAGCGCCGGCATGGGCGCTACCGCGTCCGGCATGAACACGATGTCGGCGACGCCTGGCGCCACCTCCGCCGGTAACGGCCCGGTGACCAGCACGGGCATCGTGCGGGTCGGTTTGGCGGGGTCGAGCAAGTCCGTCATGACCACCGCGGGCGCGGCGGCGATCGCCGTGGCCGCCGTGCTGGCCGGCGGGGCCGGATTCCTGATGATCCGCCGCCGGCGCAACAACTCGGGTACGCACATCTAAGGAGCGAGATGTCTCCATCCAATTCGCACGGTTCTAGTTCGCATGGGCGCGGCCAGGACCCACAACGGCCGCTTCGCAGGGCGACGAGGGCCGAATCGACCCGGGCGCGCCGGGCCCGGCGCAGTTGGCGCACGCGCAAGGTCGGCACGATCTTCGCCGTGATGCCGGTTGTCGTGGTGGGCTTCGTCGGATTGGCGATGGCCTCGCCCTTTCATCACCATCAAGGTGGCGGCGGCCAGAACGCGGGCGCCACGGCGTGTTTGAGCCCGGTCGCTGGCTCGAGTTCGGCGAACAGCTCTGCCGGTACTGCGGGGAACCCCGCCAATACCGGGAACTCTGGCAATGCTGGGAACCCCGCCAATACCGGGAACTCTGGCAATGCTGGGAACCCCGCCAATACTGGGAACTCTGGCAATACTGGCAACACGATGAACTCTGCCAATCCGATGACTTCGGATACGGCATCGAGTTCCGGTATGGACAGTGCTGCTGCCAGCCCCTCCGCCAGCGCGTCGAGTTCGGCGAACGGCTCGGTCTCGGGCGCCGGCGATCGTTTCGGTCCGCCAATCCAGGACCACAGCAGCAAGCACCACAGCGGTGGCGGCTACAACAACGGCGGCTACGGCTACCAGAGCGCGGCGGCCAGCGCATCGGCGCAGCCCACCGGCGCGGCAGGCAACGGCAACGGTGCCGCGAGCGCGTCCCCGACGGCCACCGCCACCTGCGCGCCCACGACGACGGCCATGGCCGGCGGCGCAATGGGTTCGACCTCCGCCAGCGCGACGGCTACCGTCCCCGCCGGCGGCATGACCTCCGCCGCGGCGCCGCCCCCCGCCGCGACGCCGAACCCCAACTGCACGCTAGTGGTCCCGGCGAACCCATTGACGGCGCAGGGCCTTGCGACGCCGTACCAGTTCACCGCGACTAACAAGGCGATGGGCCCGTGCAACGAGGCCAACGCCAACCAGAGCGCCTTCGTACAGGCGGCGATCTACGATCCGGCGACCGGCGCGATCAGCATCTACGACCCCTTGGTCATCGACATGGGCACCCAGCCCGCCGCGCCGACCGTGGTGCCGACGCTGCCGAACGGCGCGATCGTCGGCATCTGGTTCGGCTTCAACGCCACGAACCTGACGCTGCAGGACAACAACGGCAGCCTCAACGCCGGCAAGTGCGTCAACGGCAACGGCAACGGCGATGTGTTCGGCCAGTTCGCCTACTGCAACGCCCCGGCGTTCTTCGCCGCGCGCCAACGCGGGCATCCAGGCCGGCATGGTCCAGGTGCCGCCGCTGGGTACCGCGACCGACGGCCAGCCCTGCCTGACGGTCCGCGACTTCGCGCTGATCGACCAGGACCAGAGCGACAACGTCCCGTCCGCGTACCTGGCCAACGGCAACGGCCAGACCGCGCAGAAGAACGCGGCGAACACGGCCGCGCTCGCCAACGCGACGACGATCGCGAACCCGAGCGACAACGGCCTGCTGGACAACTTCGTCGACCCCGCGCTCGGCTGCACGCCGTGGACCGCGCCGGACCTGACCAACGGCAACACCCCGGCCGCCGCGCTGCCGCTCGACGAGCTGCAGGCCGCCGCGTTCCAGAAGGCCCCGGTGGCGCTGGTGCCGCAGAACGACCCGATGACGCTGGTCAACAACAACCAGAGCCAGCAGAAGACCAACCTCTACCGGATGGGCGCGGACCAGCCGGCGCTGCCGGCCGGCCAGACCCCCGCGCAGTACTGCGGCGACATGGACAGCATCCAGAGCGTGCGCCTGCAACAGGACGTCAACCTGCTGATCGGCAAGACCTCGCCGAGCGCCGCCGCGGCCACCAACCTGTTCACCTTCCTCGGCATGCGCCTACAGCAGTCGTTCGGCAACCTCAACTGCCAGAACTTCGGCCTGACCAACCCGGTCAAGACGCTTGGCATGGACGGCAACGGCGTGGTGAACGCGGTGACCTTCGCGCAGGTCACCAACGCGGTCACCCCCGGCGCCGGCAACCCCGGCATGGGTAACCCCGCGCCCGCGCCGATGCCGACCGCGACCCCGACCAAGGTGCCGACCGGCAACATGACGCACCACAACCACACCCACTGGAGGTGGTAGGCGCAGTAGCAGTGGGGCTGATCAGGACGCCCACGTAGACGCTTAGAAGCCAGCCTGGCGAAGCATTCGGCCCCTCCCCGAACGTGGGGGAGGGGCCGAATCGTTTGTGCTCAGCGCCTAACAAATCAGCGCCTAACAAAAGCGCCTGGCGCCTAATACATAGGCGCCAGGCGCGTCGTTCTCGTTCCTTGCTATCAGGTGACCGGCACGTCGAGGAGCGTCTGTCCGTCGGTGGTGACGACCTCGAACTTGGCGATCGAGTCCGCCTCCATGGCGACGCCGCCGGGGATCGTGGCGGTGCCGCTCTGCGGTGCCCACCAAGTGCTGGCGACCACGCGGTTGCCCTTGGCGTCGACCGCGAGCAGTGTGCAGTCGTCGTTGGGCGGAACGTTGTGCATGGTCACCTGGACCCAACTGCCCCACTCGGCGGCGTGGTACTGAATCGTGCCGCTGATGCCCATCTTCGGGTTAGTGCCCTGCAGCGTCTTGCTGAAGACCGTCGGCGAGGTCGACGTCGAGGTCGCGCTGTAGACGCCGATGACAGCCGCGGCCGTGAGCACGCCGCCGGCCGCCGCGATGGAGGCGCGGCGCATTAGGCTGCCAGACCACAGATTCGTGATCATCGACGACTTCTGGCGCACGCTGCCACGACGACGCCGTGCCCGGGAATGCCCCGGCCCGGCCGCCGCGGCGGATGCAGCAGATGCCGCGTGTGACGCAGCAACAGCCGATTCTTCCGGTCCGGCATGTGCTCCTGCTGGCGCCGTCACGCCAAGCCCGGTCGCCTCGCGCGCCGCGGCGCGGTCGAGCAGCCGGCTCAGCATTTCGCTGCCTGGAGCCACCGGTCCAGTGGCCATCTCGGTTTCGGTGATGCGAGCGAGAACCGCCGGCACTGCCGCCAGTTCCCGGTATTCCGTTCGGCACGCGGCGCACTCCACCAGGTGCCTACGCACCTGGTCCGCCTCAAGCGGGTCGAGAGCACCGAGCGCATACGAGCCCAGCGCGATCCGCTGGTCCGGCGAACAGGAGTCGGCCGGCGGCGGATATCCGGGCGGGTAGCCGGGCGGCCCGGTCCGGCCGAGGCCGGCACCGGCGCCCGCGTGCTGCGAGCGATCGGTCACGGAGTAACCCCCCGTTCCTCACAGGCGAGCCGTAAGGCTCTTAATGCGTAGTAGGTGCGGGACTTGACCGTCCCAGGAGGTATACCGAGCGTCTTCGCGGCCTGTGCCACCGACGCTCCATGGTAGTAGGTTTCCACGAGCACAGCCCGGTGCTCCGGGGAGAGGACCGCCACCACTTCGGCCAGCTCCCAGGCGTCCAGACTTTGGTCGTACGGGTTCGCGCCGGTGTCGGCGAGCGTCTGAGCCCAGTCCTCGCCCAAGCGCACCTCACCTACCTCCGCGGGCCGGGTCTTACGTGCTCTGATGGCGTCGATGACCAGGTTGCGGGCCACCGTGAACAGCCAGTTGCGCGGCGAGCCGCGCGAGGGATCCATCGCCTCCGGGTGCGTCCACGCCCGCAGCAGGGTCTCCTGGACCACGTCCTCGGCAGCCGGCCGGTCGCCGTGCAGCAGCCGCAGCGCATAGCCGAGCAGCGGACCGGCGTGTTCCTCGTAGAGCGCCCGCAGGCGCTCCTCGCTGGTACGCGCCGGTTTTCGGGACTGGTCCGCCTGATTCGGCAGGGTTCTGCCAAACGACCGGTTCAACAGTTCCACTCCGAGTGGGTAGGGAGTCGGAAGGGAAGTTCTATCTGCCACGGAGCTCTCGCATGGCTGCTCCGAGCCGGCTTGTCAGGCCGCCGCGGCGTTCGTAAGACGGTTCGAACGACACCTCCTGGTCATCTTCATATTGGTCCTGCAGTACCGGCTCAGGCCGCGCGCTTTGCGACGTCTGGCCGAGCCAGCTGGCCCAGTCCCGGGTCAGCATCCCCTCGTAGCCGGCGACGCCTGGCCGCATTGGCGGGCCGACAGCGTCCGGCATCGACGGCGCGATCGCCGGCAGCGGCACGTCCGCCATCTGCGGTCCCGGTCCGGCGGTCAGCGCCAGCGGCTGCTGACCCGCCATCATCTGCGGCTGCTGCTGCTGTTGCTGCATCGCCTGCTGCTGCGCGGCCCACTGGTACATCATCATCTGCTGATATGCCTGGTAAGCCTGCGCCATAGCGGCCTGGTCGGCACTCGTCGCGTTAGAACCTGGAGCGCCAGCGTAGCCGTACTGGGGAGTAGGTAAGAACGGCTGAGGCGGTTGAGGCATTTGATACTGCTGAAACTGTTGCGACTGCCTCAGCTGATCCGCCATCGGACCGCCGAAGACCAGCACCGCGACCCAGTTCTGGCCGTCGAAGATCCGGCCGAGGAACTGCGAGAGCATGTCGGGCGTGGCGCCGCCACCTCCGTACCAGCTCGCGCTCGCGTAGCCCGGATCTTGAGCTTCGGGCGGCGGCTGGAAGACGGCCGGCAGCTGATAAGCGGGCGGCTGGTAGGGATCCCCCGACGTGGCGACGAGGTTTTCGTAGATCGGCGAACCGGAGATGTTCAGATCCGGCGTGCTAGTCATAGGAGTGTGCCTCGCCGCTCATGACCCTTCGCTGTTCGAAGGCGGTCCCTGAGGCGAATGCACGAACCGCACGCGGGTTCGGTTCAGTGGGGCCCAAAGATTTCGGCACAGCGATTTTCGGCACAGCCGCTACGCGGCTGGTTGAGCCGGCTCAGGCGTCCTCGGACGTGGCCTCGTCGCACTCCCAGGGCAGTACGGCCCACACAGTGCGACCGAGGCCGTTCTCGTTGCGCACGCCCCACAACTCAGCGAGCGCGTTGACGAGCAGCAGCCCGCGGCCGTTCTCGGCCTCTTCGGGCTCGCGCACTTCGGGTCCCGGCTCGCCGTGTCCCTGGTCGGTGATCGCCAGATAGACGGTTTCCATCGTCGTCTGGATCCGACAGGTGATCTCGGTGCTGTCGGTGTGCACGAGCGCGTTGGTGAACAGTTCGCTAACGACGAGCGCCGCGTCGTCGTGCACCGGCTCGGCCACGCCCCACGCGCACAGCAGCTCACCGACCCGGCGGCGTGCCGTGGCGACGCTCGTTCCGTGCGCGGGCAAGCAGAAGACGTCGCGGTGTAAGAACACGGTGCCGTCTTCGAACCCGGCGTCGTCTTCGAAGGTGTCCGTCGGAAGGGTGACGGTCGCCGCGGCTGTGCCTACAGCTATATGGCCCACCATCTGGCCCGCGGCAACATGGCCCGCCACCGGGCCGACGCCCGGGGCCGGGTGTGAACGGTTCACGAGGGTCTCGCCTTCCGCGCGCAAGTGATCAAGCGTCCCGCGACGCGCCGGGGACTGCGAGTGCAGGCGCTGAATCACAATGATTACTATGCTGTCCGCCAGCAACGAATGGCAAGAGTCAACCTGGAATTTGCAGAACTAGATGAGCAGACTGTTCGCAGCGTTACCGGCATGGCACACTGAGCCGCATGGCAGCCTGTGCGGAGGCAGAACGTGAGCGGTGACGTGCGCTCGTCGGGTGGCGCCCCGACGGTCATGCGGATGGTTTTAGGCCGGCGACTGCAAGATCTGCGGGAGCGGGCCGGGCTCAGCTATGAGGAAGCGGGAGCGGCGCTCGACGTCACCCACTCCACCATCCGCCGCATGGAGAAAGCCGAGGTGAGCCTGAAGATCCTGTACGTGGACCGGTTGCTGCGCACCTACGGCGTGACCGAGCCCGGCGAGATCGACGCCTTCCTCAACCTGGTGCGCGAGGCCAACCAGCCCGGCTGGTGGCACCGCTACCGCGACGTGCTGCCTGACTGGTTCAGCGCGCACGTCAGCCTTGAGGTCGAGGCAGCGTTGATCCGCGCGTACGAACCGCACTACGTACACGGACTCCTGCAGACCCCCGACTACGCCCGCACCGTGCTGCGGGCAGGCCTACCGCACGCTCCCGAGGCGGAGATCGACCGCCTGGTGGACTTGCGCGTCGAGCGGCAGACGCTGCTCACGCGTAAGGACGCGCCGCGCTTCTGGGGCGTGATGGACGAGACGGTCTTCCGCCGCGCCGCGGACTCCAAGGTGCTGCGCAAGCAGGTGGACCAGCTCATCGAGGCCTGCCAACTGCCCAACGTGACCCTCCAGGTGATGCCATTCGCCGCAGGCCCGCACCCTGCCATGTACGGGCCGTTCTGTATCTTCCGGTTCCGCTTCCAGGAACTGCCGGACATCGTCTACAGCGAATCGCTGACCGGCGCCGTCTACATTGACGACCGGGACGACGTTTCGGTCTACCTGGAGGCTCTGGACCGGATGTGCGCACAAGCCGCACCCGCACCATCCACTGAGGCGTATCTCAGTGGTATTCGCAAGGAGATCTAACGGATGAACGACATATACAACGGAATGCCGGCGACCCACCTGGGTCCGCACGGTTGGATGAAGCCATGGAGCGGAGGGAACGGAGGCAACTGCCTCGAGGTCCTCAAGCTCCAGGACGGCAGGATCGCGCTGCGCCAGTCCACCGACCCGGACGGGCCGGCGCTGGTCTACACCGTGTCGGAGATGGAAGCGTTCATCGAGGCGGCCAAGGACGGCCGCGCCGACTTCCTGCTTTCCTGACGCACCCTGCACCCTGCTACATACGCATTGCTAGCACCACAGACAGTGATACAGATATCACAGACAGCATCAGCAATACAAGCCTTACCGGTAGAGACAGTAAGAGCACTGTTTAGCTCGATCGGTGCCGATCAGCTGGAACAGCGCGAGTAAGCAAGCAGTGCCAAGCAAGTCGTACTGAGCAAGTCGAGCAAAAGATCCCAGCCCCGGTTCCGTCGAACGAGCGCAGTCCTGTCCCCACGGGCCTCACCCCCACAGGTCCCGCAGGGCTGCGTTACGAGGCGGAACCGGGCGCCAACACTGCGCGACGTGCCTCTCACGTGCACTTTTACGTTCACTCTGCGTGCAACGGTGCCGCACGCCGCGTCCCTTCGGGCGCCCGATCGCCGCATTCGATCATCCAATTAGAACTCTGAGTGAGTTCCGATAGCTGTCCGCGATCGCCGCGTCCAATCGTCGATGACACTGGGTTCGATCTTCACTCACGTCGCGTTCGCCGCTAATCTGAAAGATCTTCATGTTTTGGTAGACTCTTGGCAGGCCCCTGACTGACTCTTGACCCTACCCGCGAGTAGGTTGACGAGGCGCAAGGCTCTCCTCACACAGCGTTGTGTACCCCCAGGAGCGTCATCGTGCGCCGATCACGTCCCCATACCCTTACGCTCGCCGCCGCAGTGGCGGCGCTCGTCATTTCCGCGGCCGCAGGCCAAGCCCAGGCGGCCCCGTCGCACCGCCTCTCCGCGACAACAGCCTCGCCCGCCGACTTCTGCGCGGGTCAGTGCTCCGACATCCTCCCGCCAGGGGAGAACGGAGCCGAGACACTCGCGGACATCCTGCTGTTCAAGCTGCTGGGTGTCCGTCCCTCGCACAACAACGATCAGCTCTCGAAGTACGACTCGATCTCCACCGCGTACACCGGGCTGACCACCTCTCAGATCAACAACTTCTACAACGACGCCTCGCTCGGCACCCCGTCCGGCGTCGAGCGCACCGAGGCGCCTGAGACGGGCGTCACGATCCTGCGCGACAAGGCCACCGGCGTCCCGCACATCTACGGCAACACCCGCGCGGAAACCGAGTTCGGGGCCGGATACGCCGGCGCCGAGGACCGCCTGTGGCTGATGGACCTGTTCCGGCACGTCGGACGCGCCGAGCTGACCGGCTTCGCCGGCGGCGCTCCCGGCAACCGCACGCTGGAGCAGAACCTGTGGCGCACCGCCCCCTACACCGAGGCGGACCTGCAGTCGCAGATCACCACGCTCGCCGCGTCCGGCCCGCGCGGCGCGCAGCTCAAGCAGGATGTCGACAACTTCCTGGCCGGCGTCAACGACTACATCAACGTGGTCACCGCGGGCAACGACTTCCCCGGCGAGTACGACCTGACCGGAAAGTCGATGTCCCCGTTCGACGAGGCCGACCTGGTCGCGATCTCCGCGGTCATCGGCGGCCTGTTCGGCGGCGGCGGCGGCTCGGAGATGCAGTCGGCGCTGGTGAAGGAAGCCGCCGAGGCGCAGTACGGAGTCGCCCAGGGCGACGCGGTCTGGGCCGCGCTGCGTGAGCAGAACGACCCGTCGACCACGCTCACCCTGCACAACGGCCAAAGCTTCCCCTACGGCGAGACCTCCGCCACGACGACCGGCGTGGCGATGCCCGACCCGGGCAGCGTCTCAGGCGTCAACATCGTGCAGAACGCCACCGGCTCGGCCGCCTCGTCCTCCGCCGCGAAGAGCGCGACCGCAAACGCGAAGGCCGCTACCAGCGCCGCGACGAACGCCGCCGTCAAGTCTGCCGACGCCAAGCTAGCCGCGAAGCTGCCCTCGTCGCTGCGTGGCAAGGCAAGCGCGCTCAACGGCGTCAACAACCAAGGCGCGCTGCCCGGCATGGACATGCCGGCACCCGGCCAGCAGCACCCCGGCATGTCCAACGCACTGGTGATCTCGGGCGCGGACACCGCCTCTGGTCACCCGGACGCCGTCTTCGGCCCGCAGACCGGCTACTTCGCGCCGCAGCTGCTCATGCTCGAAGAGGTCGAAGGACCGGGTATCAGCGCGCGTGGCATCGCGTTCGCTGGCCTCAACTTCTACGTCCAGATCGGCCGCGGCCCAAGCTATTCGTGGAGCGCGACCTCGTCCGAACAGGACACCACCGACACGTTCGCGGTCACCCTCTGCAACGCCGACGGCTCCCCGGCGACGACGAGTTCGACCTCGTACATGTTCCACGGCACCTGCACGCCGATGGACAAGCTGGTAGCGCACGACTCGTGGAGCCCAACGGTCGCCGATAGCACCGCAGCAGGCTCATACGACCTCGTCATGTACCGAACCAAGTACGGGCTCGTCGACTACACCGGCACACTCGGCGGCGTCCCCGTCGCGTACACCCTGCTGCGCTCCACCTACATGCACGAGGCCGATTCGGCGATCGGCTTCCAGATGTTCAACGATCCGAGCGTGATGGCCACGGCCGCGGGCTTCCAGAGCGCCGCGTCCAAAGTCGCGTACGACTTCAACTGGTTCTACGTGAACTCGTCGCACGTCGCGTACTTCAACTCGGGCGTGAACCCGGTGCGCGCCGCTGGCACCGATCCGAACCTGCCGATCCTGGCCACGCCGGCCGACGAATGGCAGGCCTGGAACGCAAACACCAACACCTCCGCGGACACGCCGCCGTCGGCGCATCCGCAATCGGTCGACCAGGACTACTACGTCAGCTGGAACAACAAGCAGGCCTTCGACTACAGCGCCGCCGACGGCAACTTCAGCTTCGGCCCGGTGCAACGCGCGGACCTGCTCGACCAGGGCGTCAAGTCGTACCTGGCGACCGGGGCGAAGTTCACCCGGACAGCTCTCATCCAGACGATGGAGAAGGCGGCGCTGACCGACCTGCGCGGCAAGGAGGTGCTGCCGCTGCTGCTCCAGGTGATCAACAGCGCGCCGGTCACCGATCCGAACCAGCAGAAGCTGGTCGCCGAACTGACCACATGGATGAACGCCGGCTCCACGCTGAGCCAGACCTCGGCAGGCTCGAAGAGCTTCCAGAACTCGGCAGCAATCCAGCTGTTCGACGCCTGGTGGCCGCTGCTCCTGCAAGCCGAGTTCCAGTCCGGCATGGGCAACAACCTGTTCGACGCACTCATCGGCGCGATCCAGCCGAACGAGTCCCCGTCCGGCGGCCAGCAACTCACGGCCGGTGGTGTCGTTTCGGACAGCCAGGCGCAGCCGCACAAGGGCTCGTCGTTCCAGTTCGGCTGGTGGGGCTACGTCAGCAAGGACCTGCGATCGGTGCTCGGGCAGAGCGTGACCGCCCCGATCCCGGTCCAGTACTGCGGCGGCGGTAGCCTGTCCGCGTGTCGCAGTGCCCTGCTCAGCTCGCTGACCCAGGCGAGCGGCGAGTCGGCCAGCACGGTCTACCCCGGCGACTCCACCTGCTCGGCCGGCGACCAGTGGTGCGCGGACTCGATCATCCAAAGCCCGCTAGGCGGCATCACCGACTCGCCGATCAGCTGGCAGGACCGCCCCACTTACCAGCAGGCAGTGGAATTCCAGTCCGGCGGGTGATCGTGTGAACCGCGATCCGTCAACCAATGGTGTCCGCGTGATGCAGCTCGTCTGATGCGGCACGAGGCCCGGACCTCCCCAGCTCTCGGGGGAGGTCCGGCCGCTTCGTGTCCACTGCCATTCATGTGTGCTGTTCACGCGCACCTTTCACCGACAACTTTTTTTGTCTTGACAATATGAATCGTCGGCTGGAGGATGGAGCCATGTTCGAAGTGACGGTGATCGAGGATCCGGCGGCCGCGGAGGCCTCGCTGGATCCGGTGCGCGCACGGCTGCTGGCGGAGCTCGCCGAGCCGGGCTCGGCGACCGCGCTGGCCGCCAGGCTCGGTTGCCACGGCAGAAGGTGAACTACCACCTGCGCGAACTGGAGCGGCACGGACTGGTCGAACTCATCGAGGAGCGGCGCAAGGGCAACATGACCGAGCGGGTGCTTCGTGCCACCGCCGCGTCCTACGTGATCTCGCCGGTCGCGCTCGCCGCGGTGCAGCCCGATCCGGCCCGCTCGCCCGACCGCCTCTCGGCGCACTGGCTGCTCGCGCTCGCGGCGAAGCTGGTGCGCGACGTCGGCGCGCTGCTGGTCGGCTCGGCGCGGGAG
>CAVQPP010000286.1:0-6609 GCA_963714445.1 uncultured Actinomycetota bacterium
GACAACTCACAAGGGCTAGCATGGTTTCGAACGTTGAAAAAACTGCTCATGAAGCAGGTGCGGCGGCTTGTGCACGATGCCCCGGGCAGCGCGCAGTGCCACAATGGGCGAGTCGCATCGGGCACAGCGCAACACGACAGCCGCGAACGCTGTCGAAAACACCGCGAGCGGCGACACGATCGGCCGGCCGACCCGCAGGGCGCGGGTGCCGGTACTCGAGAAGGAGCTTCGATGGCGCAGGTCGAGACCGACGACGGCCGGGGGCTGCTGGCCGAGCAGCGCCGGGCGGCCATCGCGGCCGAGGTGCGCGCCCGCGGCGGTGTGCGGGTGACCGACCTGGTGCTGCGCTTCGGCGTCTCGGACATGACGGTTCGCCGGGACCTGGACGCGCTGGCGCGTGACGGGCTGTTGGAGAAGGTGCACGGCGGCGCGGTCGCGCTCGGCGAGTCCAGCGCGCATGAGCCCGGGTTCGAGGCGAAACGGACCTTGGAGACCGCCGCGAAGGAAGCGATCGCGGAGGCCGCGGCGGCGTTGGTGCCGCGCGGTGGGGCTGTCGCGCTGTCTGCGGGGACGACGACTTACGCGCTGGCGCGGCGGCTGACCGACGTGTCGGACCTGACCGTGGTCACCAATTCGATAAGGATCGCGGACTTGTTCGCGCAGCGGCTGCGGCCGCCGGGTGCTCGGCACGGTGCGACGGTGGTACTCACTGGCGGGATGCGTACGCCGTCCGACGCGTTGGTCGGTCCGGTCGCGGATCAGGCGATCCGATCGCTGAACTTTGACATGGCGTTCGTGGGCTGCCACGGGATTTCGATCGGCGCGGGGCTGTCGACGCCGAACCTGGCCGAGGCCGAGACGAACCGGGCGCTGATCGCGGCTGCGCGCCGGGTCGTGGCCGTCGCCGACCACAGCAAGTGGGGGCTGGCGGGCCTGTCGACGTTCGCGCCGCTGAACGCCGTGGACACGTGGGTGACCGACGACGGACTGTCCGAGACGGCCCGCGCCGAGGCCGGGGAACACATTCGCCACCTCCTCATTGCTTGAGGGGTGTCAGGACGGGGACGGGCTATTTGGCGCCGCCGCCGGTGAAGCGTTCTTCGCCCTCTTTGACCGGACGGAAGCGGAGCGCGGACCACGTGTCGTCGACCGCTACCTGGCTGATCGGGCGCATGCCGAAGTCGCCGAGGAGCGGCCAGAGGGTGTCGCGGTTGATGTCGGCCTTGTTCGCCTTCGGATACGCGACCCAGAAGACTGTCGGGGCGGCGATCTGGTCCTTGTGCGCGGTGAGGATCTCGCGCACGTCCACGGCGCTGTCGGCGAAGACGATCGCGGTCGTCGCCTCGTCCGGGCTGCCGACCGTGTCCACGCCGTCGGGTAGCGGTCCGATTAGGGCGATGCGGTCGGCGTGTGACGCCCAGAGCGTCGTGTTCGGTTTGATCAGCAGCTTCTCGGCGACGGACTTGGGCATGGCTCGGCTCCTGGGGTGAGCGTTGGTGCGTTGCCCCGAATTTACCGAGTGCTGCTGACAGCCGCTTCAGTCGCCGCTTCAGTCGCTCCAGACCAGCTGCAGCTCGGGCACGCCCACGGCGAGCGCGTATTGCGCCGCACGTGCGCGGCCCGAGCGGTCCCCGCGCCGATAGCGGAAGACCCGGTCGGCGAAGACCACGTACGCCTCGTCGGCCGTGCTGAAGCTGGCGTACCACGGGCCCGGGTCGAGGCATTGGGCGAGCGCGGCGGCCAGGTCCGCCGCCGCCTCGTCGTCCGCCTCGAAGTCCAGCAGGGTCCAGCGCGACGGCTGCGCGGCCGCGTGCGCCGCGATCTCGATGCTGGCCACCGAGTGCAGCCGCAGCGGCAAGCCGTCGAGCTTGGACCCCGGCTTGAGACTTTCGCCTACCAGTCTTCCCGTGAGCATTCCGGCTGCCTCGCTACCCCTTCTACCCCTTCACCGACCCGGCCAGCAGGCCGCGAACGAAGTATCGCTGCAGCGAGAAGAAGACCGCCAGCGGGACGATGATGGCGACGAAGGCGCCCGCCGTCAGCAGTTCCCACCGGCCGCCGAACGAACCGGTCATCTGCGCCAGTCGCACGGTGAGCGGTGCGACCTGCGGGGTGCCTCCCGCGAAGGTCAGGCCGACCAGCAGGTCGTTCCAGACCCACAGGAACTGGAAGATGGCGAACGCGGCCAGCGCCGGGGTCGCCAGCGGCAGGACGATCTGACGGAACACCCGGAAGTGTGACGCTCCGTCAACCAGTCCCGCCTCGATCAGGTCCCGCGGCAGTTGCGCGATGAAGTTGTGCAGCAGGTAGATCGCCAGCGGCAACGCGAACATGGTGTGCGCGGTCCACAGCGACACGTACGTTCCACTCACGTTCAGCGCCGGGATCAGTGCCACGGTGCCGATGTGCGCCCCGCCGGAGAACAGCTGCAGCAGCGGGATCAGCGACATCTGCAGCGGGATGATCTGCAGCGCGAAGATGAAGAAGAACAGCGCGTTGCTGCCCCTGAACGGCACCCAGGCCAGCACGTACGCCGCCATCGCCGCGATGGCCAGCGGGAAGAGCGTGGCCGGGATGACGATGGCCAGCGAGTTGACCAGGTACGGCATGATCCCGGTCGTGCCGCCGAAGCTGGCGCTCTGGAAGAGCACCGTGTCGTAGTTGGACAGCGTCAGCTGCGGATGGGCGAAGATCGTCCACCACCCGGAGGTGGCCGACTTGCCCGAGGGCCGGAACGAGGCCGCGAACAGGCCGAAGGTCGGCACCGTCCACAGCAGCGTCAACACGATCACCAGCAGCGAGGCCAGCGGCGAGGAGAAGGAGCGGCGCACCGCCTTCGCCGCCGGTCCGGGGCTGGTCGCGACCGGGGAAACCACTTCGGCGGGCGTACTCACCGGATCTGCCTCTCCCGTCGCAGCAGGACGATGTTGTAGGCCACCAGCGGCAGCACTCCGGCGAACAGGATGACGGCCAGCGCGCTGCCCTTGCCGTTGTCGAAGTTGACGAAGGTCTGCGAGAACATCTCGTTCGCCAGGACCTGAGTACCGAAGTTGCCGCCGGTCATCGTGCGGATGATGTCGAACAGCTTGAGCGTGATGATCATGACCGTGGTCAGCACCACGATCAGGGTCGTGCGGATCATCGGAAGAGTCACCCGGGTGGCCATCACGAAGCCGCGCGCGCCGTCGACCTTCGCCGCGTCGATGATGTCCTCCGGGATCGCCTTGATCGCGGCCGACAGCACCACCATCGCGAATCCGGTCTGCGACCAGACCATGATGACCATCAGCAGGAAGTTGTTCAGCGGATGGCTCAGGATCCAGTCCGGCGGGTTGTGCCAGCCCAGCTTCATCACGATCTCGCTGAGCAGGCCGGTCTGCGGCTGCTTGGGGTCGCGGTAGTCGTACACGAACTTCCAGATGATCGACGCGCCGACGAACGAGATCGCCATCGGCATGAAGATCAGCGACTTGTACAGCGACTGCCGCTTCATCCGGTCGACCAGCATCGCCAGCAGCAGGCCGAGTCCGGTGGCCAGGAACGGCGCGATGACGATCCACAGCAGCGTGTTGAGCAGCGCCTGCTGGGTCGAGCCGTTGGTGAAGGCCCAGCTGTAGTTCTTCCCGCCGACGCCGATCGTCGAGTCGTCGCTGTAGAAGCTCAGGTAGATCGTGCGGATCGCCGGGACCACCAGCCCGACGGCGACCAGGATCAGCGCAGGGCCGAGCAGCAGCGCGATGGTGAGCGGGCGCTGCAACCGCCCGGTCGCCCGGCCGGCCGCGTAGAAGATGATCAGTCCGACGCCGAAGAAGACCGCCACGGCCTCCAGCGTCTGGCCGAGCTTCGACGCCGCGTCGCTCGCCGTGCTGGCGAGGATGTGCGGCGTGGGCGCGAGGGAAATCATCCGGCCTCCGCGGTGAAGCGGAGGCCGGATGAATCAGGAGCGTAGGTCACGAGCTTGGCCACGCGCCGTCGATGTCGGACGCCGTCTGCGAGACCGACCAGCCCTGGCCGAACCAGGCGGTCATCGCCTTCCACTCCTCCCCGGAGCCGACCGCGGCCGGCATCAGGTCGGAGGCGTCGAACCGGAAGGTCGAGTTCGGGTCGGTCAGGTACTTCGCTGAGAGCTGGTCGATCGGGTCGGTGTACAGGGTCTGGTCAACCTTCTGGTTGGCGGAGACCCAGCCCGGCGCGACCTTGATCCGCGAGTCGGCCCAGGCCGACGTGGACAGGTAGTTCTGCACCGCCTGCACCTCGGGACGCGAGGAGAACGCGGTCACGAACTCGCCGCCGCCCTCGACCGGGGTCGGCACCGAGGGGCTGATCGCCGGCAGGTAGAACGCGAACGCGTCACCGTCCGGGGCGACCTTCGTGCCGGTCGGCCACTGCGCCTCGTAGAACGAGGCCTGCTGCAGCATCCAGCACTGGCCGTTGAGGATCGGCTTTCCGGCGTCCTGGAAGGTGGTGGTGGCGATGGTCTTGACCGCGCCGAAGCCGCCGTTGACCCACGCCGGGTTCTGCATCCAGTTGGCGACGGTCTGCATCGCGGACTGGATCTGCGGGTCGGCGAACTTCACCTTGTGGCTGACCCAGTCGTCGTACAGGCTGCCGCCGCCCTGGCGCAGCACGACCTCCTCCAGCCAGTCGGTGGCCGGCCAGCCGGTCGCGGTGCCCGAGCCGATGCCGCCGCACCACGGCTTGCCCTTGCCCGAGGCGGCGATCTTCGCCGACAGCGACATCAGGTCGGCCCAGGTGGTCGGCACCGTGTAGCCGGCCGCCTTGAACGCCTTGGGGGAGTACCAGACCAGCGACTTCATGTTCGCGCTCATCGGCGCGGCGTAGAAGGTGCCGTTGACCGTGGCGTACTGCTTCCAGATCGGCGCCCAGGCGTCCTCGTTGCTGACGGTCTGCGCCGGCGGCTTGGCCACCTTGTGCGTCTTGACCATCTGCGCGAGCAGGCCGGGCTGCGGGATGATCGCCAGGTCCGGTGCGTTGCCGCCGGAGACGCGCACGCCGAGCTGCGACTCGAAGTCGTTCGAGCCCTCGTAGGAGATCTTGATCCCGGTACACGAGGAGAACTGCGCCCAGGACTTCTGCAGCGAGTCCGACTCGGGGCTGATGATCGACGCGAACATCGACACCGTGGTGCCCGAGTGGCCCGCGTAAGCCTGGTACTGCGCGCAGTCCCCGGTGAGGGTCGGCGTCGCGGCGGCGTTGTTCGAGCTGCTGCTACTGCACGCGGCCGCGAGCAGCGAGGCGGAAGCGGCCGCGGCCGCCGCGGCCAACGCGCGGCGGCGTCTGCGATGTGAGCGCGACCCTTCCGAGCGCCCGAAGTCGTCACGGAGCCGGGTGGTGCGTCCCCGTCTGCCAGAGGGTGTGAACATCAGCGTCCTCGATCCCTGACTCGCTGAAAGCGTGCTCTCCCAGGAAAGTCGTTGACTCATCCCGAGAAATGACATGTGAGATGCAACCTTGCTTTAGTTACCGCGTCCAGGTTCACCCACGGATCAACCCGGTAACGATTCGGACAACGCATCACGCCTTCCCCATTGGGTATCCCACGTAACCACCAGGTCGACGAGCATGGAAGCGAAAGGTTCACACGTCGCAGGCGGGCGCGCTAATGCGATAAAGCCGTGCGCCGTACCCGCGCTACCAGCCAACTCGGCATGAAAGTTTCACGCGGCCGGATGGTTTTACGCATCGTCGAATGGGCAGGCTGCGCCCGACCGCGCCATGATCGCATGCGAAGTCAGGCAATCATGAAGTAAGCCGAGTTGCCCAGTTCGAGCGACGCCTTCGAGCGCGCGCATCAGCGCATCAGCGCGCCTGACCGAGTCGGCGAGCCACCGAGCTACTTCGTATCTTCATCCCACGCCCCTCTCATCGGCGACTCATCCACCCGGGGAGCGTAGCGGCATGACAGCGACCCAGGATCAGAGCACGACTGCCATCCCGGGCCCGGACGTCTCCGGTCCCGGCCACTCGCCGCCGTCCCCGCCCGACCGCAGCGTCCGTGGCCGTATCCGGCGGCTGTGGCGCGGCCCCGAAGGCGACCCGGCGTGGGTACGAAGGGCGCTGCTAGGCCTGCTAGCCGTCACCGCCGCGCTCTACCTCTGGAACCTGTCGATCTCCGGCTGGGCCAACTCGTTCTACTCGGCCGCCGTGCAAGCCGGCGCGACGAGCTGGAAGGCGTTCTTCTTCGGCTCCTCCGACGCGTCGAACTTCATCACCGTAGACAAGCCACCGGCAGCGCTGTGGCTGATGGACCTGTCCGCACGCGTGCTCGGTGTGAACTCCTTCGCCATCCTGCTGCCGCAAGCGCTAGAGGGCGTCGCGGCAGTCGGCGTCCTATACGCAGCCGTACGTCGCAGCTCGGGCTACGCCGCCGGCTTGATCGCAGGCGCCGTCCTAGCGGTCACCCCTGTCGCAGCCCTGATGTTCCGCTTCAACAACCCCGATGCCCTACTCACGCTGCTGATGACCTTAGGCGCGTACTGCGTAATCCGCGCCCTATCCGCCCCGACCGCCTACGCACCCCACACGCCCACGCCAACCACTCGCCGCGCCTGGTCGTCAGAGCAACACGAAATGAAACCAGGCTGACAG
>CAVQPP010000287.1:0-10969 GCA_963714445.1 uncultured Actinomycetota bacterium
GACCGCCGAGGCGGCGGGTGGCTTGGTAGAAGCCGATCCGCAGCGGGCGCGTGCGCACCTCGGGCAGGTCTCGGCGCTGGCTGGCGAGGCGGCCGAAGAGCTGCGCGTGGCTGTCGGCGAGCTGCGTCCGGCGGAGTTGGACGAGGACGGCTTGGCTCAGGCGATGCGCAAGCAGATCGACGTGATCGACCGGGCGCACCAGACGCGCGGCGGCCCGCACGTGACCTTCCAGGAGCAGCCAATCAGTGCCCTGCCGCCAGCACATGAGCAGGTTGTGCTGCGCGTCGCTCAGGAGGCGTTGCACAACGCCCTGCGACACGCGGAGGCCAAGCGCATCGAGCTGTCGCTCGGCCCACTGCCGCGCGGCGGAGCGGTTCTGACGGTGGTTGATGATGGATCAGGGTTCGACGTAGCGACGGGTTCCGCGGAGCGAGGTCTGGGCCTGGTGTCGATGCGCGAGAGGGCCGACTCGGTGGGCGGGCGTGTGCAGGTGACGTCGACGCCTGGTCAGGGTACGACGGTACGTTTGGAGGTGCCCGGTGGACGACCAGCGTGACGTGCCTACTGGAGCGATGGCGACGAACAGCGACAGCGTCGGACGAGTCGGCACGTCTGGCAAGATCAGCGTGTTGATCGCCGATGATCACCCGATGGTGCGGCAGGGATTGCGCGTCTTCCTAGAGGTGCAGCCGGATATCGAAGTCGTCGGCGAGGCGGGCGACGGGGCCGAGGCCGCGCGGCTCGCGAAGGAGCTGAACCCTGACGTGGTGCTGCTGGACCTGGTGATGCCCGGCACCGATGGCGTGGCCGCGATCGAGCTGATGGCAGCGGACGAGGTCGAGAGCAAGGTATTGATCGTCACGAGCTTTGGTGAGCATCGCGCCGTGGTGCCGGCGATCCGGGCGGGCGCACGCGGCTACGTTTCCAAGGAGGTCGAGCCGTCGGCGTTGGCGGCGGCGATTCGGGCGGTGGCGGCTGGACACGTGCTGCTGGGTCCGGAGGTCGCGGCGGCGTTGCTGAGCGCGGATGCGGGACAGGGCGCTGGCGGCGACTCCGATCCGCAGCTGACGGCGCGGGAACGTGAGGTGTTGAATCTCATCGCGCGCGGGCGCTCCAATCGGGAGATCGCGAAGGCGCTGACGGTCTCGGAGAAGACGGTGAAGACGCACGTCTCGAGTGTGCTGATGAAGTTGGGGGTGGCGGACCGGACGCAGGCTGCGCTGTGGGCGGTCCGGCATGCGTGAACCCGGCACGCCGGAGGACGGTATGCCAGAGGAGGATTCGCCGGAGGTCGGCATGCCCGAGGACCGTACGCCCGAGGACGGTGTGACTGGGTCCGAGGCGGCTGAGTCGAGCGCAGCTGAGCGCGGCGTCCCCGAGCACTCGGCTGGAATCGGCGTGCCCGAGCCCGACGCGGGCAAGCACCCGGCCGGCCCACACGTTCCAGAGCCCGACGCAGGTAAGCGCCCGGCCAGTCGCGACGTGCCATGAGTCACGCGCCAGCCCACGTGGGCGCGCGGCCGGTTTCGGCGTGCCTGAGCGCTCGGCGGGGCGCGGATCGGGGCGGCCCACGCCGCACTCCCCCGCGCAATCTAAGTCGCAGACCTCTGCGCGGCTCAGCTCGCAGCGACATGTGCCGGCCGGGTCGCTGGAGTCGGCGTTGCGGCGGGCCTTGCGCGGCGAGGTCGAGTTCGGGGCTGGGACGCGCGCTGTCTATGCCACCGACTCCTCCAACTACCGGCAGATCCCAATCGGCGTCGTGTTCCCGCGCGATGAGGCGGACGTCGTCAGCACCCTTTCTGTCTGCGCCGACTTCGACGTGCCCGTACTCGGTCGCGGCGGCGGGACGTCTCTGGCCGGACAGGGCTGCAACGAGGCGATCGTCGTCGACTTCAGCCGACACATGGACGCGATCCTGGAGATCGATCCCGTCGCACGCACGGCCCGCGTTCAGCCGGGTGTCGTGCTCGACGATCTGCGCCGCGCGGCCGAGCGGCATGGGCTGACCTTTGGCCCCGATCCGTCCACGCATGCGTGGTGCACGCTCGGCGGCATGATCGGCAACAACTCCTGCGGCACGCACACCCAATTCGCGGGCAGAACGGTCGACAACGTCGAGCGGCTGCGCGTCGTGACTTACGGCGGGGCACAGTACGAGTTCGGGTCCTACGACGACGAGCAGTACGCGGCGCTGGTCAAGCAGCAGGCGCCTGAGGCCGGGGCGGTGGCGTCGTTGCGGGAGATCGGGCGTCGTGCTGCCGAGTTGGTTGGTCAGCGCTTTCCTGACATCCCGCGTCGCGTGTCGGGCTTCAATCTCGACGAGATCGTGCCGGGTCGGCCGACGCATGTGGCGCGGCTACTGGTCGGGACTGAGTCGACTTGTGTACTGGTCACTGAGGCGGTCGTGCGGCTGATCCCGAGTCCGGCGCATCGGCGGTTGGTGGTGCTCGCTTATTCCGACGTGTTCGAGGCGGCGGATGCGGTGCCGGAGGTGCTTCGCGCGCTGCCGGAAGGGCTGATCGGACTTGAGGGCTTCGACGTCACCTTGGTGCGGCAGATGCTGGATCGGCGGCTGAATACGGAGCATCTTGGCTTGTTGCCCGGACTTGATGAGGCTGTGCGGGATCGCTCTGGGGGGTGGTTGCTGGCCGAGATCGGTGGGGATGGTTCGGCGGAGGTTGATGACCGGGCTGCGCGGTTCGTTGCGGCGTCTTTGAGGGCGGGTGGCGACGTGTCGACGAGCTCGAGCGTGAGGGGCTGGCGGCGGATCGACGATCCGGCTGAGCAGCGTGGTGCTTGGGCGATCCGGGAGTCGGCTCTGGGCGCGACAGCGCTTCGTAGCGATGGCGCGCATAACTTGGAAGGCTGGGAGGACGCGGCGGTTCCGCCGGAGCGTCTGGGTGCTTACTTGCGCGCGATCTCGGAGCTCTGGTCGGAGTTCGGGTACGACGGCGCCTGGTATGGCCATTTTGGGCAAGGCTGCGTTCACACTCGGAATAACTTCGATCTGCGGACAGAAGCCGGGCTGCGGACGTATCGGGCGTACGTCGAGCGGGCTGCTGATGTCGTCGCGTCGCTTGGGGGGTCGATCTCGGGGGAGCACGGCGATGGTCAGTCGCGTGGTGAGCTGCTGGAGCGGGTGTACGGACCCGAGTTGGTGGATGCGTTTCGTCAGGTCAAGACGGTGTTCGATCCGCGCGGGCGGATGAATCCCGGGAAGGTGGTGGATCCGTATCCGCTGGATGCGAATCTTCGCTTTGGGCCCGGTTACCGAGCCAGTGCTCTGGTTCCGGCGTATTTTCCATTCGCGGACGACGCGGGTTCAATGCAGCACGCCGCAGAGCGTTGCGTTGGCGTGGGGCGCTGCCGTCGCGATGACGTGGGTGTTATGTGCCCGTCCTTTCGTGCGACTCGTGATGAGCGGCACTCCACCCGGGGTCGGGCGAAGCTTCTCGTCGAGCTGTTCCAGGGCGAGGTCACTGACGCTTCGTGGCGCAACGAGGATGTTCGTGAGGCACTTGACTTGTGCCTGGCGTGCAAGGGGTGCGCGGTCGACTGTCCGACGCATGTGGACATGGCTACGTACAAGGCTGAGTTCCTTGCCCACCATTACCGTGGACGGTTGCGGCCGCGTGAGATGTACGCCCTCGGATTTGTGCCTTGGGTCGTTCGTGTGGCTACGCGGGCGCCGGGGCTGGCCAATGCAGTTCTTGGCGCGCCGGGAATCGGCTCTCTGGTGAGGCGGGCCGGCGGCATGACGACTCGTCGCCCTGCGCCGCGGTTCGCGGAGCGTTCGGTGCGGCGGGAAGCGGCGACGCGACGGGGTCGGGGGCGTCTCGACGCTCCTACGGTTGTGCTCTGGCCCGACACGTTCACCGATGCGTACCGGCCGGAGCTTGCGCTGGGCTGGAAGACGGTGCTCGAAGCGGCGGGCGAGTCAGTGGCAGTGCCGGCCGATTGGGCCTGTTGCGGGCGCCCGCTTTATGACACGGGGATGTTGGGGCTCGCTCGCAGGACCCTGCGTCAACTGCTCGATGTGCTTGAGGTCTACATCGCGCGTGGCACGCCGATCGTTGTGCCGGAGCCTAGTTGCCTGGCGGCGTTCCGGGACGAGCTGCCTCAGCTGCTGGCCGACGATCCGCGCGCGGCGAAATTGGCTGCGCTCTCGCGTTCGCCGGCGGAGCATCTGGTCGGGAGCGGTGCTCTGAGCGCGCTTCCGCGGGCTGGCGAGGTGCGGCGCGTCGTCGTGCATCCGCATTGCCATGCCCGAGCGATTCGCGCTGTGGATGCCGACCGTCGGCTGTTGGAGAGCCTGGGGTACGAGGTGTCGGTGCTCGATGGGGGTTGTTGCGGTCTCGCTGGGTCGTTCGGGTTCAGTGCGGCGCACGAGGCGGTGTCTCGTCGGATTGGCGAGGACCAGTGGTTGCCGAAGCTGTTGTCGACGGTCCGACGTGAGTCGGAGATAGAGATGGTGGGCTCAGGGGCGTCAGGCGGTTCGGATGTTGATGACGCGATCCTGGTGATTGACGGCTTCTCGTGTGCTACTCAGTACGCGCATTTGGCGCCGGATGGATCGCCTGCTGCGACGACGCTGCCCGAGCTTGTGTTGGCGAGGCTTATGCGGTGAGTTCGCCGCGGGTGTCGCCCTTTTCGACGGGCTTCGGGGTGTTCTTCGGAGCCTTGCGACGCACGGATACCCCAGCCCAGAACGCGATTCCGGTTACTCGCACGATCGGGGCGCCGTGTGGCGGCGGGTCGAGCTGGGTCGAGGTGATGTCGTCGTAGCCGCCCATCAGGCCGATGCCTTCGACGCGAATGTCGACGTCTGGTGGGGCGATGATCTCGATGCCGCCCATGACCGCGTTGGCTCGGATGACCGTTTCCTGCTCGGCAAAGCCTGCGTCGCGTAGGTCGATGACGACGCCGCCCCAGAAGGCGAAGGCGTTGTAGCGGCGCGGGACTACCCATCGTCCGCGTCGGGTTGAGCCAGACATGATCGCGATCGACCAGCTGCGGCCGGGCTTTCCGCCGACTCTCGCCGGGGCGGTTCCTGTGGCCGGCACGGGTAGGGGCGCGGTCGTGCCTGCTGCGGGTAGGTCGCGGGTTAGCGGTTCGAGCTCGGCGTAGGTCCTGGCGGAGTAGGCGAGTTCTAGCCGCTCTTCGAGTTCGTCCATTGTCAGGCGGCCGTGACCTGCCGCCTCCCGTAGCCGGTCCGCGACCAGCTCGCGGTCCGTGTCGGAGGCGCGCATCTCCAGCGCGGAGTTCGGGTCTTGCGGCTCGGCCATGGCGGGGAGTCTAGCGAACGGGCTGTGCGCTGCTGAGGGTGCGTGGATAGCGCGGGTCTCGGCGGTCACACGTGTGACGGATTGGTTGGTGCGGCACGGCTCTGGTCAGGACTCGGCGACTGCGTCAGGTTCGGGGAGGAGTCGGGCGGCCATCCGGTCGGGGCGGGGCCAGCGGACGTCTTGTACCCAGCCGAATCGTTCGAAGACCCAGATGATTCGCGCGGCTACGTCGATTTGGCCGGGGAGGACGCCGTGGCGGGCTCCGCTCGGGTCGGAGTGGTGGCCGTTGTGCCAGCTCTCGCCGAGGGAAAGGATCGCCAGCGGCCAGAAGTTGGTGGCTCGGTCGCGGCTGGCGAAGGGGCGCTTGCCGACCACGTGACAGATCGAATTGACCGACCAGGTGACGTGATGGAAGAACGCCATCCTGATTACGCCTGCCCAGAAGAAACCGGCGAATGCGCCGGTCCAGCTGTGGGTCACCAGGCCGCCGATCAGCGCCGGGCCGAGCAGGGAGACCGCGGTCAGCGGGCCGAAGAGGTAGCCGACGATGCGCATGTCGCGGTCGGCGGCGACGTCCGGGGCGAACCTGGCTCGATTGCTCAGCTGTCGACGCAGCATCCAGCCCATGTGCGCATAAAGCAGGCCCTTGAGGATTGCGAAGGAGCTGGTGCCGTACCGCCACGGCGAGTGCGGGTCGCCCTCCCGGTCGGAGAAGGCGTGGTGACGGCGGTGATTCGCCACCCACTGCACCGGTGATCCCTCGACGGCGAGCGAGCCGGCGACGGCGAGTGCGATGCGCAGGGGGCGGCGCGCCTTGAACGAGCGGTGCGTGAACAGGCGGTGGTAGCCGACCGCGATGCCTGAGGCGGAGATCGCGTAGCCGACGACGAACATCACCACGTCCACCATCGTCAGCCCCCAACCCCAGGTGAGCGGGACGACGATCGCCAGGCCGAGGATGGGGCCGATGACGAAGATCCACATGGAGATCCCCGCGGCGAGCGTTTGCGGGGCGTCCAGTAGGGGCTTTCCCGCGGCCTCCTCCGAGATCCCGGCGGACTGTTCGGACGGATCGGCGGCGACCGGATGCATGGAGCCTCCTTGCGGCGCGGGGCGCTCTTCGTCTGTGACTGTATCGACGTGACTGTGATGCCCACGTGCCCACAGTGTCGAGCACAGCGCGGAACAATCCAGTTAACACTGTGACGCTGTCCCCGGCCTAATGGATGAATTGCCGTACCCGTTCACCTGCCGGAATCGGTTCGGTGGCGGACGTCTGATCATTAGACACGATTAGTTCGTCGGGTTGCCCGGCGGAGGTGTCCGCGCGAATGGGTTGTCTGAAACGTACGTCAGGGCGAAGACTCGGCCAACAGGCTTGACCGGCGGGAGCGTACGGCCGAACATCGCTCACACGCGAATGTGCGTTTGCCCAATGGGCTTCGTCGGGGGGATGGGGAGATGGGAGCGAGCCAGCGTCAGTTGGTTCCGCAAGACCCGCGACAGGTGCCGCCAGCCATCGTGGCGTACTTGCTGAACGATGCGAAGGTGAACGACGGGGTGTTCACGCGGGCGCTGCTATCCCTGGGCGATGACGGTTGGTTGCGGATCGAGCCGGAGGATGCCGGCATGCCGGTGGTGCGGATCAATCGGCTTCCGGCGCCCGGTCAGGTGCGGCCGTTCGAACAGTTAGCCCTCGAGCGCGTCCTGCAACGTATGGGGACGGCGACGAACGTCCCGCTGTCCGCGCTGACCAGCAATGAGGGCGAGGACTACACGCCGTGGTGGAAGCGATTCCGTGAAGCGATCCGGATACACGCGCGGGACGCGGGGCTGGTCACGCGCGGAGTGCTCAACGCGGTGGCGTGTGTGGTTCCCTTTGGGATCTCCATCGCTGCGGCAATCGCGGCTGCGGTTGTCATCGGGAGTGTCGGCGCCGGCATTGGCGTCGGCGTAGGGGTGATGGTCGTTTCTACGATCATCATGGCCGCGATCGATCGCCCCAAGCTGACCGAGCAGGGCAAGGAGGCCGCCGAGTGGTGGCGGCAGCATGGCGGTGGCTTCGATGGTGCCGTGATTGCCGACCGGTTGCCGCCGGGGGCATCGCCCTCGCCTAACTCGCCGGAGGCGTTGGCGGCGCACGGATCGGCACCGCTGCCTGATGGCTATGTCTGGTCGTCGTACAGCGGTCATTGGCGCACGATCAAGGTGGGGCCGCTGGATGGTCCCTCGTGGGGGCGGCCGCTGACCGCCGTCATGCTGGGCGTCTTCGGCCTTTTCTTCACCCTCCCGGCTACTGCGGTCGGCCGACTCTTGATACAAGGCGGTATCGGTACGCTGATATCGATCGCGCCGCTGACGCTGTGCGCCCTGCTCCTCTTCAGCGTTTGGCTGCCCGCGAACCGTCGCGCCGCCATGATTCCCACGCATGCCGAGTTCGTCGGCCAAGTGGTGAAGCGGTGGACGTACCAAAGGAGCAGCGGGGGCGAGGACAGCGACCCCAAGACGTACTACTGCTGCTGTGTCGATGACGGGACGTCGCCCGAAGGTTGGTCCTTCCGCATCAAGGAGTCCATTTGGGACCGCATGCGTGTCGGCGACATGGTGTCGGTCGCGTTTAATCCGCGCTGGCACAGGCTCACGCAGTTGGAGCTGAACGCGCCCGCTCCCGGCCCGCGTGTTTGACGTGCGGACTTGACCACCGCCGGCCGGGATCCGAGTGGGATCGGCCTGTAGTAGATCAGGTAGTAGATCTGGTGGTCCGGGGTCACGCCTTGGATCGGTGCCAAGGTCGCGCCTAGCCGGGGCGGGCGCGCGACTGTCGCTCTTAGAATCGGTCGCCCGTTGAATCAGTCACTCTTCAGTTGCCAAACATCAAGCGCCGATCAGTAAGTGATCAGCCGCCGAACTTGCTGGCGAGCGTGCGGGCGTGCGACTCGGCGGCCGCGTGCGCCGCGGCGCGTAACTCCTTGGCCGCAGGGATGAGGTCGGCCATCGCGGGAGTGCGTTCGGCGAGGGTCAGCTGCGCCTTGATGATGGTCAGGTCGAGGCCGAGCGCCTTGCCCAGCACGGTCTCCAGGTACGGCTGCACGAAGTCCCAGCCTTCGCGCGGAGCTCCCGGGTCGTAGCCGCCGCCGTACGAGAGCACGACGGTGGTCGGCCGGCCAGCCAGTGGCGGATTGCCGTCCCGCGACGCGGTGTATCCCATCAGGATGATCTGGTCGAGCCAGGCTTTGAAGGTGGACGGGACGCCCCAGTTGTACATCGGCACGGTGAGCAAAAGGGCATCGGCGGCGACGACCTCGTCCACCAGTTCGTGGCGTAGGTCGTAGGCCGCGGCCTGCTCGGGAGTGCGCTGCTCCGGCTCGACGAACTCGGCATAGATCCCTGCCTCGCCGATCCCGGGTACCGGCTGACGCCCCAGGTCACGGTAGGTGATCGTGCCGTTCGGATGCGCCTCCTGCCAGGTCCGACGGAACGTTTCGGCGATCTCCTTCGACACGGAGCCACTAGAGAGTGCCGAGGAATCGACGTGGAGGAGATGCGCCATGAATGGCCTCCCGAGGTAGTCTATGGAACAGCTCGTCTTGAATCAAGACTGTCTTGCTCGCAGACTATTTGTCAAGTCTCCGATCGCGGGTATCCTTGGATGTACGGACCAGAGTTCAGCGACGGGAGATCCGCACATGGGGCAAGTCGCCGCGCGAGGGGATGCGGCCGATGCGGCGTCGCCTCGCGGGATTCCGACAGGTTTCGAGGACGATTTCGCTGGCTGCTGGCGCGGATTTTCCGCGCGCATGTGAGCGCGATGGATCGCGCGGTGGCCGACTTCCCGCACGGGCACCGCGGCTTCCAGGCGCTGCTCGGCGCCGCCAACTGCAGCGCCAAGAACCAGGCCGAGCTGGCCAAACAGCTCGGCGTCGACCGCACCGTGATGGTCTATCTCGTCGACGACCTGGAGAAGGCCGGGCTGGTCGAGCGGCTGCCCGACCCGAACGACCGTCGCAGCAGGCTGATCCGGGCGACCGAGGCGGGCACGCGGCAGCTTGTCGCGACGCGGAGCGCGATCAGCGCGGCGGAGTCGGAGTTGCTGGCCGCGCTCAGCGGGGACGAGCAGAAGGCGCTGCGCGAGATGCTGCGTGAAGTCGCCAGGCATCAGCTGGACCCGACAGGCTTCGATCACGGGGCGATGTGCGGCATGGTGGACGAGGCGCGGTCGAACGGGTCCCTCTGAGCTAAGCAGCCCTGCTGAGTTGAATCGCGTTCGGCCGTATCGGTTATTCGCGCAAGCGGATTCGACTGGAACACAGGCCTGAAAACGTACGCCTGTGCGAGCGCGTGACGACTTGTGCACACCGCGCAACGTGGGCGTTTGACCGGGACTCTTCGGCACGGCATTGTTTCCCACCAATTACCACCTGAGAAGGAAACCATGGCCGAGACGCCGACTGCTGACACCCTCCTCGCAATAGCCGCCGCGGGATGGGGATTCGCCGAGTCCGCCGACGTGGACGGCTGGCACTTGCGCGCCTCGGACGGGTTCACCCACCGAGCCAACTCCGCCTGGCCGATCGGACCGCTCGAGCGGCCGCTGCCCGACGCGGTGTCAGCCGTGCGTGACTGGTACGCCGAACGGGGGCTTCCAGCCCTGATTCAAACGATTGTCGGATCAGAACTCGACAACGCGCTCGCCGAACTCGGACACGGCGAGACGAAGGCGCAGGCACTGCGTCAGATCGCACGCGTTGAGGACGTGCTCGACACACTGATGAGTGTGGCACCGATCGGCGTCAAGGAGTCGTTCGCTGATACGCATACCGAGGACTGGCTGTCTCTTTATCGCGGCGGCGACCTGCCGCCGGTCACGAAGGCCATCCTCGGCTCCGGCGACACCATGCGGTACGCGACGGTCTACGACGGGGAAAGCGGCGCTGCGCTCGCGATCGGACGCGCCGTCATCTTGCCGACGCCAGAGGGTGAATCGTCAGATGAGAATTCCGCCCGGTGGGTCGCCATCAACGCCGTCGAGACCGCGCCGGCTGCCCGGCGTCGCGGGTTGGCCAAGCTCGTGATGGACGCTCTGCTGGAGTGGGCTGAGGAGCAGGAAGCGACCGACGTCCTGCTTGAAGTCACGCCGGATAACGCACCCGCGATCGCGCTTTACGACGCGCTCGGCTTCACGACGCACCACGAGTACCACTACCGGGTGGTCGGCTGACCGGGGTGATCGGCTAAGGTCCCTCACGACGCGTTTAGCGCGTCGAGCGGAGCGGAAGGGACTGCGGTGGTCGAGATCTCGAAGTTCGACACGGTAGCGGCGAACTACGCTGCCGGCCGGCCCAACTATCCCGCGGCGCTCTACGACACGTTGGCGAGTCAGTTCGGCCGGTCGCTGGCGGGAACCCACGTCGTGGACCTGGGCGCTGGCACCGGAATCGCCTCGCGGCAGCTGGCCGAGCGCGGCGCCGTGGTCACCGCCATCGAGCTTTCCGGTCCGATGATCGCGGAATTGGCCGCCACCTCGCCCCGCGTGCGCCCGGTACGCGGCAGCGCGACCGCCTTGCCGCTGCGGCGGCAGTGCGCAGACATGGTCACCAGTGCGCAGGCCTGGCACTGGATGGACCCGGCACGGGCCATTCCGGAGTTCATGAGGATCCAGCAATACGTAACGAACCAGGCCACAA
>CAVQPP010000288.1:0-3327 GCA_963714445.1 uncultured Actinomycetota bacterium
CGGCCACCACCATCACGGTCAACCTGGCCAGCCGCACCGGGCCGGTGTTCCACGGCGCCAGGGCGAGCTGTACGGGCTCAGCGAGAACGGCGTGCCCGGCGCCGACCTGATCGACCCGCTGCACGTCCGCACGATCGCGCAAGGGCCGCAACGCGGCGCAGCATCCCACCGGGCACGCCGACCAGGTCGCGCCGGAGTTCTTCGGGTCCGGCGGCCAGTACCTGCTGGACTACATGCAGGACTACTACTCGCAGTGGCCGTATCAGAACGTCGGCATCCCCGCCTACCTGACCACGGTGGACACGATCGTGGACGCGGTGAAGAGCGGCCCGTACGCCAGCAAGTACGTGTTCGTCCCGTTCAACGAGCCAACGACATCTGGTACAACCTCAACCCGTCGGCCAGCGGATTCAGCTCGCAGATGGCGCAGTTCGAGTCGGACTGGGCCACGGTCTATCACCGGATCCGGGCCGACGACCCGGGCGCGCTGATCGCCGGGCCGAACACCTCTTACTACGACCCCACCGTGATGGGCGACTTCCTGGCCTACGCCAAGGCCAACCTCGTGCTGCCCAACATGATCACCTGGCACGAGCTGAGCCCCAGTTCGCTGCAGGACTACCCGGCCAACTACGCCAGCGTGGTCACGCTGGAGAAGCAGGACGGGATCAGCCCGCTGCCCATCGACATCGACGAGTACGCCGACCGGTACCACCTGTCCGTGCCCGGCGAGATGGTCCAGTGGCTGGCCATGTTCGAGAACACCAAGGTGTACGCGGACATGCCGTTCTGGGACATCGCGGACAACTACTCCGACACCGCAGTCCGGGGCGACGAGCCGAACGGGCAGTGGTGGCTGATGGACTGGTACGGCGCGCTGACCGGCAACACCGTCCAGGTCACCCCGCCGCAGCCGGACACGGTGGACACGCTGCAGGGGCTGGCCGCGCTGGATACCAGCAAGAAGCAGGCCCGGATCATCGTGGCCGACCCATCCGGCGGCAGCGACACGGTCGCGATCACGGCCTAAACCCCGGCCTGTTCGGGTCGACGGTGCACGTCTCCGTGCAGTCCATCGGCTGGACCGGTTACGACGGCGCGGCCTACACCCCGGCCGACGACGCGAAGACCAACTACCCGGTGACCAACGGGACCGTCAACGTGCCGCTGGGCGCGCTGAACCCGAGCGCCGCCTACCAGCTCATCGTCACCCCGGCGGGCTCGGCGCACGTGCCAGCCGTGTCACCGCCCGCGACCCAGCAGTACCTGGCGGCCAACGCCACGCTGACCGACGCCACCGTGTACAGCCAGGGCTCGGAGTCCAATTACAACGGCTACTACACCGCGGGCGGCCAGGACGTCGGCTCGATCGATCAGGCCGACAGCCGGGTCGCGTTCCACGTCACCGTGCCCAGCACCGGGCGCTACTACCTATCCGTGTACTACGGCAACCAGACCGAGGACGTGTCCCAGCAGATCATGCAGGTGGACGGCGGCCCATGGTCGTTCGTCAGCTACCCGCCCACGCTCAACTGGCTGTTCCGCTCGCACGTGGACATGTACCTGAATCTCACGGCCGGGTCGCACACGATCACGTTCGGCGTGTCCGACCCGTCCATCGGCACGGCCAAGGGCCAGGTCACGCTGGACGACATCCAGCTCACCTACGCCCGGTCCGCTGTCCCGGCGTCACCGGCCCAGCCACC
Source organism: uncultured Actinomycetota bacterium (assembly GCA_963714445.1). Classification (GTDB taxonomy): domain Bacteria; phylum Actinomycetota; class Actinomycetes; order Streptomycetales; family Catenulisporaceae; genus Actinocrinis. Next base: position 1,707 of record CAVQPP010000288.1, read on the forward strand.
AGCTACCCGGCCGCCTACGCCGAGCTGGCCGGCGGTGCGAAACCCGCCCCATGCACCACCGCCTGCGCCGCGCCGCAGGTGGTCAGCGTGCCCAGCCATGGCAGCATCGGGTTCACCGTGGACGCTGCCCACGACGGCTACTACGACCTGGGGCTGCAAGGCACCGGCGCGGCCAGCAGCTTCAGGCTGACCGCCGACGGCACCAGCCTGGGCAGCGTGCCCACCAGCGCCACGGTGTACCTGCACGCGGGCATCAACCCGGTGCAGTACGTCTGGCCAGGACCTGGCCACGCCACCGTCGGCGCGCTGAGCGTCACCCCAGACTCGGCCGCCGACACCGCGGACGCCACCAGCTACGGCGCCGCCGCGGCGCAGAACGTGCTGGCCGGCACGGCCGTGGTGCAGAGCAACCAATACGCCTACAACGGCAGCAACGTCGGCTACATCGGCAACGGGTCCGGCAACACGCTGACGTTCACCAGCGTCCAGGCCCCAGCGCCGGCACCTACCGGGTCATGGTCAGCTACGCCGACGACGACCGGGCAGGCACCGGCAACTACAACACCAACCTGATCGACCGGGCGTTCACCGTGACCACAGCGGCGGCCACGAACGAGACGGTCTACGCCCGGAACACCTACAGCTGGGACCAGTTCGACACGGTCGAAGTGACCGTCCAGCTCAACGCCGGGGCCAACACGATCACGTTCGGCAACCCGTCGTACTACGCACCCAACATCGACAAGATCACGGTTGCTCCGGCGGTGCTGCGGTAACCGCCGCTGGGTCGGCGGACTCCGCCCGGGTCCGCCGGCCCATCCACCAGAACAGCGTGCCGATCACGATGAAGACAGCACCGGGATCAGCTCGGTCCACAGGTAGGTGTACCGCTGGGCGAACGTCCAGCTCTCCGGGCGGAAGTCGCTGCCGAACCAGGAGCTGCCCAGCCCGGGCGCGATGAGCTGCACGGTGGCGATGGCGACCAGGATCATCAGCACGATGGTCAGCGGCCGGTAGCCACGGCATCCGGAACGGCCGCGGCGTCTCCGGGTGGCTGCGGCGCAGCTTCCACAGCGCCGGGTAGATGAGCAGGTAGCTGATCAGCGTGGTGGAGATGGTCACGCCGAGCACCGCGTCGAAGTACTTGGCCGCGTTGCCGCTGGTGATCTGGTGGGCCAGCACGACCACGACGCTGGCCACGATGCCGCTGAACACATTGACCCGGACCGGCGTCCCGTACCGGGCGTTGATGACGCCCAGCGAGCGCGGGCCTGAGCCGTCGTAGCAGGACACGGCCAGCGCCCGGTCCGAACCCATGATCCAGGTCGCGCCGGAGGTGATCAGGCACACGATGAACAGGATCGCCATCGCGTCGCCCAGGATCAGCCCGCCGCCGGTCAGCGTGGCCGCGCCTGCCGCGCTGACGTGCCCGCCGTACACGGTGAACACATCCTGGATGGCGCTGGCGAACCCGCTGAAGTTGGTGACGGCACTGGCCGGCAGCACGACCAGGATGCCGAGCACGGGCAGCGCGTACAGGGCCACGCTGAGCACCGTGGACCGGGCAATGCCGAACGGCACGTCGCGCTGCGGGTTGATCATCTCCTCGCCCGCGCTGTTG
>CAVQPP010000289.1:0-8041 GCA_963714445.1 uncultured Actinomycetota bacterium
TGGCCCACCGCGCAGCGGGCAGGCTCGCCGATCCGACGGGCGGCTCTACACACAACGCGAGCAGGTCCGTGCCCGCGTTGGGCGCCTGCGCTCAGATACACGCGCGGCCAACACCCTGAGCGTCCTGCGCGTCATCCCCGCGCTCGCGGTCGCGCTCGCGGTGCTCACCCCGCTGGCCCTGACTACTGCGACACTGAGGTACTGGCCCGTGACGGTGACGGTGGCCGCCGTGGGCGCGCTGCTGGAGTACCGCAACATCGCCATCGTGCTACACCTGCAGCCACGCGAAACGCGTCCGATCGGCCTTCTCGCCACGCGCCCACTGAGCACCCTGGCCCCTGCACCGCGTGTGCCGTTCCTGGCACTCATTGCGCGCGTCGTTGTCATGATCCTCCTCCTGGTCGCGGGCTCGATCCTCGTCAAGTCCAATGCTGCAGCGGGAGTGGCAACGGTCGCGATTATGGCGCTGGTCGCCCCGATGTTCTTGATGATGATGGCGGCCCATCCTCTCGAGCACGGCTGCGCTGGCCCGGTGCGCGCCTTGACCATCGGGATGCCCCTGGGCGTATGCCATCTACTGCTGCACAGACTCGGCCCCGCGCTGCGGGAGCTCACCACCCGAGCCCGTGCCGCCAAGGGCTCGAGCGCCAGACTGTCGGGCAATTCGGTGCGATCGGCCGCGAAGGAGATCGGGCCACCCCTGCTCATTCTGTTCGCGCTCGTCGGTACCGGGCTGTCTCTACCGCTATCAGTCCCACTGCGGGGCCGTACATCTACACCGCCGTGCTCGGCGCGTGCCTCGCTTCGCTCTACGCGCTTGCGTCGATCCCCGCGATCGGCAAATGGCGTGCTGCGCGCGAGCGCGAGCGCGTGCGCGCTGTACGCGTACGCGGAAACGCCTTCGCTCTCGGGGAGCTCAAGGCAGCGCTCGGCGCTGTGCAATCCAAGTGGGAGATGACCGCCACGCTGCGCGCGATCGCCTCCTGTGACGCGCTGCCATCCTCGGAGGCCGTCGAATTTCTCGCCGACTTCGCGCTCCTCGCGGATCGGGAGCTACTTGAGCGCGGCCTGAGCCTGCACGCCGAGATGCACGCATGGTTGTCCAGCGCTCCGGAAGACCTCCCACGCCTCATGCAGCTGATCACCCACGACGGGACCGACGAAATCATCCGAATAGCTGACGCGTGCGAAAGGCAGGGCAGTTTCCGGCCGCTCTCGCACCAGGGCGTTGCTTCCGCACGGTGAGCACGCACGTTCGGCTTCGACGACGCGCTCCACGTGATCTAGCCGCAGGCCGGTCACGGCTCCTGAATCTGGCCAACTTCATCCGGGCAGGACACTTGTTGGCATCAAGATCCATGGCGCGTGACCTCGACAATCAGCGGCGACGTTCTCACAGGTCAGAGTTCCACTGGTGGCCATGGCCGGTGACAGCAAGCCTGCAAACGAATCGCTTGTGCGAACAAGAACGCCTCGTTGGTGGTAATTGTTCTGCTTCGCGTGGCCCAAAATCGCAAGCCAGCAGTCGGCGACGGTGCCAGCCGTCATGCTTCGGCACACTGATGCGAACTGCGCCCCACTGGCCGAGGGCGGGGACCAGGTCGCGTACGACGCGGCACGCCAGCAGCGCCTGGAGTCGGTGCTGGCCTTGTATGCGCATCCGTGGCTGATCCAGCAGATGGCCGCACGGCGGCGCCACCAGGCTGACGCGGCGCTCAAACACCTGGCCTGCGGCGCAGGCACCTGACTCACTCGAACCGTCGTTACCTGTACGTTGTCTACGACGTCGGCTGCGCGGCAGGCGGTCAGCCGTGTTGCTGTTGCAGCTGGCCTATCTGGGTAGCCGACAGCCCGGTCAACTCCACGACGCCCTGCCGCGACTCGCCGAACTCCAGCATCGCGCGTGTCTGGCAGCTCTGTAGGTGATAGTTCGTCACCTGGGTTGAGATCACAGATGATAGTAAGCAGGCGAAGTCGGTGGTGCGCGTCAAAGTGTCGGTCCGTGCTCTGACCACCGACTCTCCGAGGCCCTGATCATCGCACGCCGAGACATCCCAGTGCAGACCAAGGCCCTGACTCACGGCGGACTCGAAGACGCAGGAGCACGGCGCGCAGGGGCGCGTTTCGCCGCGAGTGTGCTGCGCGGGGGCGGAACCCGAATCCGGGGCCGTCGACGCCCGGCGGAAGGACCGATGACTCACCCCGGGGATCGGCGCCGCTCCGGGCAGCCGACATATTCGATTGCGATCATACCGTGACCTTGTATGTAATAGCTCTTACACGGGGGGTGTCGAGCTCCCCGCCTGCTTCACAGGGGATTGAATGCGTAAGCCAAGGCTTGCAGGCGCCACGCTCGCCGCGCTGGTTGCGGTACCGGCGTTCGGTGCGTCCGCCCATGCGGCGTCCGCCGACACCGCTCCCGGCTTGTCACCGCTGAAGTCGGCGGTCGCGACAAAGCTCACCACGCGCACGTCAGCACCGGCTGGCACCGTCGCCGAATGGGGCGTCACCAGCGGCGGCAAGTACTACTCCTTCACCTACCACGTCGCACAGGGCCGCCCCGCCTCCGCGCCGGCGTCGCCCCAGGTCACCGCGGGCTGTTCGGACTACATCTCTGACGTCGAGCTCCTCGGCGGCGGCTCCAGTGCCCGCTACTTCCAGTGGACGACATCGCAGACCTGCGTCGGAGCGTTCGGCGTCCAATCCATCCGGACCCAGATGTGGCGCAGCTCGTGGAGCGGACCCCGCGGCTACAACGCCTGGACGACCTCGCAGCCGACGACCAACGCATTCACCAACTGGGGCTGGTCGACCGACTGCAACTGGGGCAATGGCACCTACGACTACTACCCGGTCATGCAGGGCTATGCTACCGGTGTCGGGTATGGCCCGATCCTGCGCTCCAACAACCAGTTGACCGAGAACTGCGGGCCGAACGCTTAGGAGAACAGATGGCGCGGCGCCACACTCAGCCTGATGTCAGGCCCGAGGCAGTGGGCCGCCCGGTGTCGCAAGCCTCGACCGACTCGTGGGCGCACGTCACGTTTTCCACTGACACGCCGGGCGTCGTAAGGCTCTGGTGGCGACTTAGAGCCAGACTCCGCCTCCCGACCAAGGGGCGGGTGCGTACACGCTGAATCAGCGAGGCACGGCCCTGTTCGGAACTTTGTGCGGTCCAACAGACGGCTGACAGAAGGCGCGCAGCCGTGGCCGTCCGCGGCGTCTTGTCGAGGGACGTGACCACAACAAAGTTCCGAATGGGGCCGACCCACGTCGGCCCCGGGCCGAAAACCTCGACGCCGAACATTGCTGGACACCCGCCGCAAGCCTCGCACAATGATCTTCGATGATCGACTATCACGTACAACCCCGAATCCAGTCATCACGGCGCACGGTACAAGTTGATAGCTCACCGCTCTGCCACGCCAACAACTATCAACCCCTGTGCGGCCACCCAGAACGCGTCTGGCACCACGCTCACTTCGGAGAACTTCACCTACGACGACCGCGGCGAACTGCTCACGACTGTCGCCACTGCAGGTGCCAGCACGTTCGTGTACAACGCCGCCGGCCAGATGGTCAGCCGCGCCGACGCCTCAAACACCCAGCCAACGACCTACGGCTACGACACCGCCGGCCGCCTGTACACCGTTGCCGACCCGCTGACCAACACAACGGCGACGTACGGCTACAACACCCTGGACCAGGTCGCCTCGATCAACTACAACGGTGCGAGCGGCGACACCCGCACCCTCGGCTACGACAATCTGCACCGGCTCAGCAGCGACACGCTGAAAACCGCGAGCAACGCGCAAGTCGCGGCGATCGACTACACGTACAACAACGACAGCGAGGAGATCGAGCAGGACACGTACGGGATCGGCACGGCCTCGCCGACTGCCGCGGCGAAGAACACATACACATACGACAAGGCCGGCCGTATCGCGTCCTGGAACAACGGCACGACGGCCACGGACTACGGTTACGACGCCGACGGCAATCGCACCTGCATCACCACCGACGCCGTCGGCTGCACACCCGCGAACAGTACGTACAAGTACGACGCCCGTGACCAGCTGACGAGCGACGGCACGCGCACTTACATCTACGCCGCCGACGGCACGAGCACCGGCATCACGACCACGGCCACGCCGTTTCCTAGCCCAGGCCGCGACGCTGCGGTGCCGCTTGCACCTTGACGATCACGACGCGCTATCGTCGCCACGCGGGCCGGGGACACTCGAGGACACCGCCGAGGGGGGAGCGATGGGCGAGGACACGCGGGATCACATCCAGGCAGCCACCGACCCGTGGCAGCACATACCAGGCTCGCGCGATCCGAAGGCGACGGCGACCGGGACACCGTTCGCGGCCCGTGGCGCTCGGGCCGCGGGGCGCGACCAGACCGGGCTCGGGCGATCCGGGCGTGCGCGCGCGACGCTGTGGGCGGCGGTCGGCGCGCTCGTGCTGGTCGCGGGCCTGGTGGTGGCGTTCACCCGCGACCGCGGCGCGTCGCAGGGCTACACGGTGACGGAGGGATCGACCGGCACGGGTGTCTATCTGACGCTTCCCGACACGGTTGGGCCGCGCACCCAGCTGATGCAGGACAGCTCCCCGGTCTGGGCCTACTATCCGAACCTGCTGCCGGCCAGCCCCGCTGACGCGTATGAGGCGGTCGGGGCCGACTACGCGGCGCCGACGCTCGCTGTTCGCATGGTCACCCTGGATGTCGTCTTCGCGAAGGGAGACAACGGGCACCGGGCCACCTTCTCGCTTCCCCCGCAAGGGCTGGTCGACCTGGTCACGGCGTCGATGCACATCCCGGATGTGCACAGGTACCCGGCCGGCGACTCGAACACGCTGCTCGAATGCGGCACCTACGCCACCTCGCCGCTGTGCGTCTGGGCGGACGCCTCAACGCTGTGCTTCGTGCAGTTCCCCGGCGTTCCCGGAACGGTCGACCAGCTCGCGGCCCTGGCACCCGACTTCGAACGCGCACTGATCCGACCGTGACCGCCGCTGACGGAATCCAACGAGTGCCACAAAAGCCTCAGATTGGGACGTGACCAATCCCGAGCGTGCGGGCGCCGGGGTCTGCGAGTGGGTGCGGTTCGCCGGTCAGTGTGCTCAGGGCGTGGGCGATTTCGGGCAGGCGTGCGCGGATGAACGTAGCGGTGGGTGCGCTGGCGGTGTCGGTGTGACCGGCGTAGGCGCGGGCGGTGGCGTAGCCGTAGTGGCGTTCGACCCAGGTGATGGTGGTATGGCGCAGCCAGTGCGTGGATATGCCGTGTGCGGCGGCCCACGGCAGTTGGTCGCGGACCCGTGTCCACAGGGCGTCGTAGTGGCGTGCGGAGAGCGGCTGGTGGTCCAGGCGGCGCAGCAGCGCGTCATGTCCTAGGTCGGCGCCGCGGCCGAGCGCGTGCTGTGCCAGCGCGGCGGTGAGGGTGGGGCTGATCGGTTGCCAGCGCAGGGTGCCGCCTTTCTCACGCAGCCGGATCAGGCACCAGCGGGTATCGAGGTCCGCGAGGCGCAGGCCGAGCGCACCGCCGCGGCGGCAGGCCGTCTCCACGTGCAGCCGGATCAGCAGGCAGTCCAGGACCGGGTCGCGGCTGCCGACCGGCACGACCGCGTTGATCTCCGACAGTTCGCGGCTGGTCAGGGCGCGGCGGGTGGAAGGTTTGCGGCGTGGCAGCGGTATTTGGGCGGCGGGGTTGCGGGGGCGTTCGATCCAGCCGTCCCGTTCGGCCATCCGAAACAGGGTTCGCATGGCCCGTACGACGCGCTCGCCAGCGTAACGCCCGTCCCGGCTGGTGGCACGGGGCACCGCGCGCGCGACAGCGGCGTGCTGCAGTATCCGCACGTTCAAGGCTGTGATCTGGTCCAGCGGCGTATCGCCGAGGCTTTCGCAGGCGCGGCGCCAGACAGGGACGTACGCGGACCTCTGATACGGGGTGCACGCGGCGGTGGCTCGAGCCTGGAATTGCGCCAGTGTGGGCGTGGTTCGGGCGGTGTTCGGCGCGGCTGGTTCAGGCATCGAAGATCTCGGGCAGCTCGGCCGTTAACGCTCTTATCCAGCGCGCGGCGAGCGCGATCGGGCAGACCAGTACGATCCCGGATGCGGGAAGCGCCGCGAGAACGACGCGGTCGCCGGGCCGGATACCGAGTGTGGCACGGCATCCGGCGGGCAAGGCGATCTGCTCGCGTGCGTCGATGCGTAGGCGTCCGTGCGGCGCGGCGCGCAGGACGGCGATGTCCCGGACGACACGGATGTCCAAGCGCTCGCCGCGATTCCACCGCAGGGTTGTGAGCACGGCGCGTTCGCGTACGCGGCCTGAGCCGTCGACTGCGGCCACCCCGAAGACGACTGGATCACCATCGTCGTCGGCTGGCGTCGCGAGGGGTCGCGCGGCGGTGGGAATGGGACGGCCACGGGGGAGTAGCAGCCGGTCGGGCGGCGCTAGTAAGGCGATCGGTGTCTCGGACAACGCATGCCTCCGCCCAGTGGGAAAACACCACTGAGCGTGCAGACTGCGCCAACAACAACACGCTAGGCGTCCCCGCAACAGCGAGAACGCACCACCGAAGTGCCCATCGACGCGCCGCCAGAAGCCCTGACTGCACGCACAGTAGTCGAATTGGCTACCCTGCGTGGAGTTCAAAACCGCCCATCGGTGTGAACACACCAAAACTGGTGTCCGAGGGGGGACTTGAACCCCCACGCCCTTAACGGGCACTAGCACCTCAAGCTAGCGCGTCTGCCATTCCGCCACCCGGACTAGGGTGTGCCAGGCGGCCTTCCGGTTTGTCCGGTCCCGCGTTGACGTGGAGAACGATACCAAAGACCGGCACTGGTTGTGCACTCGGTATCCCTCTGGGGAGGGGCACCGAACGGGCTTGGTTCACCAGGACGTTGTCGCGGAGTTGTCGCCAGTTGGCGGGCTGTTCGGGCGGTGCGTGGTCCGGGCGTTGGGCGGCCGGGGATGAGGGTCGCTGGCTGGCTGGACGGTTTGTGCGCTGCGGGGGCCGGATTACGGGGGGTCGGACGCTAGCGGGAAGGCGTCGACGCATTGGGCGCCGTGGTCGGGCGGGGGGGATTGGCTGACGTTGGGGTTGGTGTGGGCTAGGGCGAAGGCTTGGGCTGCGGTGAGGGGTATTGCGCGGCCGGCGGTGAGGCGCCAGGCGCGGATGCTTACTGGGTCGGGAGGGGCGGCATGGCTGCGTGAGGTAACTGGTAGAGCTGGTGTGCTGCTTAGGGTTGGTTGGCTTGTTTTGGCGTGGACGGTTAGGGGGTGGCTGTAGAGGGGGAGCGTTGCGGGTTGGTCGGCTAGGTGCGCGGTTGCTAGGGCTGCGCAGAGGAGTTGTTCTGGGCCGCCGTCGGGGAAGGCGACTATGTCTCCGGCGCGCACGACTGATAGGGCGTATCTGACGGTTTGGCGGGGGAGTTGCACAGTGCAGGTCAGGGTGTGGTGGCCTGGCTCTGTGTGTTTGAGGAGTGGGGCGACGAGTTCTGCGGCTGTGTTGAGTGCGTCTGCGGCGGCGCGTTGGGGGTCGGGGTGCTGATTGGCGGCTTGCTTGAGTAGGGGGAGGAGCTTGGCTTGGTCGGCAGTTGTGTCGGTCGCTTCGCGCAGGTCGGATATGACGTGGGTGATGGGTTCGCCTGTCCACGTTCGTGTGTAGGGGCCGACTCGTGCCACGAAGTCGTCGTATGCGCGGAGGGCGTGCTTGCTTGTGGCGGGTTCGCCGATGGCTTCGGCGTAGCTCTCGTACTGGTCCGTGAGGAAGGGGCCGATGAGGACCTGTTTTTGTGCTTGTTTTGCGGCGGTCATTCGGGAGTGCAGGCCGGCTAGGTACGTGCTGTAGTCGCCCTGGTTCAGTGCTTTGTGACGCGCGATCAGGTCTAGGTACTCGTCCTCGTGCAGGATTGCTGCGAAGCCGCGGACTCGTGCGGCGTGGTCTGTCTGCGGATATCCGGTTGTACGCATCGCGCCCACCAACTTTCGGTCGTCTCGCTTGGTTCCGGGGTCCGGTGGTGTGCCGGTGA
>CAVQPP010000290.1:0-26540 GCA_963714445.1 uncultured Actinomycetota bacterium
TAATCATTTCCCGGGCGCGGCGCGACTCGGCCAGCGAGTCGTTGAGAGCGACCAGACCGTCGACGACGTCGCCCTCTTGGGGTTCGACTTCGTCAAGCGACGCCTGACCCTGTTCTGGAATCTGAACGTGGTCGGTGACCTCGTCGTCAATCTGCACCTGAGCCGGGATGACGGCGACGACCTCGTCAGCCTCATCCGCTTCGGGTTCGGCAGATTCGGTGACGTCTTGAGATTCCGAGGATTCCGACTCCGCATTTTCATTTTCAGCAGCCGGCTCGGCCTCTATCCGCACGCCGAGAGCCGCCCAGAACGCCGCGCCACCCCCGGCCGGATGCTCGCCGTTGGTCGTCATTCAGGTGCCTCCTGCGTGCGTTGTGCCGGAACCACGACCAGAGGGCGTGGCTCGTCTTCCTCTGGCCGCTCGTCCGCATCCGGTGACTCGCCGGCCCCGGCTTGGGTGCCCTCGAACTCTTCGTCCAGTTCGATCTCACCCTCGTCGGTGCCGGTCCAACGCACCGTCAGCTCGCCGAACGGGTCTGGCTGATCGAAGCCGACCGCCCTCTCCCGGAACAGTTCCAGCAGCGCCAGGAAGCGGGCGACGATGTGGATCGTGTCGGGCGCGTCGGCGATCAGCGTGCGGAAGGTCGCGACACGCAGTGTGCGCAGCATCTCCGCGATCAGGTTCGGCCTGCTCGCGGATCGAGACCTGGACCTGATGGATGTGTTCGATCGATACGGTCGGCGGCTGACGCGGCGTCATCGCGCGTACCGCGAGGGCGGCGAACTGTTCGGGCGAAAGGCTGATCAGGATCTCGGGTAGTAGCTCTTTGAACGCGGGCTCCAGCTGTACCGACCGCGGATGCCGCAGTGAGCCGAGCGCGTAACGCCCGGCCAGTTCCTTCGCAACCTGCTTGTACGCGCGGTACTGCAGCAGTCGGGCGAACAGCAGGTCGCGCGCCTCCAGCAGCGCCAGGTCTTCCTCGTCCTCGACTTCGGCGGCAGGCAGCAGCCGGGCCGCCTTGAGGTCCAGCAGCGTCGCCGCGACCAGCAGGAACTCGCTGGCCTGGTCGAGATCCCAGTCCGAGCCCTTGCCGTGGATGTACGCGATGAACTCGTCGGTCACCTTGGACAGCGCGAGGGTGGTGACGTCGAGCTTGTGCTTGGAGATCAGGCTGAGTAGCAGGTCGAACGGGCCCTCGAATTCCTCGAGGTGTACCTGGAAGCGCGCCGGCCCGGCTTCCTCGCCCGCTTAGCGGTTGACTTGAGCGGTTCACCAACCGGCTCCACGGCGTTCTCGGCTGACACCACGCTGTCGGCTGATGCAGCGTCATCAGTTGACACAGCGTCGGCCGTCGGCACGGGTTCGGTCGAGTTCCACATGCCCACTGTATTACGCGAAAGGTCAGTGCCCCCGCAGCGAACGGATCAAGAGCGAGTGGTCGCCGTTGTCCTCGAAATCCGCGAGTACCAGGTCGATCGCCTCACGCACGATCCGGCCGCGGTCCACGGCCAGGCCGTGCTCCGCACGCAACGTGATCCGCGCCTGCTCGAGGCCGAGCAGTTCCTCCGGCGAGACGTAGACGGTGATCTTCTCGTCGTGTCGCTCACGGCCGGTCGCGCCGCGTCCACCGGTGCCTTTAGGGCGCGCCGTGGAGCGCACGCGGGCCTGATGCGGACGCGATTCCTCCGACTGGAACTCTTCAGCCTCGAAGCCGCCGGGCTCTTCTTCCTCGACCTCCACCGGATCGGGCACGGCCCGCAGCCGGTCCGATCCCGGGCGCGGCGCGAGCGCCGAACTGCCGACGGCGGACAGTCCCTGACCTGTTATCCCTCCGGGGCCGTGCGAGCCGCTCCCGGTCGGGCGGAACAGCTCGTCGGCTCCAGGCATTCTCACTCGGCGGGGCACCGCGCGAGCACCTCCCTGGCGAGCTGGCGGTACGCGGCCGCGCCGACCGAACTCGACGCGTAGGAGGTGATCGGCTCGCCGGCGACCGTGGTCTCCGGGAAGCGGACCGTGCGGCCGATCACGGTGTGGAACACCTGATCGCCGAACGCCTGCACCACTCGTGCGAGCACCTCGCGGCTGTGCACGGTACGCGCGTCGTACATCGTGGCCAGGATGCCGTCCAGCTCCAGCTCGGGGTTCAGCCGCTCGCGCACCTTCTCGATCGTCTCGGTCAGCAGCGCCACCCCGCGCAGCGCGAAGAACTCGCACTCCAGCGGGACGATCACGCTGTGCGCCGCCGTCAGGGCGTTGACCGTGAGCAGACCCAGCGAGGGCTGGCAGTCGATGATGACGAAGTCGTAGTCGGCCAGCGCCGGCTTGAGCGCGCGCGCCAGCGAGGACTCCCGCGCGACCTCGGTGACCAGCTGCACCTCGGCCGCCGACAGGTCGATGTTGCTCGGCAGCAGGTCCATGCCCGGGGTGACCGTCTTGAGCAGGATGTCGTCGAGCGCTCACGCCCCGCTCCATCAGCAGGTTGTAGACCGTGCGGTCCAGCTCCATCGGGTTGACCCCGAGACCGACCGACAGCGCGCCTTGCGGGTCGAAGTCCACCAGCAGCACCTTGCGGCCGTACTCGGCGAGCGCCGCGCCCAGATTGATGGTCGAGGTGGTCTTGCCGACCCCGCCCTTCTGGTTGCACATGGCGATGATCTTCGCCGGGCCGTGGTCCATCGCGGGGCGCGGCGCCGGGAACCGCGGCATCGGCCGGCCGGTCGGGCCGACGCGCTCGCGCCGCTGCGTCGCGGGGTCGGGTGCCAGCGTGGCCGCGTACTCCGGATCCGGCTCTATCTCCGCGTCGGGATCGAAACCGTCCTCGAAGCGCAGTTCGTCGTCGATGCCGTACGGATCGTCGATCTCGACGTCGCCGGTCCAGGGACCGCTGGTCACAACCGTTCCTCCTCGACCGCTCCCTCCGGCGAGCGCCGCCGTCTGCGGGTCGGCGTATGTGGATTCGCTCACCTGCCGGTCATCCTCCCAAAGTGCCTGTGCGGGGCGAGGCCCCCCGACGGTGCCCCGACAGCAGTGTCCACGCAGCAGTGTCCACCGAATGGACGCCAATTGTCGACCTATGTATTCATCGCCCTGACGCCACGGTGACCCTGTGACTCTAGGTGCGACCCTCCAATTACAGCAAGGCGGGGGTCGCTCCGGTGGCGCAACGCGCGGGTCCGGCGAGTATTCGTCGACAAATCATCATCGTCAAGCGGGGTAGGCGTGCTGGCGTCGCGTCAGATTCGGCGGGCGCGGTTGAGCGTCTGATTCACCGCGGCGCGTTCGCGAAGTCGGCTTGTCGGACATCAGACCTCGGAAATACCGGAAATACCGGCCTTGCCGCCGCCGACCAGTGATCTTGCCCTGCCCTTAAGGGCACGGTTCGCTCACGACCTCTATCGGAAGACCCCCCGAGGCTGTAGAAGTATGGCAACCCGCCGGGGATTGGCGGGCTGCTCGCCGGCGCCGGTCGGCGCGCTCAAATGGAGGGGTACATGGATCTGACGAAGCTCGGGCGTAACGAGCGCGTCCTCGCGATAGTCGGACTGCTCGCTTTCATCGACAGCTTTTTGTCCTGGTATTCGGTGACCTTGAAGGGCGACTTCGGCGTCATCGCCGGCGGCAGCCTGTCCGGAAACGCCTGGGATGTCGGCTTCTGGGCCTGGTTCCCAATGCTGCTGCTCCTGGCCGTCGGCGTGCTCGTCGCGCTACCCGCCTTCGGGCAGTCGGTCAGCGTCCGGGGCGGTTACGCGGCGTTCGGAGCGGCCTCGCTTCTCGCCACGATCATCGTGCTGATCCGCTGGCTGACGTATCCGTCGATTTCGGACGAATTCGGCTCCGCGGGGGCGGACTACGGCACGTACATCGGATTGATCCTCGGTGTCGCGGCGACCGCGTTCTCGTATATCGCATTCACCGCGGCGGGCGGCAACATCGCCAAGTTCGGCGACGCGTTCAAGGCGCAGCCGGCGCAGCCCGCGGCTCAGCCCGGCGCATATGTTCCGCCGGCGCCCGGCTATCCGCCGGCCCAGGAGCCGCCGGCTCCGGGTAGCTGGCAGCAGCCGCCGCAGCAGTAACTCGAAAAGCGGATAAACGTTCGAATAAACCCGGTCAATCGACCCACGATCAATCGAAGCATTCGAACCAGCAGAACCGGCCAGACGATGCGGCCCGCACTCCACTTCGGTAATGCGGGCCGCCTTGTTTTTGTTCGCGGTACATACAGTTCGAAGAGCCAGTTCGATCCGTCACGCGAAGTAGCCGCCGGGTGGGGGTCAGTCGATGGGACTGGGGATGGGGGTAGGTGCCAAGGCGCCGTCGGTCTCTGGGGCCTCGCTTCGCCGGGCGCTGAGAATCACCGCGAGGGTGCCGGCCGGCACGAGCACGAGGTTCTTTACGACGAACTCGCCGGTGGTGGTCAGCGCCAACGGGTCGTGGTTCTGGAAGGCGAGCGAGGGGGCGCTCACCAGAACGACGAAGGTCGAGACGATGTGTGCGAGGAACACGGGGAACAGGTACGTCAGGTATCGGTTGCTGGCGAACCAGAGGCCGATGAACACCTCGATGACGCCCATGACCGGCACGATCCAACTGGGGGCCGTGCCGAAGGGGTACGCCGCCAGCACGAGGGAGGCGACCGGGCTGGTGTCGGCGAGCTTGAGAGCGCCGAACCACAGGTAGACCACGGCCATCCCGCAACGCAGGGCGGTCACGACCCACGGCACCGGGGGAAGCCAGACCTCGGACAGAGGGCGGTCGGTTGTAGTGAGGTTGATGAAGGGCTTGCGTATAGCGCGACTCGGAAAGGACATATGCAGCCTTCGCAGTGGCAGACTCCATTGCAGTGGCGGATTCCGGTCATTGTGGGACGGATGTCGCACCTGCTGACAGAGGCGACTGATAACCCACTAACGGAGTCCACGGACTAGGCGTGATGGAGTCCACTGACAAGGCGCGCAGAAGTGCGTAGGGGAGCGCGCAAGAGGCACGCCAGGGCCGCCAACAGCTCAGGAGTGGCTGTTGGCGGCGTTGTGGCTCATGTTGGCGTTCTAGGGTCGTTAGCCCCTAGGCCAGCACCTCGTCGAGCTTGAGTGACGGCAGGCCGTGCGCGTCCGCAACCGGGGCGTACGTAACCTCACCCGCGTGCGTGTTCAGGCCGAGAGCCAGCGCGTGGTCGGTGCGGCAGGCTTCCTTCCAACCCTTGTTCGCCAGCTCCAGCGCGTAGGGCAGCGTCACGTTGGTCAACGCGTAGGTGGAGGTGTTGGCCACCGCGCCCGGCATGTTCGCGACGCAGTAGAAGACCGAGCCGTGCACCTGGAAAGTCGGGTTGTCGTGCGTGGTCGGCCGCGAGTCCTCGAAGCAGCCACCCTGGTCGATCGCGATGTCCACCAGCACCGAACCCTGCTTCATCCGGGCTACCAGTGCGTTGGTCACCAGCTTCGGCGCCTTCGCGCCCGGGATCAGCACCGCGCCGATCACCAGGTCCGCCTCAAGCACCGCACGCTCCAGCTCGTAAGCGTTGGAGGCGACCGTCCTGATCCGGTTGCCGAAGATCTTGTCGGCCTCACGCAGCTTGGCGATGTCCCGGTCCAGCAGAGTTACCTCGAAGCCCATACCGGCGGCGATCGTGGTGGCGTGCCAGCCGGAAACGCCCGCGCCGATCACGACGGCCTTCGCCGGGGCCACGCCGGGCACGCCGCCGGGCAGTACGCCACGGCCGCCGGAGAAACGCATCAGGTTGTACGCGCCGACCTGCGGAGCGAGCCGTCCGGCCACCTCCGACATCGGGGCGAGCAGCGGCAGCGAGCCGTTCGGCAACTGCACCGTCTCGTACGCGATCGCCGTGGCGCCCGCGTTAAGCAGCGCGTCCGTGCATTCACGCGACGCGGCCAGGTGCAGATAGGTGAACAGCGTCTGGTCGCGGCGGATGCGGTGGTACTCCTCGGCGATCGGCTCCTTCACCTTGAGCACGAGGTCGCCCTCGGCCCACACCTCGTCGGCGGTGGGCAGGATGGTCGCGCCGGCGGAGACGAAGTCCGCGTCCGGGATGGACGAGCCGACTCCGGCCGATGCCTCGACGAGCACCTGGTGCCCGGCCCGGGTCAGCTCGTGGACACCCGCCGGGGTGATCGCGACCCGGTACTCGTGGTTCTTGACTTCGCGGGGGATGCCGACCTTCACGGGTATCGTCCTTAGCCTTCGAAGGATGCGAAATAAGTCCTGTTGTCGGGGAAACCATGACGAAACCGGAAGAAGCCGGTGGTCTGGCTATCAAAAGCGTAGCGTCGCGATACCCGCCAAAGGCGCGTGCAGGGCCTTACACGATGCGTCAGGTTTGCCGCAACGCTCGACGATGTGTCGCACCCTTGACTCTTGCTTCATGGCGCATGGGGTCGCCGACCATGGAATCGAAGGCGAAAAGGCGCTTTGATTTACGAACGCGAGGGCGCTCATGGCGCGGCGACGCTGTCGCGGGTGACCAGGACGGGAGCGATCGTCACGCGTTCGCCCGACACTTCGCCGGTGCTGATCTGGCGCAGCAGCACGCCGAACGCCCCCGGGTTCCGCCGAACCCAGGGGCGCACTTGGCGATACCTCTGATCAGAAGTTTCCGCAGACGATCTGGACGGAGTCGATACCCGCACAGGCATGTATCGGTCCGCCGGGGACGTTGTAGCCCCACCAGCCCGTCCATTGCCCAGATGGGATGATAAGCACCGGGGAGGTGTAGCTGTTGAGCCACAGCGTCTCGGTTTCCGCAACGCCGTAACCGTTGTACGCGTTCACCTCCAGGCGGCTCCCGGTGAATTGGATGCATTCCGTCCAGCTGTGGTAGGAACCGCACGACTCGGAGGCGGAAGCCGGCGACGCGGCGATCACGGTGCCGGCGCAGGCCAGGGCCGCGACGCCCGCCACGGCCGAGAACCGCCGCCACCGCGAGGCAGCCGGCTTCTCATCGTTGCGGAGCACTATCTCAGTGGTCATATTCACTGTCCCCATCGTATGCAGGTCGGCCTTGGCCGCGCTACCCGTCGATTGCGTGCGACGACGGAGACTTCGAGCCATCCGGCATGCCGCATCGCGTGAGAGATAGTCGCGACACACATGGCACACCAGTTCGCGGGATCACCATCCGGCTTCCGCACCCCCGCCCCCGTTATCAAGACTATATTAGCACTCGTAGATGTCGGTATCTAGATCTAATACGGCCGCGCCGGCCATGGCGCGTCTACCGGACGCAGCGCGTCCAGGCCGCCCGGCCGGGACCGTGCCGCCGCTAAAGCCAGCACGCCGATCACGGTCGCGCCAGTGGTGACTTGGCCGCTGAGGACCGCCTGGAGCAGATCGTCGAACGGGACCCAGTGCCGCTCCATGTCGGCCTCTTCGTCCTCGCGCTCGTGCGGATCGCCGTCCACGGCGCTGATACCGCGCGCGAGGTACACCCGGCACGCCTCGTTGGAAGAGCCGGCGGTGTTGTAGAAGTCCGCGAGCACGCGCCAGTCGTCGGCCCGCAGATCGGTCTCCTCCCACAACTCGCGCGCGGCCGCGTCGTGCGGCTTCTCGCCTTCCTGCCGCTTGTCGTGCAGTCCGGCGGGCAGTTCCACCAAACGCATGCGCACCGGATGCCGGTATTGCGTGATGATCAGAATGTTGTCTTCATCGTCGAGGGCGAGGACGGCTACGGATCCCGAGTGCAGAAGGTACTCGCGGTTCTGCGTCTTCCCGTCCGGCATCCGCACCAGGTCGCGCCGATAGGTGCTGATCCTGCCGGAGGCCAGGTCTTCGCTCTGCTCAACCGGCCATTCCTCGGGCCGGTCCGACAGCTTGAAGTGCTGCGGCCCCGAGAAATCTGATTCTGTGAAAGGCATATCGCAGAACTCTACTTACCCGCGCGCCGGGCGACGGCGGCGGCCACCAGCCCGATGAACAGCGGGTGCGGCCGGGTCGGCCGGGAGCGCAGCTCGGGGTGTGCCTGCGTGGCGACGAAGTAGGGGTGGATCTCGCGAGGCAGCTCGATGAACTCGACCAGCCGGCCGTCCGGCGACGCACCCGAGAACTGCAGCCCACCGGCCGCGATCTTCTCCCGGTAGGCGTTGTTCACCTCGTACCGATGCCGGTGCCGCTCCTCGATCTTCGCCTCCCCATACAGGTCGCGCACCAGGGATCCCTCCGCGAGCACCGCCGGGTAGAGGCCGAGGCGCATCGTGCCGCCCATGTCGCCGTCGCCGGAGACGATGTTCACCTGGTCGGCCATCGTGGAGATCACCGGGTGCTCGGTGTTCTCGTCGAACTCGCTCGAACCCGCGCCCTCAAGCCCGGACAGGTGTCGCGCGGTCTCGATCACCATGCACTGCAAGCCCAGGCACAGCCCGAGGATCGGGATCTTGTGCTCGCGGGCGTACTTGACCGCGTTGATCTTGCCCTCGATGCCACGCACGCCGAAGCCGCCGGGGACACACACCGCGTCGACGTCCTTAAGCTGCTTCGCCGCGCCGCCGTCGGTCTCGCACGTGTCCGATGCGACCCACTTGACCTTTACCCGCGCGTCGTTGGCGAAGCCGCCCGCGCGCAGCGCCTCGGTCACCGACAGGTAGGCGTCCGGCAGATCGATGTACTTACCGACGAGCGCGACGGTTACCTCGTGCTTGGGGTGGTGCACCCGGCGCAGCAGCTCGTCCCACGCGTGCCAGTCCACGTCACGGAACGGAAGGTCGAGGCGGCGCACGACGTAGGCGTCCAGTCCCTCGGCGTGTAGCACCTTCGGGATGTCGTAGATCGACGGCGCGTCAGCCGCGGTCGCCACGGCCTCCTCGTCCACGTCGCACATCAGCGAGATCTTGCGCTTGATCGAGTCCGGGATCGGTCGGTCCGCGCGGCAGACGATCGCGTCCGGCTGAATACCGATCGAGCGCAGCGCGGCCACCGAGTGCTGCGTGGGCTTGGTCTTCAGCTCCCCGGACGGCCCGATGTACGGCACCAGCGAGATGTGCAGGAAGAAGCAGTTGCCCCGGCCGATCTCGTGCCGCACCTGCCGCGCCGCCTCGAGGAACGGCAGCGACTCGATGTCGCCGACCGTGCCGCCGACCTCGGTGATCACGATGTCCACCGGCGCGCCGTCCACCTCCACGGCGTCCATCGCCAGGATGCGGGCCTTGATCTCGTTGGTGATGTGCGGGATGACCTGGACCGTGTCGCCGAGGTACTCGCCGCGCCGCTCCTTGGCGATCACCGAGGAGTAGACCTGACCGGTGGTCACATTGGCGAAGCCGTGCAGATCGGTGTCGAGGAACCGCTCGTAGTGGCCGATGTCCAGGTCGGTCTCGGCCCCGTCGTCGGTGACGAAGACCTCGCCGTGCTGGAACGGGTTCATCGTGCCGGGATCGACGTTGAGGTACGGGTCCAGCTTCTGCATGGTGACCCGCAGACCGCGGGCCTTGAGCAGCGAGCCCAGACTCGAGGCGGTCAGTCCCTTGCCGAGCGAGGACGCCACGCCCCCGGTGACAAAGAGGTGCTTTGTCGGGCGCGCGTGTGACCCCTTCGCGGATGCGAAGCGGCTGGACACTGTCGCGGATGTGGAACGGCTGGGACTGGACGCTGCCAACGTGGGGCTCCCGTGGTCGTTATGAGCATTTGGCCGGGTGGGGAACGGCCGGTCATCCACGGGCTACCAGCTTAACAGGCGATTGCTGTTCAGCCTGAGTCGTCATCTTGCCCTATGAAATGATCATGCGGCCAATGCGCCTCAGGCACTAGGCTGACCTCGACTGTTCGACGGGCGAAGACGGGTGGAGAGGTGGCCGCGATGGCGGTACGCGCAGTACGGGGAGCGGTACAGGTGGACGCCGACGAGCGGCAGCTCGTGCTCAAGGCGACCACCGACCTGGTGACGGCGCTGTTCGAGGCCAACAGCGTCACCGCGGACGATGTCATTTCCATGGTCTTCACCGCTACCCCCGACCTGACCAGCGAGTTCCCCGCGCTGGCCGCGCGAGAGCTGGGCCTGGTGGACACGCCGCTGCTGTGCGCGGCGGAAATCGCCGTGCCCACCGCGCTGCCGCGCGTGGTTCGAATCCTGGCCCACGTAGAGACGGCGCGCTCGAAGCAGGAGGTTCAGCACGTGTACCTCGGCGGGGCGACAGCGTTGCGGCGCGACATCGCCCAATAGCGTTACCGGATAGCTCAAGTAGCGACAGCAGGAAGGCGTAGGGCAGGCAGGATGCGTACAGCCGCAGTCATCGGCACAGGGCTGATCGGCACGTCGGTCGCGCTCGCCCTCACTCGCCGAGGTGTCGCCGTTTACCTGTCCGATAGGGACGAATCGGCCTTGCGCACCGCAGCGTCACTCGGCGCGGGTGACGTCGGCGATCCGCCGGTACGCGTCGATCTCGCGGTGATCGCCGTCCCCCCTGCGTACGTCGCACAGGTGCTCGAAGGCGCACAGCAACGCGGATTGGCGGCTGCGTACACGGACGTCGCCTCGGTGAAGGTCGGTCCGCAGGATGCGGGGCTAACTGAGGGCGTCGATCAGGCGACGTACATCGGCGGCCATCCGTTGGCCGGCCGAGAGATCTCCGGACCGCTGGGTGCCCGAGCCGACCTGTTCGACGGTCGTCCGTGGGTGCTTACGCCAACCGACGCCACCGGTCGGGACGCGCTTAACCGTGCGCTCGAGCTGATCTCGTTGTGCGGCGCGGTACCGGTCGTGATGGACGCGGCGGACCACGATCACGCGGTAGCGCTGATCTCGCACACGCCTCAGGTCATCTCCGCAATCATGGCCGCCCGGCTGGAACACGCGTCCGAGGACGCCGCGCGCGTCGCCGGTCCGGGGGTGCGCGACGTGACCCGGATCGCGGCTGGCGACCCGGCGCTGTGGCAGGAAATCCTGGCGGCCAACGCGACCGCCGTGGCCGACGTGCTCGACGATTACGCAGCCGACCTGCACACCGCGATCACCGCGTTACGCGCCCTCGCCGCCGGAGACGCGGAAAAGCGCGACGTAGGCCGCGCGGAGCTGGCCGACCTGCTGCGGCGCGGTAACGCGGGGCAGTCCCGCATTCCCGGCAAGCACGGCGCACCGCACGCGGTCTACGCGTCGCTCACGGTCGTCATCGGAGACGCCCCGGGCGAGCTGGCCAGGCTGTTCGCGGCGGTCGGCGCCGCCGGAGTCAACATCGAGGACGTGCGCATCGAGCACTCGCCAGGCCAGACCGTGGGCTTGGTCACGCTCCAGGTCGCGCCGGAATCCGCCGACGAACTGGGCTCCCGCCTGACCGAACGCGGCTGGACCGTGCAGCGTTGATCGAAGTCACTTGCCGTCGGCTAGCACCGCGCCCACTGCCGCGTGTGCGGACATCGTGATCTGACACGCCGCCAGCACCGATACCCTTTTCCCGTCTGGGTGGGTCTGCGGAGGGAAGCGTGGTGCGTACGTGACCGATAAGGCGATCGTGGTCGCGGTGGACGGGCCGTCCGGCGCGGGCAAGTCGAGCGTGTCCAGAGGCGTTGCACGTAGGCTCGGCCTGCGTTACCTGGACACGGGTGCCCAGTACCGCGCGGTGACCTGGTGGATGCTGCGGCACGGCGTCGACATCACGGATCGGCAGGCCGTGATCGCGGCCAGCGGCAAGCCCGTCATCGTCTCCGGCACCGACCCCGACAACCCGGCGATCAGCGTGGACGGCCAGGACGTTTCCGTGCAGATCCGCACACCCGAAGTCACGGCGGCCGTCTCGGCGGTAGCCGGGGTTCAGCCGGTGCGCGACCGGCTGATCGCGCTGCAGCGCGAGATCATCGCGGCGGCCCTGGACGAGTCCGACGGCGTCGTCGCCGAAGGACGCGACATCGCGGACGTGGTCTACCCCGGCGCGGACAGCAAGATCTACCTGACCGCGTCCGCCGAAGCGCGCGCGGAACGGCGTAGTGCAGAGCTGAGTGCCGTGGACCTTGACGACACCCTTTCCGACACGCTTTCCGACCTCACGCGTCGCGACGCTGAGGACGCCAAGACGACGCGTCCACACGACGCCGCGTCTGGAGCCGTCGTCGTGGACGCAACGCACCTGACGCTGACTCAGGTGATCGACCGTGTAGTCGACCTCGTCGGAGTGGCCCGAAGATGACCGCCCAGGCAACCGCGCCTTCACCCGTCCCCACACCGCGCGCCGCGCGCCGCGCCCGCCGCATCGGCCCCTTCATCCTGCGCCCGTTCTGGAAGATCGTGCTGCACGGCGCGGAGCACGTGCCCGCGACCGGTCCGGTGATCTTGGCCGGCAACCACAATGGCTTCCTCGACGGCCCGCTGCTGGTCGGCCTGTCGCCGCGGCCGGTGCACTTCATGATCAAGCAGGAGATGTTCCACGGCGCGCTCGGCCGGGCGCTGCACTGGCTCGGGCAGATCAGCGTCGATCGGAACGCCACCGACCGCAACGCGATCCAGGCGGCGCTCGGCGCGTTGGAACAAGGAGGCGTGCTCGGGGTGTTCCCCGAAGGCACGCGTTCGGCAGATGAGTTCGTGACCATGCACAATGGTCTGGCGTACTTCGCGCTGCGCTCGGGGGCGCCCGTCGTGCCGGTGGCTTGCCTCGGCACGGATGAGCGTGGCACGTCGGCTGGCTCGGTGCCTAAGCTTCGCGCGCGGCTCGACGTGGTCTTCGGACCGCCGGTCGAGCTAGGGCGCGGTACTGGACGTAAGGCCGTCACCGCTGCGAGTGAGCAGCTGCGTGATGTGCTGCGTGCACACATCGAGCAGGCGCGTAAGGACACCGGGCGTGCTACGGCGACGCGTGCGGCCGATGAGGCAGCGGCGCTCGACTAGCAACTAATAGCTGTAATGGCTGCGAAAAGCAGACTGAGTACTTGGTAAGGACGAACTGGCGATGACTGTGGACCACGACGCGTTCGACGACGACCTCGACGCGCCGTTCGACCCGAGCGAGTTCGTCGACGAGTTCGGCAACGCGGAACCGCTGCCCGCCGAGTTGGGCGGCGAGGACGAGCAGGACGCCGACCAGGCGGTACTGCCGGTGCTAGCCGTCGTCGGGCGGCCCAACGTAGGCAAGTCGACGCTGGTCAACCGCATTCTCGGGCGCCGCGAAGCCGTCGTGCAGGACGTGCCGGGCGTGACCCGCGACCGCGTGTACTACGAGGCGAACTGGTCCGGACGCCGGTTCACCGTGGTGGACACCGGCGGCTGGGAGGTGGACGTCGAGGGCATGGACGCCCGCGTCGCAGAGCAGGCGGAGATCGCCGTTGAACTGGCCGACGCGGTCGTGCTCGTCGTGGACGCGACCGTCGGCGTGACGAACACCGACGAGGCGTTCGTCAGGGTGCTGCGGCGCACGAAGAAGCCGGTGATCCTCGCCGCGAACAAGGTCGACAACCAGCAGCAGGAGCACGAGGCCGGCGCACTCTGGTCGCTCGGACTCGGCGAGCCGCACGCGATCTCCGCGATGCACGGCCGTGGCGCCGGCGACCTGCTCGACGCGATCTTCGACGCGCTGCCCGAGCCGCCGGCCGAGAACTTCGGTGCTGCCCGACCCGGCGGCCCGCGCCGAGTGGCGCTGGTCGGCAAGCCCAACGTCGGCAAGTCGTCCCTGCTCAACAAGCTCGCCGGTCAGGAGCGCGTCGTGGTCGACCCGGTCGCCGGCACCACCCGCGACCCGGTGGACGAGCTGATCGAGCTAGGCGGCCGTACGTGGCGCTTCGTCGACACCGCGGGCATCCGCCGCCGCGTGCACCAGACCTATGGCGCCGACTTCTACGCCTCGCTGCGCACCTCCGCCGCGATCGAGAAGGCCGAGGTCGCGGTGGTCCTGATCGACGTGAGCGACCGTCTCACCGAGCAGGACACTCGCATCATCTCCAAGGTCGCCGAGACCGGCCGCGCCCTGGTGCTGGCGTACAACAAGTGGGACGTCCTAGACGACGAGCGCCGGTTCTACCTCGAGCGCGAAATCGAGCAGGATCTGGTCCAGGTCACCTGGGCGCCCCGCGTGAACATCTCCGCGCGCACCGGACGCCACGTCGAGAAGCTCGTCCCCGCCATCGAGGCAGCGCTCGAAGGCTGGGAGACACGCGTACCGACCGCGAAGCTCAACGCGTTCCTCAACGCACTCACTGCCGAACACCCGCACCCCGTGCGCGGCGGCAAGCAGCCACGCGTCCTGTTCGGCACGCAGGCCTCGACCCGCCCGCCGCGCTTCGTCCTGTTCGCTTCCGGCTTCCTCGAGGCGGGCTACCGCCGATTCATCGAGCGGCGCCTGCGCGAGGAGTTCGGCTTCGTCGGCTCGCCGGTAGAGATCTCGGTGCGCGTGCGTGAGAAGCGCGCCCGCACTAAGAAGTGATCCTGAAAGTGATCCTGAGAAAAGATGATCACTGCGCCCAAGTGGCATCACTAAGCATATGATCGCGGAGTGCGCGCGAACGGAGAACGTCAGCCGGTCCGGGTCGAACTCGTCCGCGCAGGAGATCGCACGACGCTAGACGCCGTATCCAGCCTCCTCGTCGATGCCGTCCACCGAGGCGAAGCACTAGGCCTGAACCCGGCCATTACGCGCGAACAATATGACGACTACCTCGAACGGCTCATGCAAGAAGCCGAGCGGGGTGACGCCGCTCTAGTCGCCGCCCGCTCGGCCGACGGCACCGTTATCGGCGCCGCACAGTGGACACGCAACGCGTACCCAACACGCAAGGTCCTCGGCGAACTAGACCGCGTAGTCGTCACGCCCGAGTCGCGCGGCGCAGGCGTAGGCCGAGCCCTAATCGACGCGATCGCCGCCGACGCGCGTGCAGCCGGTATCGAGGTCCTGATGCTCGAGGTCCGCGGCAACAACCACGGCGCGCTGGCCCTCTACGAGCGCAACGGCTTCCGCTACTGCGGCACGCTGCCCAACGTGGTCGCCGTCGACTCCGTAAGGCACGACGTGGTCCTCATGTCCCGCGAACTCTCCCGCCCGCCCAACACTGACCTCCTCGGCCACTTCCCGGCCGGACAAGGCGCGAGCCTCCCGCACGGCACGTCGCAGGGCCCCGATTGGCAGCGCACCGAGCGCCTGCTCCTCTGCCTGCCAACTCCCGACGTAGCCGACGCCTACTTCGCGATCCACGGCGACCCGGCCACGAACGTGCACAACCCGGCCGGCGCGATGCTCGACCCGCGCGGCGCTGCCCCGATCCTCGAAAGCTGGCAGAACCACTGGCGTGAGCACGGCTACGGCTACTGGGTTCTCCGCGCCCCCGAAACCGGCGAGGTCCTAGGCTTCGGCGGCGTGCGCCCCCCGCTCCCCGACGAGGACTTTCTCAACCTCTACTACCGCCTCCGCGCCACCGCCTGGGGCAAGGGCTACGCAACCGAACTAGGCCGCGCCGCCCTAACCCTCGCCGCCAAAGCGTCCCCCGGCTTCCCCGTTCAAGTTGGAGACTTGAGTTTGAACGCGCGGCGGCCGCGGGACTCGATAGCATCGAGTTCGATATTTGACCACTTCGGATCTGATGCCAACCCTCTTTCGACAGACGCGGGGGTGCTGGAAATGCAGCGACTCGCAAGGATCACAAACGTCTCGGTTCCGTCGGTATCATTGGTTTATGGAGGCCCCACTGGTCAGGGCAACGCCGGGTGAACTAGATGAACGCCTCGCCGTTTTGCATGGCTCATTGCACGGTGCAATCACGCGGGAATAAAACGGATTACTTTGCCGTTTGTGGATGCATCACGGATCATCGACGATATGGATGGGGCTTCACTGATTGAATCTATTCGATCCTTATTGCCGTTGACCGAAAGTTCGGGAACTGAGATTCATCTCGAAACCTCGTTGCCCCCGGCACCATTCGCGGCCTTGCTGGAAAAACTCGATCATGCCCTGATCCGGGTGAACTATGATTCAGGAAACAGCGCAGGGCATCAATTATCTTTGTCGCGAAGAATTCGCCGCTTATGGCCACCGGGTTGGAAGCGTTCACATTAAGGATCGCGTCAAAGGCGGTGGTACCACACCTCTTGGACAAGGAAACGCTGATCTTCCTGAACTTTTCGAATGCCTGAATCGGATCGGATTTACCCGCAACTTGATACTTCAGGTGGCCCGGGGAACTCCGGGTGATGAGGTACGCTGGGCAGCACAAAATCGGCAATTTGTAGTGGACTGCTGGCGCCACGCCAGTTGGAAATCGAGTGAAAATGTTGAAGCACATCATGGATAATTAGGCTGATAAACGAGCGAAATGAAGGCTTTATTCATAGAACTGGCGGAATCGGACAGCACCACTAAAGGAATTTCCGTAACGCCACAGGTGGCAGTGCGGAAGTCATGGCATATCGCGTTCGTGGGCACTCGGACGTCCTCACAGATCAATTGCAGATCGATTCCGGGAAACGCCTGGAGTCTGAATACGACGTTCGGGCTTTCACATATCTGAATGACGCGCTCGAACAAGAACCCACCGTTACTTTCGTGTGCAATCCGACGAGTCTG
This sequence comes from uncultured Actinomycetota bacterium, assembly GCA_963714445.1. Lineage (GTDB taxonomy): Bacteria > Actinomycetota > Actinomycetes > Streptomycetales > Catenulisporaceae > Actinocrinis. The sequence continues at coordinate 16,477 of CAVQPP010000290.1, forward strand.
CATGTGAAAGCAGCCTTGGCGGCGGTGCGGGCTGGCTCGCATCTTTTTGTTGAAAAGCCCCTGTCGCATAATCTCGATGAGGTTCAAACGCTCATCTCAGCAGCCGAGTCACAGGCATAGCCGCCTTGGTCGGTTATCAACTTCGTTTCCACCCATTATTGATCAAAACTCGTGAATTGCTCGATAGCGGCGCGATCGGCCAGCCACTTGCCGTACGAATCGAAGTCGGGGAACGAATCACAAAATGGCATCCTTACGAGGACTCCCGCCAGATGTACGCTTCCAGGCGCGATTTGGGAGGCGGGTGATTTTGTCGCAAATTCATGAGATGGACTACGCGTATTGGTTCTTCGGTTTACCAGAGCAAGTCTTCTCCGTGGGAGGAAAACTGAGTAGTCTGCAGGTGGACGTCGAGGATACGGCGAGCACCTTAATGCGCTGCCGGTGGACGGAAAAGTTGTTCCAGTACAAATTCATCAAGATTACGTCCAGGATCCTGCCAATCGCTCGTGTCAGATTGTTGGCAACCTCGGCAAGATCAATTTGGATTTACGACAGCAATCCCTGCTCTTGTACGATCGCGATGGGAAATTGGCGTATTCCCAAGTCCTCGAGAATTTCGCCGCCAACCAGTTGTTTTCAGATGAAATGGCCCATTTACTTGCCTGCATTAAAGGAGAGCAATCTCCGGTGGTGTCGCTGCACGATGGGGCGCAAGCCTGCGAATGGCGCTAGCTGCAAAGGAATCGCTCCAAGCTGGTGACGTCGTCAGGCTCTCATAAACCGATTGACTTGAAACGGTTCTTACCTGTGACTCAAAAATTCCCATCCATCCCCAATCCCTTCGACCTGACCGACCGGGTTGCGATGATTACAGGAGGTTCCGGGCTCCTTGGACTTCAACATGCCGAAGCCTTGCTGAACGCTGGCGCGAGTGTGGCGATTTTCGATATTCGCACGCCCGAGAGTTCGGAGGGCATGCGCAATCTCATATCACGATTTCCTGATCGTGTCCTCGCCGTCAAAGGCGACATCACATCGGAAGTCTCGGTCGCCGAATGCCTCCAAGCCGTGCTCGCGCAGTTTTGATCGCGTCGACATCCTGATTAACAATGCCGCAAATAATCCCAAAATGGAAAGCTCCTCCAAAGTCGAATTCTCCAGACTTGAGAATTTCTCAATGGAACAATGGAATGCGGACATCGCTGTCGGTCTCACAGGGGCGTTCATTTGCAGCAGGATATTCGGCGGCGAAATGGCCCGCCGCGGACGCGGTGTGGTCCTTAACATCGCATCGGATCTGGCAATAATTGCTCCGGATCAGCGCCTCTATCGTCGTGAAACCCTGGCTGCTGGCTTGCAACCTGTAAAACCGGTTACTTACTCCGTCGTGAAAACGGCATTGATCGGCTTGACGCGGTATCTTGCAACCTATTGGGCGGATGCAGGCGTGCGCGTTAACGCGTTGTCACCCGGCGGGATATTCAACGGTCAGCCGGACGAATTTGTCGCGAAGCTAACGAATCTAATTCCCCTCGGGCGAATGGCCAACGCAAATGAATACCAAAGCGCCGTCTTATTCCTCTGCAGTGACGCATCGTCGTATATGACCGGTTCCAACCTCATCGTTGATGGTGGGAGAAGTTGTTGGTGATCACCCTAAAATAGACGCCGCGAATTCCCACAAACATGCTCGAAGTGCCAATGCCAACTACCGCTGATCCGATGGCTGACGAATTGGGTGGGCTTCTTCGCGAGACAGTCCAATCCGCCCGGAGACGCGAGGAATCTGCATTTGATGAACTTGTCGGAACGTTCGGAAAATCAATCGTTCTGTTTGGAGCGGGAGGTTTGGGGCGGAGAACGGCTTGCTGGACTCCGGAAACTTGGAATTGAACCGCTTGCTTTTTCCGACAACAATTCGGCCACCTGGAACACTGTAATTGATGGCGTTATCGTCGTGTCGCCAGCAAAGCCGCGCAACGGTTCGGCAAGACCGCCGCATTTGTTGTTACAATCTGGCGAGCTGGTGGGAAGCACCGCTTTGCACAATTTCGCCAGCAAATGCCAGGATCTTGGGTGTTCCATCGTGGTATCCTTCGGACTTCTCTACTGGAAATACGCTGAAGCCTTTCTGCCCTATTACTGTCTTGATGTTCCGCAGCACGTAATCGATCAGCGTCATCCAGCGAGGGCATGCATGGATCTCTGGTCAGCAAAGTTTCACGAAACGAATACCTCGCCCAAGTACGATGGCGCCTCTGCATGGACTTTGATGGCCTGTCGTCCCCGCCAGTAGGCGACGACTACTTTCCCGACGATTTGCTTTCTTGGTGTGACCATGAGGTATTTGTCGACTGCGGTGCGTTTGACGGAGTGCGTAGTGCGCCAGTCGTCATCAATCGCATAGGTAATCATTTCAGCAAAATCATTGCCCTCGAACCTGACCCGGGAAACTTCGCGAAACTTAAGGCGTATCAAGAGTCATTGCCGAACGAGGTCGCGGAAAAAATCTCAGTGATGGAGTTTGCAGTTGGTAGCAGGCGCGAGATTGTACATTTCGATGCTACGGGGACCACCAGTTCGACGATGGGTTCGGGGGCGGTCAATGTTCAGTGCGTGACTCTCGACGAAGTACTTGCGGAGGTCACGCCGACCTACATCGGATGGATATCGAAACGCGGCAACCGAAAGCTCTCATTGGAGCCCAGCAACTTCTCACTCGATGCCGACCGGTGCTGGCAATCAGCGTCTATCACGCACAAGACCATCTGTGGCGCATCCCACTTTGGATAAATACAGTGGCTCCGGAATACAACTTGTTCTTGCTCCCCATAATGAAGAGTGCTGGGATCTTGTGTGCTACGCGATACCGGCGAGACGCCTTGCACAAATGAAGGAAATCTCGTCGCGTTTAGATATTGCGCGAGCAGGTCTTTAAGGAGACGCGTGGAAGGATTACAAAATCCCATACCGAAACTGTGGCAACGCCAAACTCGTCGTTTGGACGAGACGAATGGTCCGTTCTAGCCGGCTTACGATTTCTGTTGGCTAGCGTCGTGGTCGCCAACCATTATTTCGTAATCGATGTGGGGTTTGACGGTAATCTCCCGAAAGCACTTAAAGTCCTCCGGTATATGGGAGGCACGGTGGCGGTATTGGGATTCTTCGTGTTAGTGGTTACAGTATCGCATCAAGCGTAACGCGCGATGCCTCTCGTTTCTACGAACGAAGGTTTTGGCGGCTCTATCCAGTCTTCTTCGCATGTTTTATATTTGCTTTCGTTCCATGGCTTCTTGCCGGCAGCAGAATTCATACAGCGAACGGGGTCGTATTCGAGAGACCGCATACTTACCTTCAAGTTCTGATGAACGCCATTGGCTTACCGTGGATAATAACACCTGCCGTCTCCTTGGCTGGCGTTACGTGGTCACTAACGTGTGAAATAATATACTATGCCTTCGCACCATGGCTCAATAAGCAAGCCACTAAGATCCTTTTGCTCATAGCCGCCGTTTCGGCACTTATATATTGTTGGCACGCTTGGAAGTTGGGCGTTATATTCATCCGAGCCTCATGGTATCTCGGTCGTCTGTCTAATGTGGGCGTGGCTTGCCCGGCTTTCTCTATTATCGATATCGGGGTAATACTGTGCCTGTGACGATCTTTACCGCCTCTCTGATCGCAATCCCTTGTCTTGACGCGAAGTCCGCTGAAAAACTGTACATGGTGACACTTGCCGCAACGGCGATTTTGATTGTTTCCGCGCCGTCTATCATTCTGCCAAAGAAGGCGGGCATTGTGCTTAAATACCTGGGCGATCTGTCGTACCCGCTTTACCTGTCGCACCTGACCATTCTGGTTCTCCTCTATCTTCATTTGGGGCAATGGCTTCAGGGCCATCTTTGGTTGTATTACGTCGCCGCGGTTGCTGGAGCAATGATTGTTTTTCACTGCATTGATGCGCGTCTCGAATGTATTACCGAGCTCGTAAGGTCAGAACGAAATCCATATCAGAACGTGCAATCGCGGCATTAAACTGAAAATTATCAGACTAGTAGTGCATCCAGCATTCTGAGCATCACGATTCCGAGGTCTTGTCGGGCTTGTTGATTCCAATCCGAACTATCCAAGACCATTACGAAAATACGATACGTTGGACCTAGATCTTCAAATAATTTCCCCTCTGCCCGATGAGACCGTGCGGCCATTTTGGTCTGTCGTGGTACCGACAGTACAATCGGCCGGACTATCTCGAACAAACGCTGCGCAGTGTTCTTGCCCAGAACCTGGGACAGGATCGCATGCAGATATTGGTCGTGGATAACTGCTCGATAATTGGCGATATTGAGGGAGTCGTGAGAAGCGTTGGAGGCGGTCGCGTCGAGTATTTCCGGCAAACGAGTAATGTGGGAGCCCATGCCAACGGCGAAACCTGCCTTCGTCTAGCCCGAGGGCATTGGATCCACGCATTGCATGATGATGACATGATTTTGCCAGGATTCTACGCAACATACGAGAGATTAATCAACCAGTATCCAGCCGCCACCCTGCTTTTCTGCCCCTCCATAATGATTGATGCCAGTAACCGACCGACAGGGTTAAGTGCCGTCGTAGGTGAAAAGGAGGGACCAGTGCCGGATTTCGTTGTGCGGCAGTCGGTGCGCAACCTTCTATGCTGCCCATCGGTTGTAATTCCCCGCACGGTTTACGAGCGGCATGGCGGCGTGTCCAGAAAGCTCTTCTTTGGAAGCGATTGGGAGTTGTTCAGCAGAGCGGCAGCCGCAGGCCTTGCAGTGGCGAGCATGGTGCCTGCAGCATTGTACCGTTTCCATTCCCAGAATGATTCACACAGGATCATGGCGGAAGGCACGCACCTTGCCGAATCGAAGCAAATCATTGATTGTGCGGTCGCCTGCCACCGGAGAAACAACCGCCTTTGGCAACCAGGTATTCGGAATTGTGCGAACTTGGCACATACTATGCTGAACTTCTTGCTGTGCTGGTAATCATCAGGAGAGCCTTAAGCAACTACGATTTGTGCTAAGTCTGGCTCCGAATCGACGCCACCTCTCGCTATTTCTGTGCGGTTATCTGCGGAAGTATCGGGCCAATCTACACCGACGCGTGATCGAACCCTTGTGCGATCAGTTGCCACGCACTGCTCGCGGGCTTCGTACACTTAAACGTACGGGCGTATCATTACGCGATGCCTTGGTACGTCGATTGGCTGCATCGCTGTTTTAACAGTTGGAGTCGATGCGAGTATTGCGGCACCAATCTACGGGACCCGGGATCTTATTCGTCACGACGAATGAATGGTCCCGGTGGGGAGGGAGCGAGGAATTGTGGAGCCGGACTGCCGGGGAGCTTGTGAATCGCGGGATAAGTGTGAGCGCGAGCGTGCCGGATTGGAGGCCGAGTGTCCGGCAGATCGACGAATTGGCGGGTTTCGGGGTTGCCAGATCCTAAAGCGGAAGCAGCCTTCACTGGCAAAGCGTCTCTGGCGAAAAGCACTTCGACGCAATCGGCGGTTTGACCACGTTCGGGAAAGCGGCGCAAGGCTTGTGATCATTAATCAAGGTGGCACCTTTGACGGCATCGAGTGGATGGAAGCCTGTCAGTTGGTTGGCGTACCTTACGTGATAGTCTCGCAAGCGGCGGCGGAGCAATGGTGGCCGCACGATGACGCATGCGAACAAATCGCTTCGGCATATGAAGGTGCCGTTCACAGTTACTTCGTTTCCCGCAATAATCTGGAACTCGCACAGCGTCAGATCGGCATTGAATTGAGACATGCCTCAATCGTTTCGAAATCCGTTTAATGTGGCCGATGACGCCGAGCCTTCATGGCCACCAGACGCAGGGGATGCTTTGAACCTCGCGGCAGTCGGTCGATTGGACGCCGTCGCGAAGGGCCAAGATCTGATTCTGGAGGTACTTCGCAAACCCGCCTGGTGCGAGCGAAGCGTTTTTGTTACGTTTTTCGGTAGCGGCAGCAACGAACGCGTCTTAAAACGACTATGCGAACTTTATCGCCTGAAGAATGTCCGATTTTCAGGAGTGGTGAACGATGTTGAGACAATATGGGCTGCGCATCACGCACTCATATTGCCGTCGCGTATGAAGGTCTTTCTTCACGAGTGTGGAGGCCATGCTGTGTGGGAGGGCATGCATCATGACGGATGTTGCCGGAAATTCCGAGATCGTGACAAATAACGAGAATGGCTTCCTGGCCGCCGCGCCAACGACAGAACAGCTGGTCGATGAAGCAATGGCGGTGCCCTGGAACCGACGCCACGAATTGCATGAGATGGGTAAGCGAGCCGCCGAAGCCATTCGGAAGCTGATTCCGAGGGATCCAGCGGCTGAGTTTGCCGATGTTCTGCTCAGGCATCTTCCGAGTACTGCGAAGGCGTCCTATCCAGATTTGCGCTCTCAACCACAACTCTGACAATCGCCTGCATTATTTCGAGCCTGTATCACAATCCCAGATTTGGAAATCATGACCTCGTGGCTCTCGGAAATTCTCGTTCGGCTTGAACCCCTGTTTGAGGAGGATCGGATTGCCCTTGTGGATGTTGGTGCCAGTGGGTCGCCTCCCAATCATTGGCGGATGCTCGCCGCAATCTCATGCTATCTGGGCTTCATCCTGACCGGCGCGATTTCAGCGATAATAATTCGTTCGGCTTCAAGCGAGCTTCGTTACCGTAAACAAGGCAGTCACCGATACCGAGCAGAGTGAGGTCACAATCTTTCTAACAGCTTCACCGCATTGTTCGAGCACGCTGAAGCCAAACGAAAAGAATGTTGCTCTGTATGGATTTACCGATTTGTTCAGGGTGGAAAAGACGGCCCGAGGCCCCGGCGATTACGTTGAACGGTGCTGAAAGACGCCAACCTTCCTGGAATTGATTGGCTCAAGATTGATTCGCAAGGCAAAGACCTCGACATCTATCTCAGCCTTGACGAATCGACAAAGAGTCGCCTTCTCGTTCTTGATGTCGAGCCTGGGAGTCACCGATTTCTATGAGGGAGAGAACACATTCGCCAGAACTCATATCGAACTTCTGAAGAATGGATTCTGGTTGTCAAAGGCTCGTTTCCAAACGTTTCCCCGAATCGCGAAAACAACGGCCAAACGAGTCCCTCCCCCAAGGAGTCGAACTTGACACGTTAGGTGGAAATCCGACTGGCAGTCGAAGCGACTTACTTCCGGACCCTTGAGCATCTGGCCGCATCGAATGCCGCGATACGGGATTATGTGTGTTTGTGGCTGTTTTCGATGCTATCTGACAACACCGGCTTCGCCCTGGATATCGCAATCGCGGTGATTGACACTGGTTCGGATTCTGGTGTTGGCCAGGTGCTCTTCGATTCGACATTGGCCTGGTTAAGGCGGCCGGTCAAGACGCCGCCGCGAACATTCCGGTCTATCGGCAGGGCTGTTATCCCCCGCGCAGTCCATCCCTATGCCCGCAAGCTTCTAGCGACGCTGACACGGCGTTGATGGTTTTCCCATTCCTTCAAGACGAATCGTGAAAGTATTGCACATTTGTTCCAGCGACCTCCTCGGCGGCGGCGCGGCATACCGGCTTCATTCCGGCCTGAAATCCCTCGGAACATCTGTTGGAAGTCAGATTGGCAGTGTCGAGTCAGAAATGCTCGTCATGTCGCGAGTGGGTCGTGATCCCACCGTGGCGGAGTTCAAGCCAGCGGGCGCAGTTATCGGAGCGGATCAATCGGCGCATCCGGCGATGGCAACTGGACCGCGAGATGAAGCAAGCGACACGATCGCGGCCGCCGGGGTTTGAGCCGTTTGGGACCGACCGGAGTCTGGTATGGGGTCAACCTGCTCGATGTGCTTCCAGATTGCGATGTGGTCAACCTTCACTGGGTCGCCGGGTTCCTGGATTATGAAAACTTTCTTCCGGCGTTTTGTTCGACGCGGCCGGTCGTGTGGACGCTTCACGATATGAACGTGCTGACCGGCGGATGCCATTACGATGATGGGTGTGGTCAGTTCAACGCCGGGTGCGGGGCGTGCCCACAACTTGGATCGCGCCCTCGGACCTCTCCTCGGCGGTATGGGCGGAAGAAGGGGGTCTTCGAAAGGCCCGGCAGGCAGGCTGCACGCTGTCGCGCCGTTCAGGTGGCTGGCGAATCTCGCACGTTCCAGTCCATTCCTGAAATCTGCGGAGGTGTCCGTAATCCCTTACGGCCTTGACACGGAAACATTCGCTCCGCGCGATCGAGCATTTAGCCGCGACTTGCTTGGCATTCCACGCGACGCAAAAACGTTACTATTTGTCGCGATGTCTTCGGACATGCGGCGTAAGGGCTTCGCCGTTCTCGCGGAAGTCGTGCGGCGTTTGTCATCAGAGAACGTGTTCCTTATATCCGTCGGCGGGGGAAATCCCCAGGTGGATCCGCGAGTGCGCCATTTGCACCTGGGAAATGTGGAAAATGACCGGCTTCTGTCTCTTGTCTACAGTGCCGCTGACGTCTTCGTGATTCCGTCCTGCAGGATAACCTGCCGAATACCGTGCTCGAGTCGCTGGCTTGCGGAACACCGGTGGCCGGCTTTGCCGTCGGCGGTATTCCGGAAGTTGTGCGAGAGGGCGATACCGGCCTGCTCGTGCCAGCCGGCGAAATCACTGCATTGGCATCTGCCATAAGCGACCTGTTGAAGAACCGTAGCCGCCTCGGTGAAATGAGCGTTAAATGCAGGCGGATTGCGATCGAAGAATATGATACGAAGTCCAGGCGGAGCGGTATGGGGAGCTCTACCAGCAACTGTAACCAAGAGCCGCCCCCGACGTCATGAATCAGGAGCCGCTATCAACATTCATCCGTGCGTTGCCGAAAATGTTGTTTAATTCCTTCGAATTCATATTTGTTTTCTTCCCTATTGTGAGCGTGGCCTATTTCGCGCTGCCGCACAAATATCGATGGTGTTTGCTATTGCTGGCAAGTTGCATGTTCTATATGGCCTTCGTGCCGCGTTATATCCTGATTTTGGGTGCCACGATCGTCGTCGACTACGCTGCCGGCATTGCAATTGAAGGGGCCGAGGGCCGCCGTCGAAAGCTTTTGCTGATCCTGAGTATTATCTCAAATGTCGGAGCTTTGTTCTTCTTCAAATACTTCAACTTCTTCTCGCAAAACCTTGCACAGGCGGTGCTTATCGGGTGGAACTATCCCGTGTCGACGCTCAACATCGTTCTTCCGATTGGCCTCTCCTTTCACACTTTCCAGGCGATGAGTTACACGATTGAGGTTATTGTAAGGCTAAAGGCGGAGCGTCATTTCGGGATTTACAGTCTATATGTGATGTTTTATCCACAATTGGTTGCCGGACCGATCGAGCGACCGCAGAACTTGCTCCATCAATTCCGGGAGCCTCACGAATTTAACTACGATCGGGTTGTGGCCGGGCTGCAGCGAATGGCTTGCGGGATGTTTAAGAAGGTTGTCATCGCCGATCGCCTGGCCGGGCCCGTCTCACAGGTATTCGATCATCCCCGCGAAAACCACGGTCTCAGTTTTTTCATGGCGACCATTTTTTTTGCATATCAAATCTATTGCGACTTTTCCGGTTACGCCGATATACCGCCGGCGCGGCTCAGGTGATGGGCTTCAAGTTGATGGAGAACTTCAACCGTCCGTACTTTGCCAACTCGGTTGCCGAATTCTGGAAATGCTGGCACATTTCCCTGTCGACGTGGTTTCGGGATTATGTATACATCGAGCTCGGCGGAAATCGCGTTGGCATGCTTCGGTGGTACGCAAACTTGTTGATCGTTTTCCTGCTTAGCGGGCTTTGGCACGGCGCAAATCGGACATTCGCGATCTGGGGCGGCCTTCATGCCACCTATCTGATCGTTTCAATCGTTACCGTCGCCCGCCGCGCAAAAATTGCCGGCCGCATCGGTCTTGCATTCGGCACGCGCAAATTGCAATTCGTCAGAATATCAACGACTTTCTCGCTGGTTTGCTTCGCTTGGATCTTCTTTGTGCTAACACGCTTTCCGACGCGGCGTATATTGCGCGTTGACTCTTCA
>CAVQPP010000291.1:0-12047 GCA_963714445.1 uncultured Actinomycetota bacterium
CCAGACGATGCGGGTGAGGGCAATGCCTCGGATACGCCTGGAGGATGGTGTCACTCTGGGATGAGGAGGGCTTTGATGACGCTGCGCTGCTGGACGGCGCGGATGGCATCCTGCCACTCCCGGAGCGGAAAGAAAGTAGTCATCTGCTCGACATCACGGTGAACCGCGCGGAGCAGCGACAGGGCATGATCCCAGCTGGCGTACTCGGAGCTCAGGCTGAAGTGGATTGTGATGGCGCGCTGCATGGCCAGTTGCCACGGTACGGGCACGACGTCGCTGTCGCTGAGCCCTAGCGAAACCATCTGGCCAGCCCGCTTGAGCAGATTCAGGCCGTAGCCAATCCCGGACGGCGAACCGGTGGTGTCCACCACGCTGTCGAGGCCGTGCGGAGCCGCGGAGTCGGGCTGGACGTTGTCGCTGTTGATCACCTCGAACCCTAGGCGGCCGGCTAGGGCGAGCCGTGCGGCGCTGGAGGTCCGCCCGGCGACGACCACTCGGGCGGCGCCGCTGGCCTGGGCGGCGATGGCAGTGAGTAGTCCGAGGCTGCCCGGGCCGATAACCCCAATGGTGTCTCCAACGGTGCTGCGCAGCCGGGCGAGCCCGGTCAAGACGATGGCGAGTGGCTCGGCGAGGGCGGCGGTGGTGAGCAAGAGATCATCTGGGACGATGTGCGCCAGTTCCGCAGGGGCGGCCACGTAGCGCGCGAAGGCGCCGTCGATTCCCCATCCGGGTGGCCGTTTGTGTTCACACAGATGGATCATGCCGCTGCGGCAGACGTTGCACTTGCCGCACGCACCGGCGTGCTGTTCGACGACGACCCGGTCACCGACGTGCAGGTTCTGCACACCTTCCCCTAGCTCGATGACTGTGCCGGCGTATTCGTGGCCGAGCACGACCGGGGGGTAAGACCGGTGTGTCCCGGCCAGGATGTGCAGATCGGTGCCGCAGATGCCACAGGCCGCCACGTCGATGAGCACCCATCCGGCCCGTGCGGCGGGTCTGGGCCAGTCAGCTAGTGCAGCCGGGCCCGCGCCTGGCTCTGCCTTGACCAGCGCGTGCATCGTCTGCGGTGCTGGATAGCGCGGCTGAGTTGTGCTTGCGTCACTCACCGGGGAAGGCGATCGTGGTCATGAGTGCGTTCTCCGCCTGCCGGGAGTCCAGCCGGGTGTGCTGAACCACGATGGGCCGGTCGCTTTCGATCAGCACCGCGTAGTCGGTTCCCGTCGGCACGCATATCCCGGGAATGTTCCCGAGGTTCTGGTGGTGGATTCGACGCGGCGGAATGACCACCTCAGCTGGCCCGAGCGGTTCCTGATCGCTGAAGTAAACGGTGAAGGTCACCCGCGCCTGCTCGTGGCCGGTGTTGAGCATGCACGCAGCCTCATGGCTCATCAGCGCGGGGTCATCTCCCGAGCTGCCGGGCGGGCAGTATCCATCGGCGATGACCCAAGACCGTCTGCCTACTCCTGCCACCTTTTACTCCTTGAGAACAACGGCACCTAGTGCCGTGCCTTCTCCACTTTGTGATGCGACTCGTCGAGGTGGCGGATCATCTCTTCCTCGGCGAGGTCGGGATTGCCGGTGGCCACGGCGGCGAGCAGGGCCCGGTGAATGAGCAGCACGTCGCGGGGGTCGGACAGCATCCGGTAGTCCTGCAGCTGCTCGGTCACAGTGGCCGTCGTGACCAGGGCGTAGAGCTTCTCCAGGATGGGGTTCTCGGTCGCGGCGACCAGCCGGACATGGAAATCGATGGTTCCCGGCCAGAACGTGGCCGGGCTGCCGATGGCCTGCTCCAGCTGGTCCAGCGCCGCCGTGAGGTCCGCGATCTTCTCCTTGTTTATCCGGATGGCCGCGAGCCGGATGACACCTACCTCGAAGATCCGTCTGGCCTCGTCCAGGTGCTGTTCGGTTCCGTGGTGCAGCGCGAGGGCGAGCGCGTCGCTGTCCACGGCGGCCGGCTCGCGAAGCGCCACGAAGCAGCCCCGGGTGCCCTTGAACTCCAGCAGTCCGCGGGCACCCAGGATCTGCTTGACTTCCCGGATGGTTGACCGGCCAACGCGCAGCCGCCGGGCCAGCTCGGTCTCGGAGGGGAGCTGGTCACCGGGTTTCAGGACGCCGTTCGCGATGAGCCCGAGGACCTGCTCCAGGACCGCGTCCACCGCGGACTGGACCTCGATGGCCGTGAGCGCATCCACGGCGGCACGGTCGGGCTGCGGGTGCCGCGGTTTCTGGGCTGCAACTGCCATCGGAGTCCTGTGCCTAACGGTGTGCTCGGTGACTTTCGGCCATCCTCAGGGTGAGGCTAGTGCCTATTCTCCCGACGCCAGTTCCCCTGACGCCAGGACCTGCCCGACGCGTTCCAGCCGTCCTGGGCGCTGCCGCAGCGCCCACACCACACCGACCCCGACGACCAGGTACGCCAGCAGGATGATGTCGACGATCAGGAAGGCCCCGGTGGGCAGCGGGTGGAACGACCCGTACACCGGCAGTGCCGCGACCACCACCCCGATTCCAGGGACGACGAGGTGCTTGACCGGGTGGAAGTCCGGGTCGCGGGAGCGCAGGAAGTACACGATGAGAGAGATACAGACCAGCACGTACAGGATCGCCACCGGCAGCGAGCCCAGCGCGCCGATGTAGCTGTACGCCTGCGGGTAGGGGCCGGCGATGCCGCCGAGGATCAGCGCGACGGCCAGCGCGATGCCGCCGACGGTGAGCGCGGCGACGTAGGGGGTCTGCCGGTGGCTCAGGTTCGCCAGCGGCTGGGGCAGCACCCGCTCGCGGGCCATGGCGAAGATGACCCGGACTGCGCCGTTGCCGGCCGCGATGGACACGGCCAGCGCGCTCAGCGTGACCGCCACGTCCACGACGACCGCGAAGCCGCCGCCGACGTACCGGCGGCTGAGCACATCCAGCGGCAGGCCGGTACTGGCAAAGGTCGAGGCATGGCCGACACCGAAGCCGATGGCCAGCGCGTAGGTGATGAACACGAAGAAGATCCCGCAGCCGATGACCGCTCCCATCAGCGCCCGCGGGATGTTCTTCTTCGGTTCCCGGCATTCCTCGGCGGCCGTGGCGGAGGCCTCGAAGCCCTCGATGGTCCCCAGCGCGAAGATGAGGCCGAAAGAGATCCCGGAAAAGCCCTTGGGGCTGATGGTGGGGTTGAACACCTGGGCGGTGTTTCCCGCGTCGCCGCCCTTGATGACGATAACGAACGCCAGGATGAGCAGGACCAGCACCTCGAACGAGATGACGATGATGTCGACCCGCATCGACTGGGACAGGCCGATCACCGACAGGCCCACGATGAGCGCCGTCGCTGCGATGGTGAACGCCCACCACGGGATGGAGATCCCGGCGTGCTCGGACAGGATCGAGCTGAACGTGTAGCCGAAGGCCAGCGTGTTCTGCGGGAAGAACATGACGTAGCCGAGCAGCAGCAGCCAGCCGGAGATGAACCCGGCTTCCGGGCTCAGGCCCTTGGTGTTGAACGTGTAGAACGAGCCCGCGCTGGTGAACTTCCGGGCGAACACGCTGATGGTGTACGCGACGCACACCGCCCCGATGATCACCAGCAGGTAGGCGAACGGGACCGCGGCGCCGGTGTAACCGGCCACGATCTGCGGGACGAAGGCCATGCCCGCGGCCGGGGCGATCACCGCGATGCCCATGGTGGTCGCACCGGGGAGCGAGACGGCGTTGCGGCGCAGCCTCCTGGGTTGCTGTGTGTCTCCAGCGGCGAGCACCTGGCCACCTGTCGATGGCCTGTCGTCGGCAACCATCTGCGTTCCACCTCCGGTCGGCTGGTTCCTGCCTTGGTTGTCAGCGTCCGGGCGCGGCCCGGACTGGCCTGAAGCTGGTCATACGCTCACCGATCCCTTGGCCAGGGTCCCGCCGTCGATGACCAGGTGCGCGCCGGTCATGTAGGCGGCATCGTCGGACAGCAGCCACAGCGCCGCCCGGGCTGGCTCGTCCGGGCCGGCCAGCCGCCCGAGCGGGATTTCCTGGGCCAGCACGCCGCGCATGGCAGGCCGGTCGGCCTCGGCCACGTTGGCCCACATGAGCGGCGTTTCGGTGGAGCCGGGCACCAGCGCGTTGACCCGGATGCCGTAGCGGGCGTAGTCCACCGCCGCGGTCCGCACCAGCGCGGACACACCGCCCTTGGACGCGCTGTAGGCGCTGGCACCACCCGCCGCGAACGCGACGAAGGACGCGGGCGAGGAGCAGCAGACGATCGAGCCGTGGCCGCGCTCCATCATCTGCCGCAGGGCCTGCTGTACGCACAGGAAGGTGCCGTCCAGGTTGGTGGCCAGCACCTGCCGCCAGGACGCGTACGGCAGTTCGTGCAGCAACCCGCCCCGGTCGATGCCGGCCGCGCAGACCAGCCCGTCAACCGGGCCGAGTTCCGCGCCGATGGCCGCGAACGCTCGCGCTACCTGATCCTCATCCGTGACATCACAGCCCACGGCGAGGACCCGCCCGGGGCCCACGGCGGCGAGATCACCCGCGGCACTCTCGGCGGCCTGCGGGAGATCCAGCACCGCGACCCGGGTGCCGGCGGCCACGGCCAGCTCCGCGACGGCGCGGCCGATACCCGACGCGCCACCGGTCACCGCAAGGGCGTTCATCATGCCAACTCTCCTCCGTAAGCAGGAAGTATGACTGTCTGACAACTGACAGGTCAACCCCTCTACCGTCCTTAATGCCGAGGTAGATGGCGAGAAGGTTCGGATCTAGTCTCTTGTCAGACAAACTGTTACCGTAGGGTGGGCTTGAGTGACTACCCGACCCTCACAGAGAGAGGACCTCGCAGTGCGTATCACCTCGGTCGAGTGCCATGTGCTGCTGCAGCCGACCTACGACATCACTGCGGCCAGTTCGGCCCAGGATGACATCATCGTCGAGATCCACACCGACGAGGGGGTCACCGGCATCGGTGAGACGGACGTCAATCCGTGGATCGCCAAGGCGTGCATCGAGGCCCCTGGCAGCCACAACATGGGCATCGGGCTGACCGAGACGCTGATCGGCGCTGACCCGTTTGATGTCGAGGGACTGTGGGAGCGGATGTACGTCGGCTCGGCCATGAACGGCCGGCGCGGCGCGGTCATCAATGCGATCGGTGCCCTGGACATCGCCCTGCACGACCTGCGCGGCAAAGCGCTGGGCAAGCCCTGTTATGAACTGCTCGGCGGCGCGGCCCAGGAGTCGATCACCCCGTACGCCTCGCTGCAGCCCGAGACCGGCTCCTACGAGGAGTACCGCGACTCGATGATCGAGTGGGCCAGGAAGGCTGTCGCCGCGGGCTTCCGCGCGGTCAAGGCGGAGATCACCCTGGAGGGCCCTTACGCGCACACCGGACTGCGCGAGCCCTGGGAGCGGAGCACCGAAGTGCTCGCCGGGGTCCGCGACGCGGTCGGCCCCAACGTCGCGGTCCTGGTGGATGTGCAGTACGCGTTCCCCGACGCCGACACGGCTCTGAAAGTTCTCAAGACCTGGCAGGACTACGACCTGTTCTTCGTGGAAACCCCGCTGTGGCCCGATGACCTCGACGGCTACCGGCGGCTGGCCGATGAGCAGCCGATCCCCATCGCCGCCGGCGAGTGGCTCACCACCCGCTTCGAGCACATCGACCTGATGGACCGGGGCAAGGTCCGGATCGTCCAGCCGGACATCGGCCGGGTTGGTGGCCTCACCGAAGCCCGGCGGGTGTGCGACCTGGCCGCCCAGCGGGGCCTGGCGGTCGTGCCCCACCTCTGGAAAACCGGCATCTCTGTGGCTGCCGCGGTGCACCTGGCCGCCACCGCGCCGCACTGCCCCTACATCGAGTACATGCCCGCCAACCTCACCGCGTCAGGGCTGCGGCGTGACGTCGCCGACGACGGGGTCCAGTTGACCGGCGGGCGCGTGTCCCTGCCTACCCGCCCTGGGCTGGGGGTCGAGGTCAACTGGGAGGCGGTCCGGCACTACGAGGCCGCCGCCCGGAAGGCCTATAGGGGTTAAATCATTCAGCCGGTCTGCGTACTGTTGGTCAGGTCTGTTCCGCCAGGTGCTGGCCGCTGGACAGGCGGAGTGTGAGGGGCGGTAGGGCGGTGGTGGAGGAGCCTGCGCTTGCGTTTGCCGGGTTGCTGCGGCAGTTGCGTGCTGAAGCCCGGCTGACGCAGGAGGAGCTGGCGGAGGCGGCGGGCCTGAGCCCGCGCTCGGTCAGTGACCTGGAGCGGGGTATTAACCGGACCGCGCGCAAGGAGACCGCGGTGTTGCTGGCGGGGGCGCTTGGCCTGCCCGGGACGGTCGCGGAGTTGTTCGTGGCCGCGGCGCGTGGGCGAGGCCGCGCAGAGGACGTGGTGGCGGCCGGGCGGGGGAGGGCCCTGGGGGCGTTCGCTGCGGCGGCGACTCGGGGGCTGCCGCGGGATGTGGCCAGCTTCACCGGCCGGCAGGCCGACCTTGACCGGCTGGCGGGAGAGCTGGCGAGCCTGGCCGCGGGCGGTGGGGTGGTGGGGATCTGCGCGATCGGCGGGATGGCCGGGGTCGGCAAGACCACGTTCGCGGTGCATGCGGCTCACCGGCTGGCGGACCATTTCCCCGACGGCCAGTTTTACTTGCCGTTGCACGCCCACACGCGGGGCCAGCGGCCGGTGGATCCGGCAGATGCGCTGTCCAGCTTGCTGCTGACCGCGGGGGTGCCCGCGGCGGCGATCCCGCCCGGGCCAGAAGCGCGGGCCGCGCGGTGGCGTGGTCACGTGGCAGGCAAGAAGATCTTGCTGCTGCTGGATGACGCGGCCAGCCATGAGCAGGTCCGGCCGCTGCTGCCAGGTACCGGGGGCAGCCTGGTGCTGGTCACCAGCCGCCGGCGGCTGACCGCGCTGGACGACGCCATGGTCATCAGCCTCGACACGCTCGCTCCGCTAGAGGCCGGTGCGCTGCTGGCCCGGCTTGCGGGCCGCCCCGGGCTGCAGCCCGGTGACGCTGCGGTCGGCGAGATCACCCGGCGGTGCGGGTACCTGCCGCTGGCGATCGGGCTGATCGCCAGCCAGCTGCGCCACCACCCGGCCCAGACCGCCGGCAGCGTGGCGGCGAGCCTCGCCGCGGCAACCGACCGGATGGAACTGATGCGGGCGGAGAATCTGTCGGTCGCGGCCGCCTTCGACCTGTCCTACCAGGATCTCAATCCGGGCCAGCAGCGGCTGTTCCGCCGGCTCGGCCTGATCCCGGGCCCCAGCTTCGACGCCCATACTGCCGCTGCGCTGGACGGCACCAGCCCAGTCGAAGCCCGCCGCCAGCTCGATGAGCTGTATGACCAGCACCTGATCACCGAGCCCGCCCCCGGCCGGTACCAGCTGCACGACCTGCTCCGCGAACACGCCCGCGCCCTCGCCACTACTGACCACCAGGCAGACCGCGACGCCGCGGCCGGGCGGGTGCTGGATTACTACCTGCACACCGCCCTGGCCGCCGACCAATACTTCGTCATCCGGGCCAGCGCCTACCGCCGGCCGCGGCCGGGCAACCCGCCGGCGCAGGCCCCGGACCTGTCCACCCTCGGGCAGGCGGCCGCCTGGCTGGAAGCCGAGCGCGCCAACCTGCACGCCGCCGCGGACTACGCTGCCACCCGCGGCCACTCCCGGCATGCCATCGCGATACCCGCCGCGATGAGCGGCTTCCTCGCCGCCCGCGGTCACTGGGATCAATCCGCCGCCCTCCACCAAAGCGCCCTGACCGCAGCGCACCAGGCCGAAGACCGGCCTGGCGAGGCCGACACGCTGAGCATTCTGGGCGCACTGCAACGGGAGACCGGGGACTACCCGGCCGCCGCCGCCACCCTGGCCCGGGCACTGGCGCTCTACCGCGATGTCGGTGACCAGCCCGGCCAGGCTGACGCCCTCAACGAGCTGGGCTACCTACGCACGCTGACCGGGGACTACCCGGCCGCCGTCGCCTGTCACCAGCAGGCCCTGGTGCTGGTTCGCGGGCTCGGTGACCGGCGCAGCCAGGCATGGACGCTCAGCCCCCTAGGCCTGGTGCAGCATCTGACCGGGGACTACCGGGCCGCCGCCGCCAGCCAGCAGCAGGCCCTGGCGCTGTTCCGCGATCTCGGCGACCTGCACGGCCAGGCCCGCGCCCTCAACGATCTTGCGGTTGTGCAGCAAGAGACCGGGGACTACCGGGCCGCCGCCGCCAGCCAGCAGCAGGCCCTGGCACTGTTCCGCGACCTCGGTCACCTGCTCGGCCAGGCCCACGCCCTGAACGACCTCGGCCTCGTGCAGCAAGAGACCGGGCACTACCCGGCCGCCGCCGCCAGCCACCAGCAAGCCCTGGCGCTGTTCAGTGACCTCGGCAACCGGCTCGGCCAGGCCGAAGCGCTGAACCGGCTCGGCGAGCTCGCACTCCGCACCTCGGCCACCGGCCAGGCCCACGAGCAGCACACCCGAGCGCTGGCCATCGCCCGCGACATCAGCGCGGCCCCAGAGGAAGCACGTGCCCTGGAAGGAATCGGCAACAGCCACCTCCAGGAAGGCAACCCCGGCCAAGCCGCCGCACACCTGCAGCAAGCACTCACGATCTACCAGCGCATCGGCGCCCCGGGCGCCCAGCGCGTCCAGGAAATCCTCCGCAACCCAAGCCTGCCGGAAAGCACCGAACGATCCGAGCCGGGCGTCATAACGCCCACACCACGCTGAAATCGGTGTTCACCACGTCAGATGTCAAAGTGCGCCGACCGCGTCCGCGGCCGCTTCGCCGCTGCGGACGGCGCCTTCCATATAGCCGTTCCACTGCGGGGCGCACTCGGTGCCGGCCCAGTGGATGCGCCCGATAGGCGCGTGCCACGCCTCGCCGTAGGACGTCCAGACTCCGGGCGCGAAGTGCGCGCCGTAACAGCCACGGGTGAACTCCTCGGCCATCCAGTCCCGCTCGAGGTACTGTGCCGGGCGTGCCGCCGCCTGGCCGAAGTAGCGGACGAAGCAGCCCAGTACGGCTTCGCGCCGCTCGGCCGGGCTGCGGCGCGCCCAGATGCGCGCCTGCTTACCCTCCAGGAAGCCCATCAAGACACCGGGCGTGCCAGCTGGCGGTGAGTTGTCGAAGGTCACCTTCACCGGTCCGGTATCCGAGACGGCCTGCCCGTTGAGCCCGTCCTGGCGCCAGAACGGCTCGGGGTAGATGGCGAAGGTCTTGATGACCGAGCCGGCTGGCATCCGCTGGGTGAGCTGATCGCGCCACGATGGCAGCGGCGGGTCGTATTCCAGCGCCGGCCAGCGTCGGGGGCAGCGTCACGACGGCCGCGTCGCCACGGTACGCCGAGCCATCGCGCGTCATGACCTGGACCCCGTGGCCGTCGTGCTCGATCCGGCGCACCGGGCGGCCCAGGACAATCCGTTCGCCCAGTGCGGCGGCCATCGCGTCGGCGACCAGGACCGATCCGCCGGTCACCCGGTCCTGCTGCGCTCCCCGGTTGACCGCCAGGAGCGTGCTCAGGTTGGCATTGGAGTGCGTGTAGAACAGCGCGTGCAGCAGCGAGACATCACTGGCCTCGGCGGCCCACACCGCCTCGCAGGCGATATGGAAGTACGCGCGTCCCGCCTTGGTGCGCAAGTTGCGGCGGATCCAGCTCTCCCACGTCTGCCCGTCGAGCACCTCGGCGCCGGGTGTGAGCCACGGCCATTCCAGATCAGTGCGCGCGGCGAGCCGGCTGAAGCGCAGCAGGCCCTGGACGAGGTCGGCCAGCGCAAACGGGGACATCCGCGAGACGGCGCCCTTGGCCGGCTTCATCGTCGACCGCCTGCCCTGCAAGTCCAGCAGTAGCTGTCCCTCGTCGTTCCAAGTGCGGAACGTTGACAGGCCCAGCTCGCCGGCCAGCTCATACATGCGGGTGTGGCCCTCGCCGAGCCACTGCCCGCCGAGCTCGAGCGGCGTGCCGTCATCCAGCACCAGGCCCTCAGTGCGCCCGCCCACACGCCCGCGGGCCTCGACCACGGTCACCTCATGCCCGCTCGCCACCAGCCGCCGGGCAGCAGCCAGCCCCGCCAGCCCGGCGCCGACCACCACCACGCTGCTCATCCGCCCTCCTCCATCCCGCCACACCCTCCCACCCGTCCGCTGCCCGCTGAGCGCGACCCGACCAATGAATACCATTTCGCCCAGGCGGCCATGCCCGGGCTGGTGCACGCTGGCATGCCGTATCAGGCGTCATGCGTCGCGGGATTTCAGGACGAGTGCGCCGAGGAGGAGAGCGCCGGCGGTCCAGAGGGCGACGACACCGAGGCCCTGCCACGGGGTGCTCGCGGGCCACCTGGCTTCCGGCGAAGGTATGAGCCGCAGGAGGCCACGCTACGCTACCCCGGTATTCGAAACTTTCGATCGCATCCGAAACTTTCTCCCGATCTGTTCCAGTCGTGATTTGAGGGTGATCGGCCAAACCTTGGCCTCCTTCGCCACAATTTCATCTGTGGCCAGCGAAAAGAGAACTCTTACGAAAGCAAATGGCTTAAGGGTTCATCTCGAAACTTTTCCGAGAAGGATTGACGGCCAGGTCCGGCCAACTCACACTAACGCCATCGGCGGGCAACAAAGCTGCCGGTCAGGCTCCCATC
This sequence comes from uncultured Actinomycetota bacterium, assembly GCA_963714445.1. GTDB lineage: Bacteria > Actinomycetota > Actinomycetes > Streptomycetales > Catenulisporaceae > Actinocrinis. Next base: position 10,587 of record CAVQPP010000291.1, read on the forward strand.
GGCCTGGTCCCCAGGTCGTCGCCCACGACGATCCAGTCCAAGGAGGCACCCGCGTGAACGCCCCTCGTCATGTCCCCAGAGCTCCCGGCAGCGGCCGGGCTCCGGTTGCTGCTGGGCGTCGTCTTCGCCTTGATCCTGGCCGCGGCTACGGCGGCGGTGCCCGGCACCGCCAAGGCGGCGACGAGCATCTGCTCGAACCAGACCGGCACGAACGGCGGTTACTACTACCAGATGTGGAGCGCCGGCACCGGGTCGGCCTGCATCACGCTGAACTCGGGCAATAGCTACTCCACCTCGTGGAGCGGCATCGGCGACTTCGTCGCTGGCGTCGGCTGGAATCCTGGGAGCAATCACACGGTGAGCTTCTCCAACAGCCTCAGCGCGTCCGGCGGCACCACGCTGGTGTCGCTCTACGGCTGGTTGACCAGCCCGCTCGTCGAGTACTACGTCATGGAGAACTACTCCGGCTCGCCGCCCACGGCCGGCACGTACATGGGCCAGGTCACCAGCGACGGCGGCACATACAACATCTACGAGCACCAGCAGGTCAACCAGCCCTCCATCGTGGGCACCGCGACCTTCGAGCAGTACCTGGCGATACGGACCTCGCCCACCAGCAGCGGGACCATCACCACGCAGAACTTCTTCAACGCCTGGGCCAGTCATGGGATGAACCTGGGCACGCTCAACTACCAGATCCTCGCGACCGAGTCCTTCGGAGGCGGCAGCGGCAGTTCCAGCGTCACGGTGAACTCCGGTGGCGGCGGCTCTACTGGTGGCGGTGGCGGTTCCAGCGGCTGCACCGCCACGCTGTCGGCCGGATCGCAGGGCAGTAATTGGTACAACCTCAACGTCTCGCTCTCCGGCTCCAGCAACTGGACCGTGACGATGAACCTCGTAGCTCCCGCGGTGATCTACTCCACCTGGAACGTCAACGCCACCTGGCCCAGCCAGTACGTGATGGTCGCCAAGCCCAACGGCAACGGCAACAACTTCGGGGTCACGATCACGCCCAACAGCCAATGGACATGGCCCTCGGTCTCCTGTAATACCGGGTAACCCCGGGCAGCCCTGGCTACCGCAGCCGCCGCGGCCACCCCCACGGCTGCTCGTCAGGGTCCGGGTGCGGTTGTCAAGCCGCTGGGACGGCCACGGAGTTCCTGCTGGGACAGTGCCGGCCAAGGCTACTGAACCACAGGAACTCCGTTGACGTCCGGTCAGTCATCGCCGCCCCTGCTGCCCCGAGCCCAGCGCGTGCCTTAATGGCGACCGGTCGCCCAACCCGAATAATTGTGCAGCGCTGAACTCGCTACACGTCGCTGCGTGGTTGATCTTTTACGTCGCGTGGTATGCTGACAGCGCATGACGGAACGGGCCGAACGGCCAGCGCGGCCAGCAGCCCGGCAGTCCATAGGGCGTAAGTCCCAAATCGCGGTGAATGCGTGCCCGCCCGCTCCGTTG
>CAVQPP010000292.1:0-9939 GCA_963714445.1 uncultured Actinomycetota bacterium
CCGGGGCGTTCCAGATCGGCACGGTGCCGCCGCCGTATGCCTCCTTCTCCAGGCCGACCGGCAGGTATATGCCGGCCTTGAGACCCTTGGCGTGGATGTAGTCGGCGACCGACTGCATGCCGTGCGGGAAGCGGACCGGATCGGCGGCCTGCCTGCCGTACTGGTCGTACTCCGGCGTCCAGTTCCAGTTGCGCCACCAGCCGGCGTCGATGTTGACGTAGTTGTAGCCGTACGCCGCGAGCTTGGCGGCCAGGGCATCGGTCTGCTTCAGAACGTTCGCCTCGGTCAGGTAGCTGAAGCTGCCGTTGGGGTTCAGTCCCGGATACGAGGAGGACTGCTGACTCCAGCTCGACCAGCCCATGTAGGGCGCGGCCGTGCTCAAGGGCGTGTCAGTTGCCGTGGCGACCGGGGCTGTATTCGCTGTATTGGCTGGCAGGACAGCCGCGCGGGCCGGATTGGCCGCGCCGAGTGCCGCCGTGCCGAGAGCGACAGCGGCCGTCAGGGCCAATGCGGCGCCGGCGATTCCGGGCGTGCGCGGGTGTGCGGGTGAGCTCATGAGTCGAACCTCCTGTGACGGGGGCGCGGTGGGAGTGGGCGACTCAGCCGATGCCCGAACAAGGGATGAGCCCGATGGCACTTATCTAAAGAGGGTTACTTAGTTCTAATCAAACAGCTGGTTCGATAAACGACTGGATCGCGGTGGCGGCGGCCCCGCGCGCCCACTCCTCGAACGGGAGCGGATACGTCACTACGTCGCATTGCCCCGCGGTGCCGAACGCCGCCGCGGCGAACGCGTCGCGGATCTCCTCGGCGAACAGGTCGTACGCGGCCAGCCCTTCGCCCGAGATGATCACCCGGTCCGGGCCGAACAGGTTGACCACGGTGCCGATCGCCCGGCCGATCGCGCCGCCGGCCCTCGCGTAGACCTCGCGTACGCCCGGCTCCCCGTCGCGGGCCAGGGCGAGTGCCTCGGCCGCGTTCGCCACCGGTTTGCCGGTGACCTTGCGGACGTCGCGCAGGATCGCGGGATCGGCCGCGATCGCCTCCACGCATCCGTTGTTGCCGCAATGGCAGGGCGGACCGAGCGGATCGATGGACAGATGTCCGATCTCTCCGGCCACGCCGTGCGCACCCGAGACGACTCGGCCGTGTACGACCAAGCCGCAGCCGATGCCGGCGCCGACCGTGACCAGCGCGAAGTCGGATAGCCCGACCCCGGCGCCGAACCACTGCTCGGCGACCGTCAGTGCTCGCACATCGTTCTCCACGGTCACCGGCAAACCGGTCGCCGCTTCGGCGATCTTGGCGAGCGGTACGTCGCGCCAGTCGAGGAAGGGCGAGTACCGGACCATGCCTTCCGCGCGGTCCACGTCGCCGGACACCGCGATGCCCAGGCCGCGCACCCGCGCGCCGAATCCGTCGGCCTCGGTGAGCAGTTCCCGCACCAGCGCGGTGATCGCGGGCAGCACTGCGGCCGGCTCGCGGTCCGTGAGCGGCACGTGCCGGGCGACCCGCACGCGGCAGCACAGATCGGTGAGCACGGCGATGATCTCGTCGCCGGTCACCTTGACGCCGATGAACAGCGCCCTGCCCTCGTTCACCCGCAGTGGATTGGCCGGGCGCCCAAGCGCGGACCGGGCACCGTCGTTGAGGTCTTCGACCAGGTACCCGACCTCCAGGAGCGGGCGCACCGCCTTGGTGACCGCGGCCGCGGACAACTCGGTCCGCCGCGCGATGTCGATCCGGGTGAGCGGGCCGTGCGAAAGCACCGTCGTGAAGACGAGCGACGCGGCCGGCGTCGACACGGGAACCGTCTCATCGTTGAGAGTCGCGTGCACGGCCGGAAACATAGGACGATTCTTTTCTGTTGTCAATAAAAGAAGTCTGCTAACGTCCCAGGGCGGCTAGCCCGCCCAGCTCACCTTCAAAACAAAGGCAATTCCCCTCCCCCACCATGCAATCAAAAGGTGTCCCTGTGCATCCCGCGCATCCCGTGTCCTACGACGCCGACCGCCGACTCTGGCTGCTCTCCACGCCGAACACCGCGTACGCCCTGAGGCAGCATCCTGACGGCAGCCCGCGTCACGTCGGCTGGGGCGCCCCGTCGGCGGTCGCCGCCGCGCCAGCCGAACGGATGTCTCCCGCCGCCAGCAGCTTCGAGTCCGATGCGACACCGGACGAGCTCGGCATCGAGACCGGTGCCCGTTTCGGCCCGGCCGGCCTCCAGGTGCGGTTCGCGGACGGTACGCGCGGCGCGCAATGGCGCGGTGACGGCCACGAAATCGACGGCGGCCATCTGACGATCCGGCTGCGCGACCGCAGGTACCCGCTGCTCGCCGAGCTGCACTACCGCGTGCACGCGGATTCCGACGTCATCGAACGCTGGGTCGTGCTGACCAACACCGGCGACGCCGGCGACGCCGGCCCAATCACCGTAGGGCGCTGCGATTCGGCGAGCTGGACGCTGCCGGCCAGAGCGGACTATCGGGTGAGCCATCTGGTCGGCGGGTGGAACAGCGAGTTCCAGCTACGCCGCGCGCCGCTCGCGGTCGCCGAGACCGTGTTGACCAGCCGGCGCGGCATCACCAGCCATCACGCCAATCCCTGGCTGGCCCTGGACGACGGGACCGCCGAGGAGGAACGCGGCGAGGTGTGGAGCACGGTGCTGGCCTGGAGCGGCAGCTGGCGGGTGACCGTGCACCGCGATCCGGTCGGCCGCGTCATGTGGACCGGCGGCTTCGGCCACGAGGGCCCGACCTGGACGCTGCAGCCGGGCGGGAGCCTGCGCACTCCCTTGTTCGCAGGGCTCTACACCTGCGGCGGGTTCGGCGCGGCCAGTCGCGGCTGGCACAGTTACCTGCGCGAGCACGTCCTGCCGGTCCCGGTCGACCCGGCCGAGGAACGGCGGGTCGTCTGCAACTCCTGGGAGGCCACCGGATTCGCGGTGGACGAAGCCGGTCAGCGGAAGCTGGCGCGGATCGCCGCGGACCTCGGCGTCGAACTGTTCGTGATGGACGACGGCTGGTTCGGCGCGCGGCGCGACGACCGGGCCGGCCTCGGCGACTGGACGCCGTACCCGGCCGCCTTCCCCGACGGACTAAACCCCCTGATAGCCGAGGTGAACCGGCTCGGCATGCGCTTCGGCCTGTGGGTCGAACCCGAGATGGTGAACCCTGACAGCGACCTGTACCGCGCGCACCCGGACTGGGTGATCCACGCCGCCACCCGCGAGCACACAACGCTGCGCCATCAGCTCATGCTGGACTTCGGCCGGCCCGAGGTCGCCGCGTGGGCGCACGGCTGGCTGGACCGGCTGGTGCGTGACCACCCGATCGACTTCCTCAAGTGGGACGCCAACCGCGCGGCTACCGAGGCCGGCCACCCCGACCGTCCCGACGCCGACCCCGACCGGCCGTGGACCGCGCACACCCGCGGCGTATACGAGGTCATCGACCGACTGCGCACCGACCACCCCCACCTGCGCATCGAAGCCTGCGCCGGCGGCGGCGGCCGCGTCGACCCCGGCATCCTCGCCCGCACCGATCAGGTCTGGATCTCCGACAACACCGACCCGGTCGACCGCATCGCCATTCAGCACGGCTACAGCCAGGTCTACCCGGCGCGCACGATGTCCGCCTGGGTCACCGACAGCCCGAACGTGACCACCGGCCGGAAAACACCCCTGCGATTCCGGTTCCACGTCTCGATGGCGGGCGCCCTCGGCATCGGCGGCGACCTGACGTCCTGGCCGGAACGCGACCTCGACGAGGCACACGACCTAATCGCCACATACAAGCGGATCCGCCCGATCGTCCAGCGCGGCGACCTGTACCGGCTCAGTGCCCCAGGCGGGGTGACCGCGGTCCACTACGCCGATCCGGCCAGCGACGAACACGTCATCCTCGCGTGGCGCGTCACGACCCGATTCGGCCACGCCGCACGTCCCCTGCGCCTAAGTGCCGTGCGACCGGACGTCACCTACCTCGACCTAGACCGGAACACAACCCACCCCGGCTCGGCGCTGATCGAGCACGGAGTCCCACTCGACCTGCCCGCAGGCGACTATGCCAGCACCCTCATACAGCTGCGCGCTCACCCCTAGACCGCGACGAGCTCCCCACCCCTCTGCCCCACCCAACTACACCGCGACCGGCAGCACCAACCTCATCTCAATACCCTGCCGCAATGGATGCGCGCTCACTCGCCCACCATGCCTGTCCGCGATCTGCCGGACGATGGACAGACCGAGCCCGGAGCCCGGCTTGGCCCGCGCCGCAGTCGAACGATAGAAGCGGTCGAAGATGTGCGGCAGGTCCTCATCCGCTATCCCAGGCCCCTCATCCGCAACGCTGAAGCTCGCCTCGCGTGCCTCCTGCGCGAACCCGGCGCACACCCTGACCCGCACAGTCCCCTCCGGCGGGCTCCACTTCACCGCGTTGTCCACGAGATTCCCCAGCGCCCGCTCGATCGCATCCGGATCGGCGTGCACGAAGCACTCGTCAAGCCGCGTCTCAAAGCACAGTCCGGGCGCCCGTTTCGCCGCGCGCTCAACGACCTCGGCGGCCAGCAGGTCCAACCGCAAGTCCTCACAGTGCGCCTCAATCTCGCCGTACCGAGCCAGGTCGACGAGATCATTGATCAGCACACGAAGTTCGCCGCTCTGCTCCCGAGCCGCACCGAGTAACGCAGGGGCCTGCGGATCGGCCAGGCCCCCATCCTCCGCCAGCAACTCCAGATTCGTCGTCAGGCTGGTCAACGGCGTGCGCAGCTCGTGCGACGCGTCGGCGACGAGACGACGCTGCGTCTGCACGGACGTGTCGAGTGCGGTCATCATCCCAGTGAACGAGCGAGCCAACCGGCCGATCTCGTCGCGGCCGCCGGTGTCGATGCGCGTGGTCAGGTCCTGCGTAACGGTCACCCGCTCGACCGTATCCGTCAGACGCCGCACCGGTCGCAGCACTCTGCCAGCCAGCAGCCGAGCCCCAAGCGCGGCGACGAGCGCGCCGCCGAGTACGAGGGCTGTCAGCAGCAACCGCAGCCGGTCCAGCGACGCCGTCGCGGCCGACTCCGGCTTCGCCGCGCGCACGAGCACCCCTCCCCCGAAGGGCGCCGTGTACATCTCGTAAGCCTGTCCCTGGTACTTGATGGCCTCGAAGTACGCGGATCCGGACCCCTCCGCGACCTGGGCATCCCTGTCCGTGAGCGGTGCGAGATCACCCGGCGCACCCGGCGCCGCAGCATTGATCCCGACGAATTGAATCAGCGTGTCGCCAACCGCGATCGGCGCGGTATCTATGAACTCCGCGCCAGCTCCCTTGATCTGAGCCTTGAGTTGCGCTCCGAGTTTTGGCGCATCAGCCACGGCTGTGACCAGCGCGCTGTCGAGCTGGTCGTGCAGGTCGCGGTCGGCCAGCGGATAGAGCACGAGCGACGCCGCGAGCAGCGCCACGAAGACGACCAGACCGCCAGCGAGAGCGATGCGAGCGCGCAACGTCATGTCGTCATCACGGTCATGTCGTCATCACGGCTCCTCGCGTAGCACGTACCCGAGGCCGCGCACGGTTTGGATCAACCGCGGCTCGCCGCCGGATTCGAGCTTCGTCCGTAGATAGCTGATATAGACCCACAGCGCATTCGAACCTGGACCGAAGTCGTAGCCCCACACCGCCTCGAAGATCGCCGTGCGGCTCAGAACCCTGCGAGGGTTGCGCAGGAACAGCTCCAGCAGCGCGTACTCGGTGCGGGTGACCGACAACACCCGTTCCCCGCGTCGCGCACGAGCCTGAGCGAGGTCGAGTTCGAGGTCTGCGAAGCTCAGCACTTCACGCGCCTGGCCGCTGCGCCGGAGCAACGCACGCAGGCGTGCGCGCAACTCGTCCAGCGCGAACGGTTTGACGAGGTAGTCGTCGGCACCGGCGTCCAGGCCGGCGACCCGATCGGCGACCAGGTCGCGCGCGGTGAGCATGAGGATCGGCGTCTCGTCGCCGCGTCCGCGCAGGATGCGGCACACTTCGAGGCCGTTCGGCTCCGGCATGAGCACGTCGAGCACGATCGCCTGATAGCGCTCGGCCGCCGTCTGGTGCAGCGCGCCGTCGCCGTCCGCAGCCTCCGCCACGGAGTAGCCGTCGCGGCGCAACGCGTGGGCAAGCGCATGGCGGACCGCCTCGTCGTCGTCAACTACCAACACCTGCATACCGTCATTGTGGCTCTTGGCGGCCGAACGGGGACCGGCCGGAGCAACCCGACCGGCCCCGGACGCGGGAACGCGACTCAACTCGACTCGATCCAGCTCAGCGCGACTCAACTGTTGCTGGGTGATGGGGCCTTGGCCTGCGCACTCGACGAGTCAGCGGGGGACGGCATCGACGCGCGAAGGTCCTCCTTCATCTGACGCAGGGCGTCGTCGAGTTGCTGCGGGGTCAGGTGCAGACTCGCGGCGAGGGCCCGGAACTGCCGGTCGTCGATCGAGACGCCGCGGCTCGGCTGCGCGATCCGGTCGAGCTGCTCGAGCACCTGCGCCGCACGCGTGTCGCTGACGTGCAGGATGCCGGCGAGCGTCTGGCTGAGCTTCGGATCGGGCGTTCCGGGCGGCGGCGGAGTCTTGCCCGTGCCCGGCTTTCCGGTACCGCCCTTGCCGGAGCCGCCGTAGCCCGAGCCGTCCTTGCCGGGCGCGACGTCGCCGAACACCTCCGTCAGCAGGTGCTTGGCCTGGTCGGCACTGATGCCGAGATCGTGCGTGACGACCGCGACGACGGCCGGGTCGTTCGGCGCGACGCCGAGCCTGCCGATGGTCTGCTTCGCGTCGATCAGTGCCGTCTCGAGCTTCTGCACGTTCACGTGCAGGCTCGCGGCGAGTTGGGCTAGCCATTCCGGCTGGTTGCCGGGTTTGCCGCCGCCGTTATCCGTCCCCGTCTCCGTCGGCGACGGCTTCGGCGCTGGCGCGGACGACGACGCTGACGGACTCGCCGAGCCGGTCGTCGCTGCCGCTGCGGCCCCGGCCGTCCCCGTGAGCAGCGCGACCGCTGCTCCGGCCGCGAGCATTCGCATTCTGGTTTGCATCGGGCTCCTAAGTTCGCTTTCGCTGATGCTGCTGAGCCGCTGTATTCGCAGCCCTCAGCAAGCACAGCGCCGCGGCCTTTGCGCTGCCGTCGGCGAACCTTAGGATCACCTCAGAGACTTCTCATCCACGGGAATGTCACAGGTGCCGGGTACCGTCCTCAGCCGTGACCGAACTCCAAGCGGACCCGCTGAACGCGGCCCCGAAATCAGCTCCCGAGCCGGACTTCCTCGTCGCCGCACGCACCTTCTACGACACAGTCGCCGAGGACTACTACACGCGCTCGCTAGGGGTGATCGCGTCCAAACCCCTGGACCGCGCCATGCTGGCTGCCTTCGCAGAGCTCGTAAAAGCTCACGCCGAAACCGGCTCTGCGAACGACGAACACAGCGCCGGTCCCACTGCCGGGCCCGTCGCTGAAATCGGCTGCGGACCCGGCACGATCACGGCCCGCCTGCACTCGCTCGGCCTCGACACGTTCGGGATCGACCTGTCACCGCGCATGATCGCGCTTGCGCGACGTACGCACCCCGGCCTGCAGTTCATTGAGGGCTCGATGACCGCGCTGCCGCTGGATGACGGCTCGATGCGTGGCATCGTGCCCTGGTATTCGACCATTCACATCCCGGATCCGCAGCTGCCCGACGTCTTCGTCGAGTTTCGTCGCGTGCTGATGCCTGGCGGCCATCTGTTGCTCGCGTTCCAGGTCGGCGACGAGCCACTGCACCTGACCGAAGCGTTTGGTCACCAGGTCACGCTCGACTTCCGCCGACGTCAGCCGGAGCGCGTCGCTGAGCTGCTGACCGACGCCGGGTTCGACATGGTGGCGTGCCTGGTGCGTGAGCCGTGGCGAGCAGTCGAGCAAACACAGCAGGCTTTCCTGTTAGCCCGAAAGCCGGTCGAGACCACCAATTCAGCCGACTGAGACCCGCCTCATCTCACGGCTTCAGCGTCTCATCAGTGATCGCGAGGTTGGCAGAGCCCTGTCGATACGCGACTTCGCGGATGCCCAGAGCAGCCTGCAGCTGTCGCGCGGGCACGACTTGCGGCGTCGGGGCCGCCGCCGCACCAGGCTTCGGCAACGGATACGCGGTGGTCGTGGCGGAGTGGAATGTCACGTTGCCCTCGGTACGGGTGAAGAGTTGGTGCACGTGGCCGTTGAGCGCGGTAACTGAGGCAAACCGTTTCAGCAGGCTGAGAACCTGGAGCGCGTCGTCGGTGCTCCAGCCCCATGCCGGGTACATCGCGAAGAGCGGGATGTGGCTGAACACCACGATTGGCGTGTCCGACGACAGGCCCGCGACGTCCTTGCGGACGAAGTCGATCTGGTCTGGACCGAGGTGCCCCAGCTTCTCCAAACTCAGGGTATTGACGAGTGAGATGAAGTGCACGCCGTGCGTGTCGAAGCTGAACCAGCCGTCGCCAGTCGTGCCCTGGCCGAAGGTCTTGAGGTAGGCGTGGCCGTGGTCCCCGACCGAGTCGTGCTCCCCGGGGACGGTGAAGACCTTGTCGGTGTGGATGCCCGTCATCATCTGCCGTACCTGGTCGAACTGCGCCGGGGTGGACAGGTGGGTCAGGTCGCCCGTGTGCATGACGAAGTCCGGCCGGAAGCCGAGGCCGTTGACTTGGTTGATGGCACGCGCGAACGAGCCGGTGACGTCGGTGTTCGCCGGGCCGTTGAATCCGATGTGGCTGTCGGATATCTGCACGAATCGCAGGGCATTGGGATCGGCGAACGCGCCGGCGTTCGGGGCGCCCGCGGCGCCGCCAGTCGCGGGCGCCGTAGGTTTCGCCGCCGCTGTGGATCCGCTCCCGCTGTCCACGATGTTGCTGATCACCACTCCGCCGGCGACCGTCAACACGACCGCGCCGCCGAACCAACCTGCGTGACGAGCCAACTGGCGACGCGTCATGCCGCGACCAGCGGCTTTGGCTTCGGGTTCGTTTGCGGGTCTGCGAGTCGTGCGGGTCCTGCGAGTCGTGCGGGTCCTGCGATTCCAGCTCCGGTGACTTCACGATGTCACCGTCACGGTCGCCGTCATGAACGGATGGATCGTGCACAGGTAGGCGTAGGTGCCGGGTTTGGTGAACGTGTACGAGAACGTCTGCGCGGTGTTCAAAGCCGCCGACGAAAGCGGACCGCTGTTGTTCTGGCTGGTGACCGTGTGCGCGTCAGCGTCCTGGTTCGTCCAGGTGACTGTGGTGCCGACCTTGACTGTGATTGCGGCGGGGCTGAAGGCGAAGCCCTTGATGGTGACCGGCGTTCGTGGCGACGGGTGCCGCGTTGGCGGCTGACGCGTTCGACGACGGCATCGACGCCATGTCGGACGGCATTGTGCTCGATGGCGACGCGTTTGCTGGCGAAGCGTTCGACGACGTCGCGCCCGAGACAGCAGCGGCTGGATGCGCTGGGCTTGAGCATGCGGCGAGGGCGGCGACGCCAGCCAGCAGCAGTGCGGACGCCCAGAGCGAGCGGCGGAGGCGTGGTCGTGCAGCGGCTGGTGCGACATCTTGTGCAACGTCCCGTGCAGTGTTCGGAGTGCGTCTTGGAGTGAGTCTTTTCGAAGTCACATGAACAGATACGGGAGGGGGTTACACGTGTGCGTGGGGGCGGCAGGTCCGCAGGGCGCGCAGTCGGCGTCCGGCGGGCGATCGGCAGTGGGCGGTGAGCGGTGAGCGGTGGGCGATGTCCGGTCAGCGATTGCGATTGCGATGACAGCAACAGCGCGGCGATGACGGCGACCGTGGATGGCGACGATGGCCGTGGGCGATGGCGATGGCGAGGATGGCAATTGCGATTACAGCGACCGAATCAACAGCGATGTCAGCGATGGCGGCCACAGTCACGACGATGACGGCGACGATTGCGATTTGCTATTTCG
>CAVQPP010000293.1:0-5050 GCA_963714445.1 uncultured Actinomycetota bacterium
GCGCCGCGCTTGATCGTCTTCGGCGCCATCGACTTCGCCGGAGCGCTGGTGACGGCCGGGAAGTTCCTCGGCTGCCACGTCACGGTATGCGACGCGCGGCCGGTATTCGCCACGAAGGCACGCTTCCCCGACGCCGACGAGGTCGTCGTGGACTGGCCACACCGCTACCTCGCCGGGCAGCAGGTGCAGGTGGACCGGCGCACAGCGGTCTGCGTGCTGACTCACGACGAGAAGTTCGACATCCCGGTGCTCGCCACCGCGCTGCGTCTGCCAATCGGCTACGTCGGGGCGATGGGCTCGCGCCGTACCTGCGCCCAGCGATTCAGCACATTGCGACTTAACGGACTATCGGAGACCGAGCTGGCCAAGCTGCACGCGCCGATCGGCCTCGACCTCGGCGGACGCACCCCACAGGAGACGGCGATCGCCATCGTCGCGCAGATCGTGTCGGCCAGGCGCGGCGGCTCCGGCCATCACCTGTCCGCCGTGACCACTCCCATCCACACCGACCCTATTCAGACCGACGTCAAGGAGCTGGCATGCCTCTGATGTTCCTCAACGGCGGCGCGATGCGCGGCGGTCCGCTCAACCACCTGCTCGGCGATTCGCCGCTGGTCGGCCGGGTACGCACGGCCCCGCGTTACCGCTTCTACGCGGTCAATGGCCGTTTCCCCGCGCTAGACGAGGTCGCAGATGGCGGCGTGAGCGTCGTCGGCGAGCTCTACGACCTCGACTGGCCGGTGCTGCGCGAGACGTTGCTGCCCGCCGAGCCGGGCGAACTGGAGCTCGGCGCCATCGAGCTCGAAGACGGCACCGGCTGCCTGTCCATGATCCGCCGGATCTCCTACCAGGAGCAGCCCGGCGCGCTCAAGGACATCTCGGATACAGCTGACTGGAGTAAGTATGAGCCTGCGCTTTGACGTCAATCTCTCGATCCTGTTCACCGAGCTGCCGCTGCTCGAACGGCCGGCGGCGGCGGCGGCCGCCGGTTTCACCGCGGCCGAATTCTGGTGGCCCTTCGGCGACGCCGCGCAGCCCGAGGGCGCGCAGCTAGACGAGCTCATCGCGGCCCTCGACGCGGCCGAGGTCAGGCTCGTCGGCTTCAACCTCCTCGACGACCTGTCCCTCGGTAGCAGAGGCCTGGTGTCCGTACCCGGACAAGCCGGACGCTTCCGCGACGCCATCCCGGTAGCCGCCGAAATCGGGCGGCGGACTGGCTGCCGCAACTTCAACGCCCTCTACGGCAACCGGATCGAGGGTGTCGATCCGGCGTTCCAAGACGAACTCGCGCTCGCAAACCTGGACCTGGCGTGCAAGGCGATCGCCGAGATCGGTGGCGTCGTGCTGATCGAAGCGCTCAACACGATCGAGTCGCCGCACTACCCGCTTGCCTCGACCGCCGCCGCGCTCGCGGTCGTCGAGAAGGCACAGCAGCAGACTGGCGCGGACAACCTGGCGCTGCTATTCGACCTCTACCACATGGGCCGGATGGGCGAAGACCTCGAAGCGACGATCGCCGCGTCCGCCGGATGGTTCGGTCACGTACAGCTAGCCGACCTGCCACTACGCGGGGCCCCCGGCACTGGCGAACTCGACTACCTGCGCCTGTTCAAGTGCCTGGAGCAGGCCGGTTACCGGGCCGAGGAAGGCCTCGGCTCCATCGGCCTCGAATACAAGCCCACGAACGCGGTCAGCGCCGACTCGTTCGACTGGCTGCCGGTCTCCGGGCGCGCTTGGCGCAGCTGACTGACCGGCCCACGAAGAAGAAGTCCAACCTCACGTACGAGTTACGAGTTAGGCGACACAGAACCATGTCTCAGAAGATCGGTTTCATCGGACTCGGCATCATGGGCTCGCCTATGGCCGGACACCTGGCGAAGGCAGGCTACGAGGTCGTCGGCTACGACCTCGTCGACGCGGCGCTGGCGAAGCTGGAGCAGCAGGGCGGCAAACGCGCCGACTCCGTCAAGGAAGCGGTACAGGGTGCTGACATCGTGATCACGATGCTCCCGGCCGACCCGCACGTGGAGGCGGTCGTGCTCGGCGCGGGCGGCGTGTTCGAGCACATCGAAACCGGCGCGCTCTTCATCGACTTCTCCAGCATCAAGCCGGGCACGTCGCAGAAGGTTGCCAAGGCCGGCGCCGACAAGGGCGTACGTGTCCTTGACGCCCCGGTCTCCGGCGGCGAGAAGGGGGCGATCGACGCGGTGCTGTCCATCATGGTCGGCGGCGAGCAGGCCGACTTCGAGGCCGCTCGGCCGATCTTCGAACTCGTCGGCAAGACCAGCGCGCTGTGCGGGCCGCACGGCGCCGGCCAGGCTGTCAAAGCCGCGAATCAGCTCGTGGTCGGCGGCACCTTCGCCCTCGTCGCAGAGGCCATCGTGCTGATGGAACGCCTCGGCGTAGACGCCAAGGCTGGCCTGGACATGCTGGCCGGCGGCCTGGCCGCCTCGCGGATCCTGGACATCAAGCGCGATTCGATGCTGGCCCGCGACTTCAAGCCAGGCTTCCGCATCGACCTACACCACAAGGACATGGGCACCGTCCTCGACGCGGCCCGCCAAGCGGACGTCTCGCTGCCAATGAGCCTGCAGGTGGCCGCGCTCATTCAGGCGGCACGCGCGCAGGGACTCGGCGACAAGGACCACTCGGCGCTGCTCGCCGTCATCGACAACCTCAACGGCACTCAGCAGAAGGGCGCGTGATCCCATGACCGCACAGCGAATCCCGGTGATGTCAGCAGTCGTCGAAGTCCTCAAGTCAGAGGGCGTCGACACCGTGTTCGGCTGCCCCGGCGCGGCGATCCTGCCTCTGTATAAGGCCTTTGAACAGGATGGCAGCATCGAGCATCTGATCGTCCGGCACGAAGAGGGCGCCACGCACATGGCCGACGGTTGGGCACGCACCAACGGCAACGTCGGTATCGCGATCGGCACCTCCGGCCCGGCCGGCACCAACATGATCACCGGCCTCTACACCGCGCTGGCCGACTCGATCCCGATCATCTGCATCACCGGCCAGGCCGTGTCCACCAAGTTGCACCAAGAGGCGTTCCAGGCGGTCGACATCGTCGAGATCGCCAAGCCGGTGACCAAGTGGGCCGTGCAGATCAAGGAAGCCGCGCAGGCGCCGTGGATCTTCCGCGAGGCGTTCCGCATCGCCCGCAGCGGTCGGCCGGGACCGGTGCTGATCGACCTGCCGTTGGACGTGCAGAAGCAGGAAATCCTCTGGGACCCCGCGATCGACGCGCCGCTGCCAGTGCAGAAGGCCGAGCCGTCGCCGCTGCGAGTTGAGGCCGCACTCGACCTGCTGCTGGCCGCCGAGCGTCCGCTGCTGCTCTCCGGCGGCGGTGTGATCATCGGCGAGGCGCACCACGAACTGGTCGAGTTGGCCGAGTACCTGAGCATCCCGGTGCAGGTGACGTTGATGGGCAAGGGCTCGATCGACGAGTCGCACCCGCTGTTCGCCGGTATGACCGGAATCCAGACCTCGCAGCGCTACGGCAACGCGTCCTTCCTCGAATCAGACCTCGTACTCGCCCTCGGCGCCCGCTTCGGCGACCGGCACACCGGCGATCTCAAGACCTATCGGGGCGAGCGCAAGTTCATCCACGTCGACGTGGAGCCGACGCAGCTCGGCAAGGTCTTCGAGCCCGACCTAGGCATCGTGTCGGACACGAAGCTGTTCCTCCAGGCCCTGCTAGCGGCCGCGAAGAAACGCAACACCAAGCGCGAAACAGGCACGTGGACCGAACGCGTCGCCACCCTCCGCAGCACCCTGACGCGCCGGGACGACTTCGACGACGTGCCGATCAAGGCGCCGCGCGTCTACCGCGAGATCAACGCCGCCTTCGGACCGGAGACGTACTTCGTCACGGCCATCGGCCTCTACCAGATCTGGGGCGGCCAGTTCCAGCGCGGCGGCCACCCGCGCCGCTACCAGGTCTGCGGCCAGGCCGGCCCGCTCGGCTGGGAGATCCCGGCCGCGATCGGCGTGAAGAAGGCGCTGAAGAACACCGAGCCGGACGCCGAGGTCGTCGGCGTCGTCGGCGACTACGGATTCCAGTTCCTGGTCGAGGAGCTGGCCGTCGCCGCGCAGTACGACGTGCCGTTCGTGCTGATCATGCTGAACAACGAATACCTCGGGCTCATTCGGCAGGCCGAGATCGGCTACGAGATGAACTACGAGGTCGACATCCACTACGACGACTTCGGCACCGACAACGTCAAGATCATGGAGGCGTACGGCTGCCAGGGCCGGCGAGTGTACGAGCCGGGCGAGATCGCCGACGCGATCGCCTGGGCGCGAAAGGCGGCCGTGGCCAGCTCGCGCCCGGTCCTGGTGGAGATCATGATCGAGCGCGAGGCGAACACCGCGCACGGTATCCGGATCGACGCCGTCAAGGAGTTCGAACCGGTGCCCGACAGCGTCGAGGTCGAGGCCTGACAGCCAATGACGGGTACCGCCGCAGCCGCGCACAACGCGCTCGCCGCACAGTCGTCCGCGGGCCGGGTCGTGCTGGCCCCGGACAAGTTCAAGG
Source organism: uncultured Actinomycetota bacterium (assembly GCA_963714445.1). Classification (GTDB taxonomy): domain Bacteria; phylum Actinomycetota; class Actinomycetes; order Streptomycetales; family Catenulisporaceae; genus Actinocrinis. Next base: position 4,541 of record CAVQPP010000293.1, read on the forward strand.
GCTCGCTCTCCGCGGCCGACGCCGCGGCCCGGCTCGCCGCCGGGCTGCGGCGAGCGGTGCCCTCCCTCGCGGTCACCACCATCCCGGTGGCCGACGGGGGAGAGGGCACGCTCGACGCGATGGTCGACGCGGCCGGCTTCCGGCGGCTGCAAGCCATCGCCACCGGCCCCACCGGACGACCGGTTATCGCGAGCTTCGCCGCAAAGGGCGGGACCGCTGTGATCGAGACCTCGCAGGCCTGCGGTCTCGCGTTGCTGCCGGGCGGGGTGAAGGCCCCGCTTACCGCCACCTCGTACGGCGCGGGCGAACTGATCCGCGCGGCACTTGACGCCGGGTGCACGCGCATCGTTCTCGGCCTAGGCGGAAGCGCGTGCACCGACGGCGGCGCTGGTATGGCGCAAGCACTCGGCGCCCGACTAACCGACGCGGACGTCGCGGAATTCCCGCGCGGCGGCGCCGCGCTGGCACGTATCGAAGAGCTCGATATCGTGCCGTTGCGCGAACGGCTGG
>CAVQPP010000294.1:0-3114 GCA_963714445.1 uncultured Actinomycetota bacterium
CGTTGCGTGAACGGCTGGCCGGGGTCGAGATCATCGTGGCCTGCGACGTCGACAACCCGCTGCTCGGCCCGGACGGAGCGGCGGCCGTCTACGGACCGCAGAAGGGCGCGTCACCGTACGACGTGCAGACGCTCGACGACGCGCTCGAACGCTGGTCAATGGCAGTCGCCAAGGCGATCGGCACGGACGAGTACGCGACCGCTCCCGGCGCAGGCGCGGCCGGCGGAATCGGCTTCGGAGCGCTCGCGCTGCTTGGCGCGCGTCGCCGTCCGGGCATCGAGCTGATGCTGGAACTGGCAAGCTTCGCCGAGAAGACGCGCGGCGCGAGCCTGGTGATCACCGGCGAGGGTTCGCTCGACGCACAGAGCCTGCGCGGCAAGGCACCAGCGGGAGTGGCCCAGGCGGCGAACGGACTCGACGTGCCGGTGGTCGCAGTCAGCGGCACGTGCGAGCTCGACGCCGAGCAGTTACGCGCCGCTGGCTTCACCGGTGCGTATCAGCTCACGGATGTGGAACCGAACGTCGAACGCTGCATCGCGCATGCCGGTTCGTTGCTCGAACTTCTCGCGGAGCGTATCGGCCGCGAGCACCTGAGCGGAAAGCGACGACGGACATGACCGCGGACCTGGTACTCCGCTCACGCCGCACAGTCCTGCCGAGCGGCGAACGAGCCACCGCCGTAGTCGCGACGGACGGCGTAATCACCGCGATCGAACCGTACGACGCACAGATCTCAGCCCGCGAAGATCGCGACCTCGGCGACCTCGCGCTACTGCCCGGCCTCGTCGACACGCACGTGCACGTCAACGAGCCAGGCCGCACCGAGTGGGAGGGCTTCGCTTCCGCGACGCGTGCGGCTGCGCTCGGCGGCGTCACGACGATCATCGATATGCCGCTCAACTCGCTGCCGCCGACACTCGACGCAGCGGCGCTGGCGCTCAAACGTAAGAGCGCTGAGAGCCAGGTCCGAGTGGACGTCGGATTCTGGGGCGGTCTCGTACCGTCGAACGTCGGTGAGCTGCGCGCGTTGCACGAGCAGGGCGTCTACGGCTTCAAGTGCTTCCTCGCGGACTCCGGCGTGCCGGAGTTCCCTCCGGTCAACGCGGCCGAGATGGAAGCGGCGATGCGTGTCGTAGCCGAGCTCGGCAGCCTGCTGATCGTGCACGCCGAGGACGCCGAGACACTCGCAGCCGCGCCCGCCAAGCCCGGTCCGCGCTACGCCGACTTCGTCGCTTCACGCCCTCCGGATGCCGAGACCAAGGCGATCAGCGCGGTCATCGAAGCGGCGCGTCGCACCGGAGCCAGGGCGCACATCCTGCACCTAGCATCGTCGTCGGCGCTGCCGTTGATCAAGCGCGCCAAGGCTGACGGCGCGCGGATCACGGCCGAGACGTGCCCGCACTACCTCACCTTCAGCGCGGAGACGATCCCTGACGGCGCCACAGATCACAAGTGCTGCCCGCCGATTCGAGGCGAGGCGGACCGCGAACTGCTCTGGGCCGCACTCGCCGACGGCCTGATCGACTGCGTCGTCTCGGACCACTCGCCGTGCACGACGGAGCTCAAGCGATTCGACACCGGCGATTTCGCGCAGGCTTGGGGCGGGATCATCTCACTACAGCTAGGCCTTAGCGCGGTGTGGACCGGCGCGCGGACGCGGGGTTTCACGCTGCCGTACGTCGTGGATTGGATGGCGAGGCGCACCGCAGACCTCGTTGGAATGCCGAACAAGGGCCGTATCACCGTGGGCTGCGACGCTGACTTCGTCGTCTTCGACCCCGAGAGCCGCACGACGATCGACGCTCGGCGACTCGCGCACAAGAACCCCGTGACGCCCTACTGCGGCATGGATCTGAACGGATCCGTCAAGGCGACCTATCTAGCCGGAGCCCCGGTGCACGACTCGCCGACACCGACCGGCCGACTGCTGACGAGAGGAACGCCATAGTGACCGCGACAGACGAGAGCCCGTGGCCCGAGACCGTGGACCTCGCCTCGCGAGCCCTAGGCGGCTCGGTCGTATGGGCCAACGACGAGTTCTTCGGCATGAAGGAGAACCTGGTCACCCCTGCTGCGCCGACCTTCAGCCCGCACACGTTCAATCTCAAGGGACAGATCGTCGACGGCTGGGAGACCCGGCGCCGACGCCCCGGCGGACCTGGCGTCGAGGGAAGCGACTACGACTCGGCGATCATCCGGCTCGGCGCTCCCGGCACGATCGTCGGCTTGACCGTCGACACCTCGTTCTTCGTCGGAAACTACCCGCCGGCTTGCTCGGTTGAGGCGATCTGCGTCCCCGGATTCCCAAGCCCGGCCGAACTGCTAGCGGCTACGTGGACCACGATCGTCCCCGAAAGCAAACTCGACGGCGATACACAGAACCGCTTCACCATCGCGCCTCAGTTCGCCGACAAGCGCTTCACTCACGTCCGGCTCAACAACATCCCGGACGGCGGAATCGCCCGGCTGCGCGTCCACGGCGCGGTCCTCGCAGACCCCGAATTCACTGTCGGCGTGCAGTGCGACCTTGCGGCTGCCCGCAACGGCGCACGCATTGTGGGCAGCAGCGACGCGTTCTTCTCCCCGGCTCTCGCGGCCCTGATGCCCGGCGAATCGCGGGTCATGGGGGAGGGCTGGGAAACGGCCCGTCGCCGCGACGACGGCAACGACTGGATCGAAGTGCGGCTAATCGGCGAGGGCGTGGTGCGACTCGTGGAGATCGACACCGCGAACTACGTGGGCAACGCACCCGACCGGATCGTGCTGCGCGCCCGCACGGACGCCAACGACGGCGAGTGGTTCGACTTGATCCCGGAGACGCGCGTGCAGCCGGACACGCTGCACCGTTTCCGCCTCGCTGCTGACTTGCGGCCCGCGACGCATCTACGCCTCGACACGTACCCCGACGGCGGAATCGCCCGACTTCGCGTGCACGGCGTGCTGACGGAACGCGGCGCGACGGAAGTCCTCCGAAAGTGGCAGGCCGCCGCCTGACCTGACGCACGAAAACCGAAAGCGCTCGGCCCGAAGAACTTCGGTCGTCTCGGGCCGAGCGCTGTAACTGGTGTGGATCAGCCGATCGGGACGACTTCGCCCTGCTCGGCGAGCAATATA
>CAVQPP010000295.1:0-12732 GCA_963714445.1 uncultured Actinomycetota bacterium
CAGCGACATCCGCGTAGGCCACACCGACCAGGCCGACAACATGATGGGCCCGCTCGGCGGTGTCGGCCACAACCATGGCCACCGGCTGGCCCTCATAGCGCACCCGGTCGTCTTGGAGCGGAAGCGCCGATTGACCCAGCGGCGGCGTCCCCATGAGGTGCAGGCGAGGCAGGCGAGGCATGTCAGCGCGGGTAAGCACGGCGAGCACCCCGGGCGCGGCGGCGGCCACCGTAGTGTCGATATGCACAATCCGCCCGGACGGCACGGTGGCTGGCACCAGCACGGCGTACGCGACGCCCTCTATCTCGGTGTCGGCCGTGTAGACAGCGGTGCCGGTGAGCTTGGCCGGACCATCCGGCCGGCACAGTCCCCGAGGCACCACAGTCACGACAGTCCGCCTGCGCTCGACCGGAGCGTACCCAGGGCTCGCACCACGGCGCGCTGCGCCAGTTCGACCTTGAAAGCGTTGCCGTCCAGCGGCCGGGCGTCGGCAAAGGACGCCGCCAGTGCCGCGCGCACCCGTGGCGTGTCGGCCAGCGACACGCCCCGCAGGGCGGCTTCGGCGTTGCTGAGGCGCCACGGCCGGGCCGCGACCCCGCCCAGCGCGAGCCGCGCGTCGGTGACAACGTCGCCGTCGCGTATGACGGCGACGGCCACCGAGACCATCGCGAACTCATACGAAGCCCGCTCCTGCACTTTCAGGTAGTGCGAGGCGCGGGTGTGTGGGCCGGCCGGTACCTCGATCGCGATGATTAGCTCATGGGGGCCGAGCACCGTCTCGATCGTTGGATCGTCGCCGGGCAGCCGGTAAAACTCGGTCACCGGCACCGCCCGCTCACCCCCTGGGCCCACGATCCGGATTGTGGCATCCAACGCGGTCAGTGCGACGGCGAAGTCAGACGGGTGGGTGGCCACACACGCATCGCTCCAGCCGAAGATCGCATGAGTCCTGTTCTCCCCGCGCCGCGCCGCGCATCCTGATCCCGCAGCGCGCTTGTTGCATGCCAGCAGCACCTCGGCACGGAAGTACGGACAGCGGGTCCGCTGCATCAGGTTTCCGCCGAGACTGGCCATATTGCGAAGCTGCGGCGAGGCGGCGCAAAGCAGCGACTCGGCCAGCACCGGATAGTCGCTGGCCACCACTGGGACGACGTCACTCATCCGCGCCAGCGCACCTAGCCGCAGTCGGTCCGGCCGGACTTCGACGCCGCCCAGCGGCAGCTTGCTGATGTCGATCAGCCGGGCCAGCGTGACGATCCCCTCCTTGAGCCAGTTCACCAGCTCGGTACCCCCCGCGATCACAAGCGTGTCCGGATCTTCGATCGCGGCCAGCGCGGCCGCAAGATCCGGCGCTACGGCGTAACCGAACGCCTTCACGACCAGCCCCGGCGCGCCGATTGCCCCCGCTGACCGTTCCGCCGACTCCCCCGCCGACAACCTGCATCAGCGCGGCGACGATCTGCGGGTACGCGGCGCAACGGCAGATGTTGCCGCTCATCCATGCCCGGATCTCGTCAGCGGAACCGGTATGCCCCTCGGCGATGAGGGCCGTAGCCGACATCACCTGGCCCGGCGTGCAGTACCCGCACTGGAACGCGTCATGCTCGAGGAAGGCCCGCTGCACCGGATGCAACTCCCCGTCGGCAGCCAATCCCTCGATCGTGGTTACCTCGGCGTCCGCGACAGTCACGGCCAGCGTCATGCAGGCCAGTACCCGCCGCCCAGCTACGTGCACCGTGCAGGCGCCGCACTCGCCCCGGTCGCAACCCATTTTCGTGCCGGTCAGCCCCAACCGGTCACGCAAGGCATCCAGCAGCGTGACCCGCGGTTCCAACACCATGACATGCGCGCTGCCGTTGACCCGCAACGTAATTTCGCGCTCCTCGTCGAACCTCACGCCGCAAATATATCTCCCAGTATGTCCAGCTGCCCAGATCAGTACGCACTTCGCCGAGATCTACGGCCCGTCGGTGAGCAAGGAGACGATCAGCCAGATCACCGACGGGCAGGTGGCCAACCGGCCCATCTACACCGCAATCGGCGTCACCTTGGCCGGGGAGCGGGACATCCTGGGGCGCAGGTGTAGGCCGCGTTCAGAAGATCCGGCCGTAATGCCGCAGGAGCCGGTCGGCGGCACGGAACAGATGCGGATGCTTTCTGATCCGGGGACCAAGCCATCTAACTGCACTGATGCGTGCCCGGTGCGCCGTCGCCAGCAACGGTGCCGGGGCTGCCATTCCCTCGGAAACGAACAGGTCGTGGTCCTTCAGCGTCTGCTTGTAACGTTCACGGCCCCTGCCCAAATTGATCAGATGAATGCCGAGTGCGGCGGTCTCCTCGGCCATCCGCAGATGCTGGATCAGCCCAGGGGATTGCTTGCTGAAACGCGTATCATATGCTGGGAGCCATTGGGCGAGCACGTGCCCGGACCGTAGACCGAAGTGCGCGGCAACCGGAGCCCCTCCGGCGTACAGGACCGAAAGCAGGCCCCCGAACTGGTCACTATGTGTGCTGAACAGGTGATCGACAACATCGACGATCCACGGCCGTTCGAAGATGTCGATCCAACCGGTGCGATGGTACTGAACCGATTTCCAGCGCATGAGGGCGCGCAGTACCGCCAGATCGCGTGAGTCCACCATGAAACGCAGCTCACCGGCTTCACGCTCGAGTTTGCGCGTCCTTCGGGCTAGATCTTTGCAGAACTGCGGGGACCTCGCCTGGAGCTTCTCCTGGTAGGCGGCAAACCCGGCGGTCAGGTCGATCACGGGTGAGGGCGCCACGGCAGCCGCATAGCGTTCGAAGGGCCGCTGGCCTTCGACCAGGCTATCAAAATGCCACACGGACACCCTGCATGCCCGGAACAATTCCGGGGGGTCCCATTCCACGCCCGGTGCGTGGATAAGACCCTGACAGTCGTTTATCCCGTAGCCGATCGGCACGCCGACGCCGAGCCGACGCCGCTGGAAGGGGAAGAACCCGACAATGTCCGGTCCGTCGGCGAGGACGGCGACGCGGGCATTGGGGCAGAACTTATCGACGGCTACTGCGAACTCCGGGCACAAGAACGGGCTTGCCAAAGATTCTGTCTTGCGCTGCATGGAATGCCACACCGCAATTTCGTCTGGCCCAAGCTCGCTTGGCCGTGCTATCGAGATCTGCACCTGAAGTCTCCCTTGCACCCATCTGAGCAGGATGGACGGCGGCTGCAATCCACCTCGCTGAGGTCACCGCTAGCCCTTACACATGAGACCGGAGTTCTCCGGGCACTAGGCTGGACTGTTAGCTGTCAAATTCACGCCGCCATGGTCGGCATGCGCGGTCATGAACGACCCGGAGGCACGGCCGACACAGCCACAGCGACAGTTGCGGTCGGCCAGCACGAGTATGCCCTCGCCCAGCGCGGGCAGCAGCCTGGCCAGTGTAGTCTCCCCGGTCGTGCAGGCGCCCATCGTGGCGGCGGTCAGCGCGTGGGTGCCACATTCGGCCAGCCCCGCCAGGCGGACCTGCGGGAACGCTCCAGCCCTTTCCCCACGCCCGGTCCCGTGTCCGCGGCCGCCAGCGCCGCCGCCGCCCCGAACAGCGCCTTCAGCGACTCCGGGCCCAGCCGGGCGCGGGCCTTGAACAGCGCCGCCTTCGTTGGCACATGCCACGACCGTCGCGGGGCTTTGTGGCTTGCCGTGCCCGCGGCTGATGATCGCCGAGTTCGCGCGGCGGCACATCGCCCGGGGCGCGGCCTGGGGCCGGATCATCGGCCTCACCTCGGGCGGGGGCCTCGGCTTTCCTGGGGAGGTCTCCTACGGTGCCGCGAAGGCCGCCCAGGTGAGGTACACGATGTCGGCCGCCCTGCAACTGGCCAGGTTCGGCATCACCGCCAACATGGTGCAACCGCCGGTCACCGACACCGGCTGGGTCAGCGACGCGGTCCGTGACGCCGTCGCCGCGAGCCCCGCCCTGTTCCACGTTGCCAGCCCTGCCGAGGTCGCCGAAGTGGTCGTCTACCTGGCCTCGGACGCCGCGGCCCCATCACCGCCAACGTGATCACGCTTCGCTGACCGGGTTCCCAGCGGGAATGTGCCGACGGGGCGGGAAGTTGCGGTATGCGTGGCTGCTGTTGTGATGGCCACCGCATACGGCGGCCCCGAGGTCCTGTCGATGGCCGACGAACCCACACCCGAACCCGGCCCCGGAGAGGCGCGGATCGAGGTCCGGCCGCGGGATCGCGCCGGGCAGAGTCCCCTGAGGAGAGTACCGTTGTATAAGCAATTTGCGGCCAGCCCGGGGAGCTAGAGCATGGCGGACAGGTCCGACAAGCGCATCGCACATTACGCGATAGAGCGTGAGCTGGCAGCGCGGCTTCGTGCCGCCCCAGCTAACGAGCGGGCGCGTGTCTACGGGGAAGTGTATAACGAGCTATTTCGGAGGGTGCCGGACCACCCGCAACTGTCTATCGACCCGGCGCAGCGCGACCGTGAAGTGAGCCAGAAGCTACGCTTCGTATCACGGTTTCTTAATCACCGCTCATGTCTCATGGAGATCGGTGCGGGGGACTGCGCCTTCTCATTGCGCGCTGCGCCTATGATCCGCCGGGGCATCGTTGTGGATGTCTCGCAGGTCATTGTGTCGGCCGCGCGGGAGATGCCGAATATCGAGGTCGTAATCAGCGATGGCACAAGCCTGCCCGTGGAGCCTGGGTCGGTGGATGTCGCCTACTCAGACCAACTTATGGAGCATTTGCACCCCGATGATGCCCTGTTGCAGCTAACAAATGTGGTACGCGCAGTCAGGCCGGGTGGAGTATACATCTGTATCACACCGAACCGGGTGAACGGGCCACATGACATATCCAGAAGTTTCGATGAGGTGGCCACGGGTTTCCACCTTCGTGAGTACACGGCCCGGGAGATTCGGGAAATGTTCTTGAGTGCCGGTTTCACGCACATTGACTTCTATGCTGGAGGTCGTGGCCACTATGTACGTATGCCCGCGGCGCTAGCACTGTCGGCTGAGGTAATTTTTGAGCGCCTTCCCATGGTCGTCCGCCGCAGAAAAATCCCTGCGCTCGCCGCGCATGTGCTACTCGGACTCAATGTCGTCGCAATACGCTGAGTTCAGCCAACAGTGCCAGCCCATCCGGTGCACCTACAGATCAGGAAAGGCCCGACCAGCGGTATAGACGCCCAAGGCGCAGACCTTGGCTGTGTCAACGGTGATGGAATGTCCCGGCTCCTGTGGGTTCATGTGCCACCGCCGAAGGTGCGCATTGAAGCCCTCGACGCGGTTCTCGCGGACGGTGGCAGCGGTGAAGTACGTGAGGGTCACCGACAGCGAAATGTCGGGATCGTTATGCACCCAGTGCGGCGTGCCGGGAGGTATGTAGACCCCCGCCCGGGCGTCATGGTGTATGTGGCGACCTCCGGAGGCACTTTCTCGATCCGCCCGTGGGAGCCGTTCCAGTACCTGTCGAACTCGTGCCGTCGGGCTGCGTCGTCCTTCCAGCGCCCGATGCTGACGGTCTTGCAGCCACTGATGCGATGAAGGAGTGGGGCCTCCCGCTCTTCGTAGGTGACCCGAGGTTGATGCTCGGGTTGTCTACGCCATCTACGACGATGGGAGGCCCACCGGGCTGGCCCGCCGAACCGAATATTTTGCCCGCCTCGACGGCTATGCCCGTAAACCTCAGACCCGGGCGCTGCGTCCCCTTGTCAGGGAGGGAGCCGCGCCGTGGGTGCTGAAAGAGGTCAGCCGGAATCCGGTATCTGGACACGAGCCGCTGATTCGTATCCAGCTCAGCCCGGCCAGTACCGTCCGCGGCGAGCCAAACCCGGGCCGCCGGACCCGTATCTGCCGCGCTCCGAAGACCCGCTCCGGTCGGGGCCCTACGTGCCGTCTGGTCCCGGTTCGGCCACTGACCGGTTCGGCGCGCCGCGGCCGGACCCGCTGCGCGACCCGTTCCGGCCGGACCCGGCCGCACCGCCGGACCCGGCCGCACCGCTGGACCTGACCCCGTCCCCGGCTGGGGACGGCCCGCCGGTGCCAGGCGGCGCGTTCGGCTGGTGGAACACCAACGGCAACTTTGTTGCGGACCGGCGACCGCCGGGCGGGGAGCCGCCCGCCGCTCCGCCCCGATCTGCTCAGCCGCGGTCTGCCTGGATCAGGCGTCAGCGCGGCCTGCCGGGAGCAGCCAACCCAGGAGCAGGCCGGCCGCGACCAGCGAGCCCGCAACCAAGTGGTCCGGGACCAGCCCGCCCGGGAACAGGCATTCCAGGACCAGCCGGTCGGGGATCGGCCGGTCCGGGCCCGGCCAGACCGGGAGCAAGCAGCCCGGAACCAGCCTGCCGGGGAACAGGTGTTCCAGGACCGGCCGGTCGGGGATCGGCCGGTCCGGGTGCGGCCCGACCGGGACCAGCCAGCGCAGAACCAGGCAGCCCGGAGTCAGCCGGCCGAGTGGCACACCGGGCGGCCGGAGGTCCGGGACGATCCGATCCCGGACCGGCCCATGGGGGCGCGGGTCGGCCCGGCTGGCCCGTACCGGGCCGAGGCGGACCGGTACCCGGCCGACTTCCCGACCCAGGTCTTCATGTCCAGCGCCCAGGCCGCCTGGCAGCAGCCGGCCCCGGCCGCCCCGGCCGGCAACTGGCCGCGCATCGCCGAGCCGCCCCAGCCGCCCGGCCCGTACGAGCCACCCGGGCCGCACGCCTAGCCAGCATCAGCCGCCTAGCCAGCATCAGCCGCCCGGCCCGCACCGGGCGCCGGCCCAGGGCCGCCCACCCGGCCCGCGGCACGGCACCGCCGGGCCAGCCGCAAGCGGGCGCCCCGGCTGGGACCAGGGCCCGCCCGCCGGCCCGGAACAGTACCCGGCCCCGAACGGGCGCCGGCCGGCGGAGTACCCGGCGTCGCCGTTCCCGCCTGCGCCCGATCCGGCCGAGCTGTACCCAGCAGTGCACGGCCCGGCCCAGCCAGCCGGGCGGCCGCCCGCCCGGTCCCGGCCGTCGGCCGGCAAGTCCCGTGGCGTGCGTGGTGGGGTGCTGATTGCTGCGGCCTCCCTAGCCGTGCTGTTCGCGGTCGCGCTGGTCGTGTTCGTGGCGTTACCGCACTAGCTGAACTCGATTACGTCCAGAACCGTGGTGAATTCGAGTTCCCAGCATTCCGTCGGCCGGTTTAGGACATGATCCCGATGTTGATGATGTACAGCGTCGTCGCCTCGTCGTCAACTTCGTAATCGATCCGGTCGAGCGCGGCATCCAGTCCATCCAGGCTCGTCCCGCCGCGACCGGCGGCCTTGTCAGCCAGGTGCGCCGCGAGCGCTGCGCGATCCTCAAGGTCGGCAAGGTCATCGATGCCGATCAATGCGGCAACCGGCTTGCCGTGCTCGCTGATGGTGACGGGGTGGTGGCTTTGCCGGGCCAGGTCCGGTTATGAAAACGCGGCGGCGTAGTCGGCGGCGAACTGCTCGAAGGAGCGGGCGGGGCGGCCCAGGAGCGATGGGACATCCTCGGTGACCCACTCCGCGTCACCGTCGGCGGTCAGGCTGAATGCCTGGGCGTTCATCTCGGCGATCGGCGCTGGGACTCCGGCGCGAATCATCGCGTCCTTGTTCTCCTCGCAGGTGAGTTCCCGGTAGGTGATGGTCCTGCCAAGCAACGTGGACAGCGCCGCGGCCACGTCGTAGTTGGACATCAGCCTGGGGCCGGTGAGCCAGTAGGTCTTGGCGGCGTGCCCGGCGGGGGATGCGGCAATCTGCGCGGCCACCGCGGCTACGTCCCGGGCGTCGATCAGGCCGGAGCGGCCGTGGCCGGCCGCGGAGCCGAAGCTGCTTGTTTTTGCGATCGCCGGGGCCAGCGCTAGGACATTCTGCATGTAGGCGTTGGATTGCAGCAGCGTATGCGGGATTCCGCTGGTGGCCAGACCCGCTTCGATCTCAGCCTGCCAGCGCCGCCTGGCGATGGGCGAGTCCGCCGAGGCCTTGCTGGTCGCAAGATCACGTAGTCCCCGTCGCTGAATACCTGTTTGATCTCGTACGCTCCGCGCGGGTAGGCGGTGCGCATCCGGTCGATGAACTCCCGCAGCCCGTCGGCGCCGTCGGCGGCGTCGTTGCGGTGCTGGATGAGCACGGGCGCTAGGTAGTGCGCGGCGGCCGTGAAGTCCCGCCGTCTTACCGCCTGCTCGTAGAAAGCGAGCACGGTGCGCTTGCTGGCGCTGGGATCGGTCATCGTGACATGCCCTCCGGCTGTAGTGATCGGGCCCGCAGCGGTGCGACGCTGCTACTGCGACGCTAGGCGGCATCTGTTTCAATGAAAGTTGAAACGATGGGTGGGTGCTATGGGCTCGGATGCTGACGTCGCTGCGGTGGCGCGCCTGCTCGCCGACCCGGTCCGCGTGCGAATGCTGCTAGCGCTGGGAGAGGGCCGTCAGCTGGCGGCAGGGGAACTTGCCGCGCTGGCCGGGGTCAGCCCGTCGGCGGCGAGCTTCCATCTCGCCCGGCTGGCCGGCGCGGGCCTGCTGCGAGCCCACCAGCGCGGCAAGCGCCGGTACTTCGAGATCGCCGACCCGGCGCTGCCCCGGGCGGTGGAAGCGCTGGCGGTGCTGGCGCCGCCAGCCCCGGTGCGCTCGCTGCGCCAGTCCCGGGCGGGCCAGGCGGTCCGGTTCGCCCGGATCTGCGACGGTCACCTGGCCGGACGGGCAGGCGTCGCGCTGCTGCGGGCCATGCTCGCCGAAGGCCTGCTGGCAGAGACGGCGGGCGGCTGCACGGTCACCACGACAGGAATCCGCCGCCTGGGCGAACTCGGAGTCCACCTCCCGGCGGCCACCGCTGCCGCGCCCTGCCATCCGGACTGGAGCGAGAACGCCCACCACCTGGCGGGCCCCCTCGCCGAGGCGCTGGCCCGCCGGCTCCTCAACCTCGAATGGATCAGCCACAGACGGTCAGGGCGAGCAGTCCGCCTCACTCCGGCCGGCATCGCCGGACTCCGCGACCATTTCGGCTTGGACCTCACCAGCTAGTGCCGCGACCGGCAACGTTTGCCCCGGTTCTGGGAGGCCGCGATGAGGGAACGTGGGAGGTCGAGGAAGGGGGCTGAGGTGTCACCTGCTGACCCTCCGATCCCGTTCCGTCGGCTTCCTCCGACGCTACACTGACGGATTGCCGTCACCTCCCGGGTGGCGCTCCAAGAGGTTCGGGGGGGACGGGAACGAGAGTCGGCATTATCGGGGGATCGATCGCCGGATGCGCGACAGCGGCGCTCCTGCATCGGGCCGGGCACGACGTAATCGTTTTCGAGCGGTCCGAGTCCGACCTGGTGAGCCGTGGCGCCGGGATCCTTATGACGACGGCCGCGTGGCAGGACATGATGGCGCACGGTCTGATCGACGAGACCCTTCCCGCCTGCCGGGCCGACTATTCCCGGTTGGTCACCCGTGCATCTGGCACAGGCCTGCAGCGGTGGCTGGGCGACTTCCAGATGAACTTCACTCTGCTCAACTGGGCTCACCTTTACCAGGGACTTCGGCGGCGCGTGCCTGACGATCAATACCGCAGCGGCGCGGCTGTCGAGCGGATCGAAGCGACGCCTCACGGCACGACGCTGCATCTTCTCCCGGGCGGTTCATTGGACTTCGACCTCGTCGTGTGCGCCGACGGGTACCGCTCGCTGGGACGCGGGCTCATTGACCCCGGCGCCGCGCCTGCCTACCGGGGAATGGTGCTGTGGCGCGGGCTCCTCCCCGAGCGCGACATCCGCGTCGATGCCCTCGGCGGCTGCGACCTTCTGCGACCCGTATACCAGGGGGGCCACGGGATCGCGTACTACGTCCTCGGACCCGGGCAGGGTACCGAACAGGGGAAACGCCTTCTCATGTGGGGCTACTACCTCCAGGTTCCGGAGAGCGCCCTGGCGTCGGTGCTCGTCAACGATCAAGAGCGGCAGCAGTCCGGCTCGGTACCGTTCGGGAAGGTGCATCCGGAGGTCAGGGCGGGCCTGGAGTCCCGCCTCGCGGGCCTGCTGCCCCTGTTGCTGTTCGAGCTGGTGCAACAGAGCGGCAACTCGTCGGTCCAGGCCATCTACTCCTATATGGCCCCCAGCTACGCGCACGATCGCCTGTGCCTGGCCGGCGACGCCGGTGCGGTGTTCCCCCCGTTCGCGGGGAGTGGTGTCCTGAGGGCGGTAGACAATGCCATCTCATTGACGGACGCCCTGGCCGACGCGCCGGCCGTGGATGATGCTCTCCGCCAATGGAGTGAGGCCCAGCTCCAGGCCGCTGCCCAGGTCATTCCGAACACTGAAGGTATCGAGCGGAGCGCCGTGTTCGGCATGCCAGACCTCACCACCATGTCAACCACGGCGACCAACGACTGGATGTCCGCAACCTATCCCGGGCTCGTGCTCACCCTCCCCAGCGTGTGACTGGAAACGGCAGACGCCAAAGTCCTTCACCGCGCGATTCTGGTAGACGGGTGGCGCAGGACGCTCTTCTCGCGCAATACCTCCGGGTGGACAGTGCTCCGGCGGGCCTGCCGAACCCGGCATTCGGCGCACTGTTCCGCCTACCCGCAGAAATAGTCCAACGGGCAAACGTTGCCGGTCGCGGCACTAGTCAGGTGAGGTCGATCACGGCCAGTACTGCGTGGTGGTCGGTGCCGGCTACCCGGACCGGGCGGGCCGCGCGCACCGTGGCGCCGGCCCGGCTGACCAGCACGTGGTCCAGTCGCATGAGGGCGGGTGCGCGGCGGTCCGGGAACCGCTGGTTCTCCCGGTCGGAGTACAGGTCCCAGGACACCGGCCAGGTGAACCCGGGCCAGGTCCGGTGCTGCCCGGCGTCGGCGCAGTCCACGAAGCCGGCCGCGAGCAGGTCGCGGAACGGCTGGTGATCGCGGCTGGCGTTGAAGTCACCCATCACCACCTGCGGCTCGGCCTTCTGGGCCAGCGGCAGCAGCCCGGCCAGGTCGCGTTGCCAGGGGTAGCCGCGGTCGCGCATCGGAGTGAGCGGATGGACCGAAGTCAGCACGACCGGCCGGCCGGGGACCGGTTCCGCCCGGGCCCGCGGCGCGGCGGCCACCAGGCCGGGCACCGACTCCAGCGGGGTCAGCGGCCAGCGGGCCCACAGCCCCGTTCCCGGTGAGTCGGGCCGCGGGTCGAGATGGGTGTGCGGCAGCACGCCGCCCAGCCCGGCTGCACCCAGCCGGTGCACCAGGTCCCAGGTCAGTTCCTGCACGGCCAGCACGTCCACCGCGTGCTGGCGCAGCACCGCCAGCAGGGCGGTGGCGTCGGCCGTGCCACCCCGGGAGTTCAGCGTCAGCACCCGCACGGTGACGGTGTCCTGTGGCGACGTCGGGGACCGGTCCGGGCTGACTGGGCGGCCACTGGCGTTCGATAGGAAGGGGGGTAGTTGCCAGGCCAGCAGGATCGCGGCGGGAATGGCGAGCAGCACGGCCAGCCACCAGGCGCTGGTAGCGGCCAGCGCGACCGCGGCCAGGGCGGGCAGCGTGGCCACCGGAGCCAGCGCGGCGAGCTGCGGGCCGGGGCGCGGCGCGTGCCCGCCGGTCAGCCGGGCCAGCAGCGGGGGCAGCGCCACGGCGGTGAGGAAGAGGGCGAGGAACCCGGTCACCGCCGCGAGCATAACCGAGGTATTGCCTGATCATCTGGCATGCCACCGCGTGGAGGGCCGTCGGCTGAGCTGAAGCGTGCCGGTGGTATGGCGACGATGACCAGCAGGGCCACCACGTAACACCAGTACGGGATCTCCACGGTAGCTTTGGTGACAGGCCACCACAGTGACATGGGTGCTGTTGCCACATCCCGGAGAAAATGGGCGGACACTCCCCAGGCCGCCCCGCCGAGCATCAGCGCGGTGGTCCCCGCACCTGGCGTTATGGCGCGTTGCGACCAGCGGCGAGCGACAACGGTGCCCGCAATCAGGACCAGGACCACCCAGAGGGCGTGGGTGTACGGCCTGGGGGTGCCGGCGGTCAATATTGAGGAGCCGAACTCCGCGGGCAGGTGATCGAGGTCGATCAAGACCGAGCACGCCAGCATCGTCCAGCCGAACGCCGGTTTCGGTGGCGTGCTGCGGACCCGGGTAATCGCGCCCAGGACCACGAGGGCCGTTGCCAGGTGGCATGGCTCGTCAACCAAGGCTCTCGCCACGAAACCAAAGCCATGCCAGGCGATCGTCACGTCCGCGATTACGATCGCGATGACCAGGGAAAGCGAGACAACTCGGTGCGCGACAAGTTTGGCGAGCCAGCTAGACCCCGCCTTGGCGCACCGGAGCGACGTGAGGATGGCCACCATTGGTCACCGATCCCCACCCCCCCGGACAACGATAACGCCAGACAAGCAGCCAGATCAGGCCTGGCACGTCGGCCGGGCCGCCTCCCTGGCCGCGCTCATCGCCATAGCGCTGATCCTGTTCGTCGTCTTACCGCGCTAACCGGCGGGCGCCGAACTCGATGACGGCCAGCACCGCGTGGTGATCGGTGCCCGGCGCCCGGACCGGCCGGGCCTCGTGCACGGTGGTACCGGCCGGCATGACCAGCACGTGGTCGAGACGCATGATGGATGGCGCCCGCCAGTCGGGGAGCCCCATTTTCTCCCGGTTAGAGTAGAAGTCCCAAGACGTCGGCCAGGTGAACCCTGGCCAGGTCTGGCGCTGTGCGGAGTCGGCACAATCGGTGAAGCCAGCGGCCAGCAGATCCCGGAACGCCAGGTGATCCCGGCTGGCATTGAAATCTCC
>CAVQPP010000296.1:0-13393 GCA_963714445.1 uncultured Actinomycetota bacterium
GCCATTGAACTTTTACAAAGCTAGTACGCTAGAGCGCTGAAGGAAAATGATAAATAGAGAGGTCATTATTTCTTTCTAAAAGCAAGCTTGAGTTTCTTCGCAACCCCCAATACAGCACTTATAAGAATATATCACTTATCACCTTCTACCCCGCTGCTTTTCCATTGTATTGCAATCCCTCCCTGCTGCTCTCCGGCTCGCCAGCTATTACAAATATAGTATTAATATTTAAAATTATAATATACCTATAAGAAGATATTCCTCTCTAGTCTTTTATTGTCAAATCCAATGGGTATTGTGAACTTAAATAAAGGTATATACATACTCACAAATAAGTGGTGTTACAGACCCGTTCTAGACTGTAACGGTCGACATAGCACTAGACTCCTTACAGACACATATAGGGATACAGACCTGGCACTAGTGTAGCATGTGACCCGTAGCCTGCTTCAGAGTATTTCTTCGGATCGAGCGGCCTCGCGGGCTATGAGGGACGCGTCGGTGAGGCTTGCGCAGGCCTCACGTGCGTGCGCGGCACTTGTCACCAGGGTGGCTCCGTCGCGGATCAGCTCATGGGTTCCGGCGGACTGATCGGACGTCACGGGACCGGGAACGGCCATGACGGCACGTCCCAGTTCCGCAGCGAGCCGTGCGGTGACCAGTGAGCCGCTTCGCCTGGCCGCCTCTACGACTACCGTGCCAGCTCCGAGTGCGGCGATGATCCGATTTCGGTGCAGGAATCGGAATCTGGTCGGTGACGCGCCGGGTGGCAGTTCGGAAAGCACTGCGCCGCGTCCGGCGATGGCACGCAGCAGGCCCTCGTGTATGCGCGGGTAGACGCGATCGATTCCGCAGGCGAGAACGGCGACCGTCGGGCCGCCGACCGCGAGCGCTCCGCGATGTGCCGCCGCGTCGATGCCCAATGCTGCACCGGAGACGACCGCGACTCGCGCTGAAGCCAGGTCCGCACCAATCACTCCGGCGATGTAGGCGCCGTAGCCGGTGCAGGCTCGGGCGCCGACAACCGACATAAACGCGGGCATGTTGCCGGTCTCGGCGGGCGTGTTGGGCGGGATAGGCGGCCAGTGGCCGGTGGCCCAGATTCCGATGGGTCGTAGTTCGCCGAGATCGTTGAGTTGACGTGGCCAGTCGTCGTCGGTCGGCACGATGAAGCGTGCGCCGACGGCATCGGCGGCGGCGATGCCTGATTCGACCTGCCCTGGCTCGAGTCGGAGCTTGAGGCCGACGCAACGATCGATGAGACGGTCGCGGCGGGATGGATCTGGGTCGAGGTCGGCGAGTTGGTCGGCGTGGATCGCGGCGAGGATCTGCGATGGGGTGTGACGGGCTAACAGGCGGCCGATGAGAGGGTCGGCAGGTTCGACGGCGTGATTGAGCGCGAGTCGTGCCTGGCGATCGGAGTCCGATGGGGAGTCGGGCTCTAAGGCTGAGGCCGCGTCAGTCGCTGGGATTGTGTTCAGTGATGTGGCGACAAGCAATGACGCGCCCGAGGGCAAGACGACAGGTGAGGGCGTGTCAGGTGATGGCAGGCCAGGTTCGGCTGGCTCGATGGGCGAGGCGGCGGCAAGTGAGGGAGCCTCAGATGGGGCGGTGGTGGGTGAGGGCGGATCGGATGGGGTTGGGGCGTTAGGTGAGTCAACGTCAGGTGAGAAGTCGGTCTTGGGTGGGACGAGGTCGGGCGAGCAGTGGGCGTCGGGTGGGACGGGGTCGGATGAGCTGGTGTCGGGTGAGGGGGTAGTGGTGTTGGGGGATGCGGCCGGGGTGGACATGGTCGGGGCTTTCACGGTCAGGGTGGTGTCAGCAGGCCGCGAAGGCTACGGAACCTAGGCGGAAACCTAGGGCGGTATCCACGGCGGTCTTGTCTGGGCGGTCGGCGCCGGTTAGGTCGGCGACGGTCCAGGCGACTCGGATTACGCGGTCTAGGCCTCGGGCGGTGAGGGTTCCGGCGCGCAATGCGCGCTCGGCGCTGGTTAGTGCGTCGGTGGTTAGTGGCCAGCGGTTGCGGAGGACTTGGCCTGGGACTTGGGCGTTGCACTGCCAGGGCGTGTCGGCTAGGCGGCGGACTGCGCGTTCGCGGGCTGCGGCTACGCGTTGCATGACCTTGGCGGTTGGCTCGCCGCCTTGGCCGCCGCTCGCTGCGTCTAGGAGTTCGCCGGGGCCGACTGGCGTCACGTCTACGCGTAGGTCGATGCGGTCGAGTAGTGGTCCAGAGATGCGCGCTAGGTAGGCGATTCGTTGGCGTGGGGCACAGGTGCAGGCCGCTCCCAGCGGGCTGCCTGCGCGGCCGCAGGGGCATGGATTCGCGGCCGCTACTAGGAGGAATCTCGCGGGGAAGCGGGCGATGCCGCTGGCTCGGGCGATGGCTACTTCGCCTGACTCGATTGGTTCGCGGAGGGAGTCGAGAGAGGTGCGGCTGAACTCTGGCATCTCGTCTAGGAAGAGGACGCCGCGGTGAGCGCGGCTAACTGCTCCTGGGCGGACCTGGGATGAACCGCCGCCGACCATTGAGGCGACTGTCGCGGAGTGGTGGATCGAGCAGAACGGTGGGCGCGTGATCAGCGGTCTGTCGGGCGGGAGAGTGCCGCTTAGGGAGTGGATGGCTGAGACTTCTAGGGCGGCTTCGGGGTCCAGGGGCGGGAGGATGCCGGGGAGTCGTTTTGCGAGCATCGTTTTTCCGGCGCCGGGGGTGCCGCAGAGAAACAGGTGATGGCCGCCTGCTGCGCTTAGTTCTAGGGCGCGGCGAGCCTCGTACTGGCCGACCACCTCAGATAGGTCGGGTTCGAAGTCTGATTCTTCGGGTGGTGGGCCGTCGACTGGTAAGTGTTCAGCGCGTGCGGGTGCGTTGGAGGGGTTGGGTGGCATTGGGTCGCCGTTGGCTAGAGCTACTAGCTGGCGTAGGGAGCGCAGACCAGTGACTTTGACGCTGGAGACTTGGGCGGCTTCGGCCGCGTTTGCTTCGGCGACGAAGACTGACGTCAGGTCGGCGCGGGCTGCAGCTAGCACGCAAGGCAGGACGCCACGGATGGGGCGGACTCGGCCGTCTAGGCCTAGCTCGGCTAGGAAGACCGCGTCGTGGAGGGCTGATTGGCGGATGGCGCCGGTGGCGCGTAGGACGGCGAAGGCGATGGCCAGGTCGAAGCCGGAGCCCTGCTTGCGGATCCAGGCTGGGGACAGGCTCACGGTCAGGACTGCTTGCGGCCATTCGACGCCGGAGTTGAGGGCGGCCGCTCTGACTCGGTCGCGGGCCTCGGTCAGGACTGAGTCGGGTAGGCCGATGAGGGTGAATTTGGGGAGGCCGGAGGTGGCGTGAGCCTCTACCTCGACTGGTGTGCCTTGGAGGCCCGTCAGGCCTATGGACCAGGATCTGCCGTAGCCGGACATCAGATGCCGCCGAGGGACGTTAGGGCGAACGGCATTAAGGGTGAGCAGGGGGGATGTGGGAAGTAGGGGCCGGGGGACGGGAACCAGCAGTCGGCGGCGATTGGGGCGGGGTGAGTCGGGCCTGAGGGGAGCGGGAGGCGGCGGATAGATGCGGGACTGTGAGGGTGGGGTGGGTGGGAGGCGGCGGGGTGGGATCGACGGTTGGACATCAGGCCACGCCTACTAGGTGGTCGAGGCTGTGGAGGGGGTAGGGCGGCCTTGGGCTGGTTCGGATCGCGATTACGTCGATGCGGAGGGGCGTGTCGCGGTCGAGTAGGAAGTGGTTGTTGCGGTAGCGGCTGGTTGGGCCCGCGTGGGGATGACGGCGATGTTGGTGGTCGTGGAGCCAGCGGGTGGCCAGGAGGCGGAGGCGGGCGGCCTTCTCCTGAGTGACTGCTTGAGCGGGGTGGGCTAGGCGGTCACCGGCGCGGGTTTTGACTTCGCATGCGACGACGGTTCGGCGGTATCTGGCGATCAGGTCGAGTTCGCCGCGCAGGTCTGGGTCTCGGCATACCCAGTTGCGATCTAGTACCTGGTAGCCGGCGCCGCGTAGGTAGTGGGCCGCGGCTTCCTCGCCGTAGCGGCCTAGCCAGTGGCCCCATTGGCGGGTCGTGACGGCGGCGGTGGTTGATTCGCGTGGCTGGGGCTGGGACTGGGTGCGGCGTGACGGTGGCATGGTGCATGACCCCGTTTCTCAGGTGGAACCGGCTGGGCCGGGGCCGGAGATCTCCGGCAAGATCCACGATGAGGGATTTTTGGGGGCAATGGTGAAAAAGTTTTTGAAGCTGTGGATAACTAGCTAGAGTGCCATGAAACGGACGCGGCTAGGAAGGCGCGCAGGACCGAAGGACGGCTGGTGAGGGCGGGGCTGGGTGGGTTATTCGGTGGGGACTTCCAGGTCGGCCTTGGCCAGCTCTTCTACGTTTACGTCCTTGAAGGTCACTACCTTCACGTTCTTGACGAAGCGTGCGGGGCGGTACATGTCCCAGACCCATGCGTCGGACATGGTGACCTCGAAGTAGACCTCGCCGTCGGCCGAACGGACGTCCAGGTCCACGTGGTTGGTGAGGTAGAACCGCCGCTCCGTCTCCACGACGTAACGGAAGAGCCCGACTACGTCCCGGTACTCCCGGTAGAGCTGGAGCTCCATCTCGGTCTCGTACTTCTCGAGATCCTCGGCGCTCATTCCCGCGCTCCCCTAATCCAGTCGAGCTCGTGAACCGGCTCCGGCGATCGCGCCGAAGTCTAGGAGGTCGCCCTGGGCGGCACGGGCGCTCCCCTCCCCATTCTGACCCACAAATGGCGCGGCGGTGCCAGCGGCGCTGTTGGGGTCGGTGTCGTCTGCCGTCTGCGCCCCGTCTGTCCTGGGGTTGGGGACGTTGGAGTAGCTGAAGCGATGCTCGGAGCACGGGCCGTGTTCATCCAGGGCTGCCTGGTGCGCGGCCGTGGAGTACCCCTTGTGAGCTGCGAAGCCGTAGACCGGATGGGTCTCGTGCAGCTCTATCATGATCCGGTCGCGGGTGACCTTGGCTATCACCGACGCGGCGGAGATGCATGCGGCGAGGCGATCTCCCTTGACCACGGCTTGGCTGCGGATCGCCACGCCGGGCACCGCGAAGCCGTCGAAGAGGATCAGGCCGGGGGTCGCGGCGAGGCCGGCTACTGCTTGGCGTAGGGCCGTGTAGTTGGCCTGCTGGACGCCCATGCGGTCTACGTCGGCGGCCGGGACGATCGCTACGGACCAGGCGGCTTCTTTGATGATCTGGTCATATGCACGGTCGCGGGCGGCTGCGGTCATCAGCTTGGAGTCGTTTAGGGCGTCCGGGCGCAGGTCCGGGGGAAGGATGACTGCGCCGGCGACTAGTGGACCGGCGCACGCGCCGCGTCCTACCTCGTCCGCGCCTGCCACCGAGGCGAAGCCGTGCAGGCGAAGTGCCTGCTCGTACGCGTAGAGGTCGATGTCTTGGCCGTTGGCGAGGATCGGGGGTAGCGGGATCCCAAGATCTAACGGCTGCTGGTGCGCTGACACGTAATCAGATTAGCTACTTGTGGGGCCGTTCTGGTGATTGAGCGCTTCGGGATTCGGGATTTCGGGATTTCTGCGGGCTAGCTTCCGAAGCTTTCGGCGGCGGCGCAGCAGGGTGACCGGGAGGGCGCCGACCGTTGCGGCGATCGGGATGCCGCCGGGGGCGGACAGCGTGGAGAGGCCGGCCTGCTTGAAGGTGTTCGGGACCGGCAGCGTGGCCCAGTGGCTGAGCGGCCAGATGATCACCTCGGCGCGGCCGACGACCGCGCTGACCGGGATGGTGCCGCCGTTGAGCTCCTGGTGCGCGCGGGAGTCCTCGGAGACGCCGCGGTGGTCGCCCATCACCCACAGGCGGCCCTGCGGGACGGTGATGTCGAAGGTGCCGTCGGGGCCGGATTCCGGGGAGTCGCCCGGATAGAGGTACGTCTCGTTCAGCGCCACGCCGTTGACCGTGATCTGGCCTTGGGCGTTGCAGCACACCACGTGGTCGCCGCCGACGCCGATGACGCGCTTGATCAGGTCACCGTTGTCCTGGGGCAGCACGCCGACGAACGTGAGCGTCTTGGTCAGCCAGTTGTTGCTGGTGGAGGTCTCGTCCGGGCCGAGCCAGCCGCCCGGGTCCTGGAAGACGACGACCTGGCCGCGCTGGGGCTGGCCGCCTAGCCAGACCGAAGCGCGGTTGACCAGGACGCGGTCGTGGATCGCGAGGGTGTTCTGCATCGACCCGCTGGGGATGAAGAACGCCTGGACCAGGAACGTCTTGATCAGGAACGCGAGGAAGAGCGCGAAGACGATGAGGAACGGGAGTTCCACGATGAACGGGCGCGGCTTCTTCGGGAACAGGAAGCGCCAGAAGACTACGAAGGGGTAGCCGATCCAGCCTGGGACGGAGTGCGGGCGGGGCGGGAAGCCTGAGCCGGAGGGCGGCGTGGAGGACGGCTGAGGCTCGCCTTCCGTGCCCTGGGCACCGTCGGTGCCCGGCGTATCGCCGCTAGCTGGCGGCTCGAGTGGCTGAGGTGGACCGGCTTCGGGAGTCGCGCCGGCGTTCGCGCCGTAGGTCGGCCCGGTGGGGTCCGACGGCTGCCGAGCCTCGGCTACCGCCGGGTCCGGGATCCCTGGCGTCGCGGCCTCGTAGCCGTTCCCGGCGGACTCGCCGCCGGAGCCGGGCCGGTCCCCCGTCATGCCGGGCTGCGCTTGTGCGCCGAGCGCGTCCGGTCTGTCCAATGCCACGTCGCAACCTCGTGTCTGTTAGCTGCCCTGTCGACCGTACCCGCCGCCACCACCGTCGGCCGAGGAACCGCACCGGAAACGCGCCGAGGAATGCCGCGGTCGCGGGTAGTTCCTGGGCCGGCGGGAGTACTGTCAACCCTTCCTGGTGAAAGGTAGCGGGAACGCCCAGTCCTCCGGCGCGGCTTGGCGGCCAGATCAACACGAACGCGTGACC
Source organism: uncultured Actinomycetota bacterium (assembly GCA_963714445.1). Classification (GTDB taxonomy): domain Bacteria; phylum Actinomycetota; class Actinomycetes; order Streptomycetales; family Catenulisporaceae; genus Actinocrinis. The sequence goes on from CAVQPP010000296.1 coordinate 6,912, forward strand.
CACCACGTCACCGATTGGCACAGTACCGTCCGCACCGTTGGTCATGTGGTACCTGGAATCGGCCGAATCTCCCCGATTGTCGCCCATCACCCATATCCGGCCGGTGGGGACCTTCACGTCGAAGGGGATCGTCGACGGCGCCGCGCCGGGGAACAGGTAGGACGTCTCGTCGAGTGGTACGCCGTTGACGGTGATGCGGCCCTGCGTGTCGCAGCACTTCACTTCGTCGCCGCCTACGCCGACGACGCGCTTAATCAGGTCATGCTCGTCGCTCGCGGGTAACAGACCGACGAAGGTGAACACGTCCTTGATGCCGCGCACTATGGTGTTGCTTGAGGCGGGCGTAGCCGCGGTCTCGAGCCAGCCGCCGGGGTCGTGGAAGACCACGATCTGGCCGCGCTGCGGCTGGGCGCCGAACCACGGGGAGAACTTGTTCACCAGCACCCGGTCGCCGGGCATGATCGTGTTCTGCATCGACTGCGACGGGATGAAGAACGCCTGCACCATAAACGTCTTGATGCCCAGGGCGAGTAGCAGCGCGATGCCGAGCAGAATGGGGATTTCGCGCCAAAGCCGGATCGGCTTAAGTCGGCGTCGCCGCCCCTTAGCCACGCCGGTCCTCCAGTCGCATCGCGCCGCGCCCCGCGCCGGCGCCTAGCCTCGCAGACTACCGATTCCGCCTGAAGAAAGGCGAGCACCCTCGGACCGAGGGTACCGAGGGTGACACGGGAAAAGTAGGCCGCCGGTTCTGGGAAGTCGCTAAGAAGTGGCGACTACAGCCGATTTCGGGGCTGGTTCGCGGCAGTCTGTGCCGACGGCCTACGCGGGACTACTTGGCGTAGTCGACCTTCTCCTTGATCTTCGCCTTCTTGCCGCGAAGGTCGCGCAGGTAGTACAGCTTGGCCCGGCGCACGTCGCCGCGGGTGACGATCTCGATCTTCTCGATCACCGGGGTGTGCACGGGGAAGGTGCGCTCGACGCCGACGCCGAAGCTGACCTTGCGGACGGTGAAGGTCTCGCGGACCCCGTCGCCCTGGCGGCGGATCACGACGCCCTTGAACACCTGGATCCGGGAGCGGTTGCCCTCGACGACCCGGACGTGCACGTTGACCGTGTCACCGGGACGGAAGTCGGGTACGTCGGCGCGCAGCGACTTGGCGTCGAGCTCGGAAAGCTTCTGCATCGTAGTCTCCTCGCGGGTGCCACGGGTCACCCACGGCTTCATGGTTTTCGGGTGGTACGGCTGAGATGGTGAGTCGGCGCCGACGGTGCTGCGCGCTTCGCTCCCCCTATGGCAGGAGTGGCGCGGATCACAAGCTGGAGCGGCCGGTCAGACCGACGTGTCAGTGTCTCACGAGCTCGGGCGATCGGTGAAATCGTCGCCTGGGGCGGGGCCTTGGGCGGTGTCTTGGCCGGACTCTAGCGCGCGGGGTCTTCGGCGGACTTGTCGTCGGTGTCGGTTACCGGTTCACGCACCAAACGGTCGCCATCTACGCGCCATCCGAGTGCGGCTAACGCGATGCGGTCCTTCTTGTCCAAGTCGGTTGGGTCGAGTCGGGCAAGGAGTTCGGGGCGGTTGGCGACGGTGCGCGCGAAGGCTTGGTCGCGGCGCCAACGCGCGATGGCTCCGTGGTTACCGGAGGCCAGGATCTCGGGCACGGCTAGGCCGCGCCACTCGGCGGGCTTTGTGTAGACCGGGCCTTCGAGCAGGCTCTCCATCGCGCCTGTGGCGAACGAGTCGTCGCGCGCCGACTCCGCGTTACCGAGCACGCCGGGCAGTAGACGTCCGATCGCTTCGACCATCACCAGGACGGCGACCTCTCCCCCGGCGAGGACGTAGTCACCGATGGAGAGCTCTTCCACAGGCATCCGCTCGGCAGCCGAGTCGATAACGCGTCGATCGATGCCCTCATACCGGCCGCAGGCGAAGATCAGCCACGGCGATTCCGCGAGTTGCGCGGCCTTGGCTTGCGTAAACGGGCGTCCGCTCGGTGTGGGCACGACGAGCGTCGGCAGCAGTTCCGGCGACTCGGGGGCGACGTCGGCGGTGACTGAGTTGAGGGCTTCGCCCCAGGGTTCCGGCTTCATGACCATGCCGGGGCCGCCGCCGTAGGGCGTGTCGTCGACGGTGCGGTGCACGTCGTATGTCCACGCACGTAGGTCGTGCACGCGGATGTCGAATACGCCGCGGTCCGCTGCCTTACCGATGAGGGAGACGCGCAGTGGAGCGAGGTATTCGGGAAAGATCGTGACGACGTCGATACGCATGGCAGTGTTCGATGGCTTTGGGCTCGATGGCTTAGGCGTTCGCTTGGCGGCTCAGGAATCCGAGTCCGGATCCGAGTCCGCGTCGCTCGGCGGTTCGTCCGAAGCGGGCGGATCGGTGAGTTCGAGCAGGCCGGGGGGCAGATTGACGAGCATGATGCGCTGCTTGAGGTCCACCTCGGGCACGATCTCCTCGACGAATGGGATCAGCGCCTCACGGCCGTCGGGGCGCTTCACCGCGAACAGATCCTGCGTCGGCAGGTGCAGCATGTCGGCGACGGTGCCGATCTCGCGGCCGTCCACCGTCAACACGCGTAGTCCGACGAGCTGATGGTCGTAATACTCATCGGGATCGTCCGGCAGTTCATCCGGGTCGGCCTCGACGATCAGCAGGGTGTTGCGAATGCCCTCGGCAGCGGCGCGGTCGTCGATCCCCTCGAATCGCAGCACCATTCGGCCGCTCTGCGATCGGCTGGCGGCGACGGTGAGCGGGCCGTGCCGGGACGGATCGGTCTCGAGCACGGCGCCGACGGCGAATCGGTTATCCGGGTCGTCGGTGCGTGCCTCGACGGTGACGTCACCGCGCAGCCCGTGCGCCTTGCCGATCCGGCCCACGACGAGCCGCAGCTTCTCGCGCGGCTCGTCGTGCCCGTTTCGATCGTGCTGAGCTCTGTCCTGCCCGGGGGCGGGGCTTTGCGCCGTCGCTTGCTGCGCCCTTGCCTGCTGGCCCGGTTGATCCGCTGGGCCGGCCTGCGGGCGCCGGGCGCGGTGCCCCGCCAGCCGGGCCACTAGCGGTACCCGGGCGTTTCGACCAGGTCGATGCGGACCGAGCGGCCCTCGAGGGCGCCGATCACGGTGCGCAGCGCCTTGGCGGTGCGGCCCTGGCGCCCGATGACCTTGCCCAGGTCGTCCGGGTGCACGCGGACCTCGAGGATCCGGCCGCGGCGCAGCGCGCGGTCCCGGACGACTACCTCGTCCGGGTGCTCCACGATGCCCTTGACCAGGTGCTCAAGCGCCTCTTCCAGCATGGGCTCAGGCCTCGTCGGTCGCCGGGGCCTCGGCGGGGGCGGCCTCGGCGGCGGGCTTGGCCTCGGCGGCAGGCTTGGCCTCAGCGGCGGGCTTGGCAGCCTCCTCGGCCGGCTTCTCCGAGCGCTTGCGGCCGGCGGTGGTGGCCGCCTTGGGCTCGTTCTCGGCCTCCTTGTGCGCGGCCTCGAACAGCGCCTTGCGGTCGGCCTTGGGCGCGGCGACCTTCATCGGCGGCGGGGCGGGCAGGCCCTTGAACTTCTGCCAGTCACCGGTCACGCGCAGGATCGCGGCGACGGACTCGGTCGGCTGCGCGCCGACGCCGAGCCAGTACTGCACGCGGTCCGACTTCACCTCGATGAAGGACGGGTCCTCCTTCGGGTGGTACTTGCCGATCTCCTCGATCGCGCGACCGTCCCGCTTGGTGCGGGCGTCGGCGACCACGATGCGGTACTGCGGCGTGCGGATCTTACCCAGACGCTTCAGCTTGATCTTGACTGACACGGGAGTGGGATCTCCTGATTTCGTAATTCGATTGGGTGATCGAGCCGCCGCGTGGGGATTGCGGTTTCTGATCTCCCGGCGGACGCGGAACCGGCGGAGAGAGGGGCCGCGCGGTCCGAGTACTCGACCTGCCATTCTGCCAGATCGCGAAGGGTGCCGATGACCACTCCCGCGATCCGGCCCCCGCACGCGCCCGTACGGGGGCCAACGCCGCCTACTCCCTACTCGGCCGACAGGCGGCGGCCGTCGATGAAGAGCGAGGTGTCGATGTCCGCCCAACTGCCGTCGGCCTTCTGGTAGTGCACCGGCTTTGAGTAGTCGAGCAGCGTAAACGTACCGTCGGGGTTCTGATAGGTCGACGTAGACGCGGTGCGCTTCGCGACGATCTCGGTGCTGTGCTTAGCGTCGAACCCGCCGCTGCCGCCCGACGCCACAGCCGAACCGCAGCGGGACGAACCTAGCCGAGCATCTTCTTGAACTCGTCGGGCAGCTCGAAGTCCTTGCTGGGCTGCGGCGCGGCGGGCAGCGCGGGACCGGCTGCGGCGCGGTCGGCGCGGGCCTGCTCTTCGGCGGCGCGCTTGACCGGGTTGCCGGAGCGGCTGCGGTTCTTCTTCTTCGCGGCCTGCACGTTGGCCTTCGCCTTGGCGGACATCCGGCGGCCGCCGCCGGCGCCGAAGCCGGGCATGCCCGGGATGCCGGGGAACCCGCCGCGGCTCATCGCGCGCATCTGCTTCTGCATCTCGAAGAACCGGTCGACCAGGTTGTTGACCGCGGAGACCGAGACCCCGGAGCCGCGGGCGATGCGAGCGCGGCGCGAGCCGTTGAGGATCTTCGGGTCCTGCCGCTCGGCCGGCGTCATCGACTTGACGATCGCGCCGACCCGGTCGATCTCCTTCTCGTCGATCGAGTTGATCTGCTGGCGCATCTCGGCCATGCCGGGCATCATGCCGAGGATCTTCTGCATGGAGCCGAGCTTGCGCATCTGCTCCATCTGGACCAGGAGGTCCTCCAGCGTGAAGTCGTCCCCGCCCATGATCTTGCGGGCCATCTTCTCGGACTGCTCGGCGTCGAAGGCCTGCTCGGCCTGCTCGATCAGCGAGAGCACGTCGCCCATGCCCAGGATCCGGGAAGCCATCCGGTCCGGGTGGAAGACGTCGAAGTCCTCGAGCTTCTCGCCGTTGGAGGCGAACATCACCTGACGGCCGGTCATCTGCGCCACCGAGAGGGCCGCGCCACCGCGTGCGTCACCGTCGAGCTTGGTGAGTACCACGCCGTCAAAGCCGACGCCCTCGAGGAACGCCTGAGCGGTGGTTACCGCGTCCTGGCCGATCATCGCGTCGACGACGAACAGGATCTCGTCCGGGGAGACCGCGTCACGGATGTCGGCGGCCTGCTTCATCAGCACCTGGTCGATACCCAGGCGGCCCGCGGTGTCGACGACGACCACGTCGTACTGCTTGTCACGCGCGTACTGGATCGAGTCCTGGGAGACCTTAACCGGGTTGCCGACGCCATTACCCGGCTCGGGCGCGAAGACGTGCACGCCAGCGCGCTCACCGACGACCTGGAGCTGCGTTACCGCGTTCGGACGCTGGAGGTCGGCGGCGACGAGCAGCGGGGCGTGACCCTGCGCCTTGAGCCAGCGGCCGAGCTTGCCGGCCAGCGTCGTCTTAAGCCCCGACAGCCCCCCAAAGGAGATCCGCATTATCGAGCACCGAGTTCTCGGGCGAGGACGCGTGACGATCGGAGGGCGTCGCAAAGTCCTCATCGTCGATGACGATCCGCTCATCGCCGAGATGTATCGAGTGGGCCTCAGCGCCAAGGGTTACGCAGTGGGTCATTGCCCGAGACGGCGAGGAAGGCGTCGCGATGGCAAGGAGGACCAGGCCCGACTTTATTTGCCTCGACTACCGCTTGCCAGGGATCGACGGCCTCGAGGCGCTGAATCGGCTTCGCGCGGAGCCCGCCACGAACGCCGGGTCCAGTCTCATGTTGAGCAATGACGACCATCACACTGCTCCGCGCGATCGTCGTCGTACCGGCCCGCGACGAACAGGACCGCATCGACGCCTGCCTGCTCGCCCTCGCCGGTCAGCGTGGCATCGATTCGAGCAGCTTCGAGGTCTTTCTTGTCCTCGATCACTGCCACGACGACACCCGCGGCCGCGCGCTGGCGTCAGCGGCCGCCAGTGCTCGCCCGACACCGACGATCCTCGAATCGCTGATCCCGGGCGTCGGTCATGCGCGGCGCGCCGGCATGGACGCTGCCTGCCGGCGTCTGCTCGACGCCGGCGTCCCCGACGGCCTGATCGCCACAACCGATGCGGACTCGCGCGTCGCTCCCGACTGGCTGGCCGTGCAGCTCCCACCCGCGGCCACCGGGGCGCGGGCGATCGGAGGAAGCATCGAGCTCGACCTCGACGAGGCGGCGCAGCCGTTAAAGCTGTAGCGCGACCGGAGCGACGCCCTATAGCAACCTCGGCTTGTTATCGGCCGACGTTGCCCGCTTAGCATTGTGTTTTTAAAGTCTGCCAATTGGGCGTCCTTTGTAAGTAGATATTTGAAGATGTCACGATTTCAAAAGTTTTGCAATACGAAATTGCGATTTCCAACAAAATCTCAACTTCGCATTAGTGCAAGTTATTGACGAAACGATATGACACGTAACTGAACGAAGCAAACGACAACAT
>CAVQPP010000297.1:0-4431 GCA_963714445.1 uncultured Actinomycetota bacterium
CGGGCGACGGCGTCATCGTGCTCGCCGACAACGGCAGCACCGACGGCACGGTAGAGCAGTTTCGGGCTACTCCCCTGCGTTCGCGCGCCGAGGTTGTTCAGTCGGCGGCGGAGGGGTCGGGTAAGGGGACGAATGTCTTCGCACTGATCGAGAAGTCGCTAGAGCTCGGCGCGGAGCGGCTGGTGCTGCTCGATGGCGACGTGCGCTCAACGCGTCCGGATTGGGTGTGCGCGCTGGCGCATGCGTCCGACGGCCCGGAGCCGCGGATGGTCCTGCCGGTCTACCGGCGCAATCGCTACGAGGCGACGAGCACCAACCACTTGGTACGTCCGCTGCTGGCGGCGGCGTTCGGGGCGTACGTTCAGCAACCGATCGGCGGCGACTTCGCGTTCAACCGCGCGTTCCTCGAGCGAGTCGGCGCGTGGCATCGGCCGCAGAGTGCGAACTTGTACGGCATCGACGTCTGGCTCACCGCGAACGCGCTGCGCTGGGGACTGCGCCTGGTAGAGGTGCCGCTCGGGCGGAAGGTGCACAACTCCCCTTTTCCGAAGATTCTGTATCTGCCGCAGCAGGTCCTCGACGGACTGTTCCACGTCGTCGCGCAGGTGGGTGCGCTGCGCCCGCAGCAGCCAGGAGAACGACCGGGCACGGCAGTCGACGAGCTGGCGGTGCCTCAGGATCCGGAGTTGGTCGCCCGGATCAACCGGATGGTCAACGTCTATCTGGAGAGCAACGGCGCCGACATCGAGCGGCTGTTTCCGTCTGCGCGTGGGCTTCGGCCGGCTCCGTGGGGCTTGCGTGTGGCGGTCGAGGAGTGGCCGTTGCTGCTGGCGGACGCGTTGCAGGCGCTCGCGGCCGGGGAACTGGAGCGCTCGCGCGACCACCTGATAGCGCTGTGCGTGAACCGGGTCATGACGTTCTGGACCGAGATAGACGGGCTGACGACCGCCGACGTCGACGAGCTCCTGCACCGGCAGTCGCGGGACACGGCGGCCGCGGTTGCTGAGCGACGGATTGTCTTCACCGCGCCGCCCCCGTCGGCGGCGTTTCACGCGGGCCGCTGGTTGGAGTTTCAAGCGCCAATCAGCGTGTGAGTTGCGTGTGAGTTCTGTGGAGGCGAATTCACGGGATAGAAACCGCCTTCGTACGCGTTAGCCACTAGAGAAGATGCAAAGTGGTGTGCAGCGGCAAGTAGTTTGAGCGGCGCGGCGGGGGCGTCGTGTTGGTGCGGCAACACAGCAACAAAGCCCGGAGGGGTCCCGGTGAACTTAACAGCGATAGCAAGCGCAGTGGCGTCAAGCACAACTACAAACGGCGCAGCGACGACAGGTACGGCGACATTGAGTCCGGCTGAGCAGGCGGCGGCTGGGTTGATGGAACGTCGGCGTCGTCGGCGTGAAGCGTTGACCGACCGTACGCGGTCGGCCGAGAGCGTGCAGCGGTTTGATCAGACCTTGTGGCCCGATTCGGTGGCGAACCCCGACCGCACGCGGGTTCGGTAGATCGGCCAACCAGTCCACTCTCAGCACTGGTGAAACATTCAGGGTCCTGTGAAACATTTAGAGTTTCACAGGACCCTGAGATAGCTATCGGCGCAGGTCAGGGCACGATCGGGCGTGTCGGAGTGGTCTCCTGCGTGGGCATGTTGTTGCTGGCCGGCATCGGGTACGGGATGCCGACGTCCAGCGTGCCGGCTAGGGCATTGAGCACCGCCTGCTCGGCGACCGATGTGTCGCCCAGCGAGACGGGCGGCAGCGTCGGGAACGCCGTCTTCGGCGCGGCCTTGAGGTTCAGCGCGCCGGTGAAGTCGCCGGTGACGCTGCGCCGCCACGCTGAGAGGTTCGGCACCTGGACGCCGAATCGGGTCTCGATGAAGCGCAGTACCGAGGTGTGGTCGAGCGTGCCCGAGTAGCGGAAGCCGCCCGCGCTGAACGGCGAGACGACCAGCGCCGGGGTGCGGAAGCCGAGGCCGATCGGGCCGTTGACGCCACCCGCGGCGGCCGGGAGGGTCGACAGCCATTCGCCCGCGGTGCCGGCCGGAGCAGTGGGCGGGGGTACGTGGTCGAAGAAGCCGCCGTTCTCGTCGTAGACGATGAAGACGACCGTCTGCGCCCACACGTCCGGGTTCGAGACCAGCGTCTGCAGCACCTGCTGGACGAAGTACTCGCCGTAGTACGGCGGCGCGGCCGGGTGCTCGCACTCGGCCAGCGGCGGCATGATCCACGAGACGGACGGCAGCTTGCCGTTCCTCACGTCGTCCTGGAAGTCGCCCGGGTACGTCGGCGTCAGGGCGCGGCTGATCAGTTCGAGGCCCGGTGATGGAGAACGGGTTGTCGTAGTTCTTGAAGTACGGCAACGGGCTGAGCGCGGCCAGGGCCAGCGGGTCGTTGTAGACCTTCCAGCTCACGCCGGCCTTCAGCAGCCGCTCCGGTCCGGTCTCCCAGGTCAGCTTGCCGGCCTCGGCGAGCCGGTTCGAGAACGTCTCGACGACCGGGCCGCCGTGGGTGCCGTCCGGGTCGATCGACGCCGACATCAGCATCAGCCGGTTGGGATCGGTCGGGCCGAGCACCGAGCAGTGGTAGCCGTCGCAGACCGTGAACGCGTCGGCCAGCGCGTAGTAGAACGAGAGGTCCTGGCGGGTGAAGTAGCCCATGGTGACCGGGCCGTTCGTCGCGCCGTCGTGGGCCAGGTGCGACGTGATGAACGAGTCCATCGCGCCGTTGTTCCAGCTCTGGTGCTGGCCGGCCCAGCTGTGGTCGATGTCGTTGGTGGTCTGCCCGTCCTCGAGCGGTGGGTCGCTGAGGAGGCGGAACGGCTGCAGGTAACCGGACGCGCTCGGCCCCGAGCCCGGCTGGTAGCCGAACTGGTCGAAGACCGGGTGGCTCACGCCATCTATTGTGTGGTGAATTGCGGCTGGGTCGCTGAAGCCGCGCACCCCGGACAGCGTGCCGAAGTAGCTGTCGAAGGAGCGGTTCTCTTGCATCAGGACCACGACGTGCTTGACGTCGCTGAGGCTGGCGCTGGTGGCGGCGGCCAGCGCGGTGTCGATCAGCCGGGCCTGCGCGTCGCTCGGCCGCCGGGCCGTTGCGCCGATCAGGGCCGCGGCGCCGGCCGCGGTGGCTCCGGCGATAACAGCGCGCCGGGAGACACGGTGGTCGGACGGGTCATGTCCGGACGAGTTGCCGGACGAGTCGTGCTCAGGTGACTGGTCCGAATCAGCCTGCTGTTCTGTCATGCCTCGGAGGCTAAAGCGGACCGGTTGCGACCGGGTGAACGTGACGCAGCTTTTCTACTGCGCAGTAACTCAGCTGCGCAGCGTCCGCATCCACGCCTCGATCTCGTCCACTTGGCGCGGCAGGCCGCCGGACAGGTTCTCGTTGCCGTCGGCGGTGACCAGGATGTCGTCCTCGATCCGGACGCCGATGCCGCGGTACTCCTCCGGCACGGTCAGGTCGTCGCGCTGGAAGTAGAGCCCTGGCTCTACGGTCTGCACCATGCCCGGTTCGAGCACGCCGTCGACGTACTCTTCGACGCGGGCGTCGGAGCAGTCGTGCACGTCGAGACCGAGCATGTGGCCGGTGCCGTGCAGGGTGTAACGGCGGTGCAGACCGAGATCGAGCACGCGCTCCAACGGGCCGTCCACCAGTCCCCACTCGATCAGCCGCTCGGCGAGCACGCGCTGCGCGGCTTCGTGGAAGTCGCGGAACTGCGCGCCCGGCTTGACCGCCGCGATGCCCGCCTCCTGCGCGTCGTATACGGCCTCGTAGATCTTGCGCTGGAGTTCGGTGAACTCGCCCGAGACCGGCAGGGTGCGCGTGACGTCGGCGCTGTACAGCGTCTTGGACTCGGCTCCGGCGTCGAGCAGCAGCAGGTCGCCGGGGCGGACTGGTCCGTCGTTGCGCGTCCAGTGCAGGATCGTGGCGTTCGGTCCGGAGGCGCAGATCGAGTTATAGCCGACGTCGTTGCCTTCGACGCGGGCGCGCCGCCAGAACGTGCCCTCGATCCACCGCTCGGAGGTCGCCACCGCTCCGGCCATCTCGCGCACGACGTCTTCGAACCCCCGCACGGTGATCCGGCAGGCCTCGCGCAGCTGCTCGATCTCCCAATCGTCCTTGACCAGACGCAGGCCGGCCATGAAGATCTTGAGTTCTTCGTCGCGCACGGAGGCTAGTTCTGCGTTCTCTTGACGCGTCGCGTCCGCGTTGGCGAGCGCCGCGTCTAGCGGCAGGTCGTGTCCACGCAGAATTCGCGTGATCACGCGCGGCGCGGCGGCGATCGCTTCGGCGATCCGCTCGGCGGCTTCCCGGCTGTCGCGGGTCTCGACGCCGAGTTCGGCGCCGGCCTCGGCGAGCGAGCGACGTCGGCCGACCCACAGTTCGCCTTGGCCGTCGAGCCAGAACTCGCCGTTCTCCCGGTTCGAGCGCGGCAGCA
>CAVQPP010000298.1:0-27549 GCA_963714445.1 uncultured Actinomycetota bacterium
CGGTGGCCTCCACTCCGTCGGTCCGCCAGGGGCCCAGCACTCTGGGATCTGGTCAGTACAGGTGGTGGGCCTCCCACTCGGTCATCTGCTGGCGCAGGTCGCCCAGGTCCGCAGCGCGCTTGACAGCGGGTGGCGAACTCAGCTGACGTCGGCCGTAGACGAGCAGCCCCCCAACTCCGGTCCAGATGTGCCAGTGGGGGAAGTCGCGCCGCAGCGCGTTCAGCTCGGCAAGAGCTGCCTCGTCCCGGTCTCGTTTCGGTAACTCATGCTGCATGCCAGCGCCTTCCGCTGGAGCCCGCGCGGGCATGAAGGTTTAGCCCCCATGCCCGCGCGGGTGCCTGATCAGGCGAGCAGGTCTCTCAGCTCGTCAAAGTCGCGGGTGACGAGGCAGTACGGACCGCCGGTGACGCCGGGCTTGCGCTGGGCTACGTACCTGACCGGGCCGTGCTCGCCTTCGGGCTGCTCGCACCAGACGAGGTAGCCAGTGCTCTTGGCGGCCAGCGCGCTTAACCCGGGATCGGGTAGCCCGGAGCCTACGGGGCCGGGGTTTACAGGCATCATCTGCGCGCCATCCCATCGCTTTCCGATCACTTATGGCCATCCTTGCGAGCGCGGCTTAGGATCACCAGGCAGGACGGAGCGTCGTCAGGTCGTGTCCGACCGTCACGTCACGACGGCGGACTGAGGACGAAAGAAGGGCTCAGATGCCCGGAGCGCGCGAACTAGATCCGAATGCTGGGCTGGTCAACTTCTTCGGAGCTGAGCTGCGGCGCTGGCGCATTGAGGCGGGGTTAAGCCAAGACCAGCTCGGCAGCAGGCTGGGCTACTCGGGGGCGCAGGTCGGCAAAGTCGAGACGGGCGAGCGGGCACCCTCCAAGCAGCTCGCGCAGCACGCGGACCAGGCGCTGCCAGAGGCGGGCGGGCTGTTCGTGCGGCTATATGAGCTGACTCTCGCGCTGGACGGCGGCACCAGCGGCTACCCGTCCTGGTTCGGGGCGTGGCTGGAGGCTGAACGCCGTGCGACGGCGCTTTGCTGGTGGGAACCGCTGCTCGTGCCTGGGCTGGTGCAGACCGCAGATTACGCTCGCGCACTGTTTCGCGCCTGGCGCTCGGCCGGCAGCGATGACGAGCTAGATGCCCTGGTCAATGGCCGGATCGAACGGCAGAAGATATTCGAGCGTCCCACCCCGCCAACGCTTTGGATCATCCTGGACGCGGCAGTGCTGCACCGCTGCATCGGCTCGCCAAAGGTCATGTACGACCAGCTCACACACCTGGTCAACCTGGCAGACCGGCCCAGATACACGATCCAGGTCGTGCCCGCCGAGGTCGGGGCACATGTGGGCCTGCTCGGAGCCTTTGCCATCGCGAGTAGCGAGGGGGCTGCCCCGGGTATCGTCTACTTGGAATCACCCGACCAAGGGCAGACAACCGAACTGCCGTCCGTGGTAGCGAAGATCACTGGGACCTTTGACACGCTCCGGGCGGAAGCCCTTCCCCGGGCAGCCTCACGGGACTTGATCAGGAGAGTAGCTGAGGAGCAATGGGCACCAACGTAGACGGCGCAATCTGGCGCAAGAGCAGCTTTAGCGGCGGGAACGGCGGGGGCTGCGTGGAGGTAGCACGCAACCTGCCTGGCGTCGTGGCCGTGCGCGACTCCAAGGACCCCACTGGCCCGGCGCTGACCTTCCAGCCCGGCCACTGGTCTGCCTTCATGGCCGGCGTCAAGGCTGGAGAGTTCGACCTAGCCTGACTTCCGGACGCACCAGAGAGCCCGGGGCCGCTTGGACCCCGGGCTCTGTGCTCTTTGTCAACGCGGACCTGCACGCTCACACCTGCGGATGGTCGTCCTCGCGTCGCACGGAGGCACCGATCCTCGCTGGCTGCGGTTCCTGCCTTCGCCATGGTTTCGGTCTGTGCCTTGGGTGCTTCCTCGGTTGCTGCCTCTGCCTGTGCGTTTGGCGGTTGTGGCCCGCGTAGCGGGCCCTTGGGTGGGCCCGGAGGGGAGCAGGAAGAGGGGTGCGGGGGGAAACTGAGGGGAATCCCTGGGGCTGTGGGGAAGGGTTCCCCTTGGTGTTGTCAACGGCCAAGTTGCGGTCCCCACTGGTGGCCAGGTAAAAGTCCCCACCCCTCGGGTTGATTAGTTCTTCTTCGGGGTGGTTCCTCCTTTGGCTCTGGCTTCGCGCATGCGGTAGGAGTCGCCGTTGGTGACGACGACGCTGGCGTGGTGCAGCAGCCTGTCGAGGAGGCTGACGGCGGTGGTGTGCTCGGGCAGGAACCGGCCCCACTGGTCGAAGGGCCAGTGAGAGGCGATACCGAGAGCGCGGCGTTCGTAGGCGGCCGCGACGACCCGGAACAGCAGCTGCGCGCCGGTGTCGTCGAGGGGTGCGAAGCCGACCTCGTCGATAATGATCAGGTCGTTGCGGAGCAGGGTGTCGATGATCTTGCCGACGGAGTTGTCGGCCAGGCCCCGGTAGAGCGTCTCGGCCAGGTCGGCGGCGGTGAAGTAGCGGACCTTGTGCCCGGCCTGCACCGCGGCGGCGCCGAGGGCTACCAGCAGGTGGCTTTTACCGGTGCCGGCCGGTCCGACCAGGCAGAGATTCTCGTGGGCGGTGATCCATTCCAGCGACGCGAGGTAGTCCAGGGTCGGCGCCGGGATCGAGGACGCGCTGCGGTCGAGTTCCTCCAGGGTTTTGGTCACCGGGAACGCGGCGTTCTTCAGCCTGGTCCGGGCGTTGGACGCTTCCCGGGCGGTGATCTCGGCCTCGACCAGGGTGCGCAGCAGCTCCTCCGGGGCCCACCGCTGGGTTTTCGCGGTAACGAGCAGTTCGGGGGCGAGCTGGCGCATCGCGGCGAGCTTGAGCCGTCGCAGCCCAGCGGCCAGATCGGGGGCCAGCGGCTCCCGGCAGACACGGCGAACGAGGGATGGGGACTTTTAACTGGCCACCAGTGGGGACCTAGACCTGGCCACACACGGGGACTTTCTCATGGCCACGGACAGGTGTCCCCCCGCTGCTTTTGACTTTCGTTACGTACCTGAGCCAGCAAACCCGCAGTAAGGCAAGGCGGCGGCCCCGGAGGAAGTCTGACAGTAGACACACGTGCAGTTCGGTGCTTGTGGTGGCGGTGTGCGGCACGTGTGCGTTTTTCGGGGGGTTCACAGGTAGGTATGCAGCGCTCACCGGGTTCGCCATTGATCAGCGATCAGGGCGTGGAGGGGAGAAGAAAAGGCCGTCCCAAATCTCACCAGTCAATGATGCCCGGAGTCGTCTAGTATCCTGTAGGTAGTCTCTATCGATGCTGATGCTGATTTCGCACAAGTTACGTTCTGCGACTTTCCATTTACGCGCCACCGCCTTAGTGGACGGACGGAGCACGACAGATTCCGTGCCCGCAATGGGATAAAGCGGGTTGTCGTGACATCTCAGTATTACGCGCGTTATTCCCTCATCGTAACTTCCTGGCAGGCAGGTAAATTCTGCACTGACACGAATTGCATTGTCGATACCCTCGTGAAGGTCCACCCATGCATCCAGCGTGTTCGTTGCCCGCCACTCAAAGAGTGCTGTTTCGCCAGGGCCCAGGAGGTAGCATTGATAGCTTGGATGGATTCTCGGCGGCTTCCTCAATTCTCCAGTAAACAGAACCGTCGCGTCCTCGATGAATACCGGTCCAGACGGCAGCACTCTCATTGATTGAGGGCCGTCGTTCTTTATAGTGCCCCGAACAATGCAATAGATGTCATCCCACCGATTATCCCAGTAGTCCAGCACTCTGGGCTCTTCCGCGGAATCAATCGGGGGATGAGGATACGGCTTTCTGCGGCTGAGGAGTTCCCTGGTACCCTTGGCCGCTCGCAAAACCAGTGGTTTCGATACATTAGGTTCTATGCATAGGACAGGCATTGGTGCTTGACTATTGAACCGTGCACGCGCGTTCTCAAGTTGCATCAGCCTGGAAGATTCTTTCGCCTCTGCAAGCGCAGTTCTCGCTTCGCTCACCTGATCGGCTGCTGCAACGGCCTGCTCTTCGGCCGCCGCAGCTCCGCGAGTGGCCGCGTCGGCGCTCCGCTTTGCATGTCTCACCGCCAAGACGGAGATCCAGAGCGAGACAAAAGAGATTAAGAGCGAAGCGAAGCTTATATTTAGGTGCTCAATTATCCACTTCACGCTTTTATGATAGACGAAAGGGGCAAGACTGCAACAAGTGTGGCGACCGAGTTCGGCGGGTCTTCCCGCATCGATCAAGACCATGGAGCCTGACTGAGTGAGATCAGATTTTGAGGATGGGTGGGCGGGTTGGGTCGACTAGTGGTGGGATGCCGGCTGAGAGGTGCTGGAGGAGGTTTTCGCTGTCTCGGCGCAGGCTGGGTGACAGGCCCAGGAGTCGTGCATAGCTGAAGGCGTCAGGGCTGATCGCGTCGGGTGGGGGTGCGGGGGTGTGTTGTTTGAGGCGGCGGAGTTCTGGTTCGTGTCCGGCGTAGACCTCGCGGCGGCATTGGGGCCAGGTTGCCTCATTTAGGTTCCGGGCTTCGACGGAGTCTAGCGTGTAGGTCGGGATGTCGATGCGCCAGGCGTTGTCGACCCAGACGATGGGTTTGTCCCAGGGGCCTCGTTCGAGTGCAACGGCGAGATGGGGGCGCAGAGGGACGGCGTACCCGTAACTGTCGTTGTGGATGTGGTACAGGGCTGTAGCGCCCCGGTCGTTCATGATCAGTGGGTGACTGGGGCTGAGGAGTATGGTCCAGCGCGCGCGTGCAACGGCGGCTGATACTCGCATGTTTTCGAGGATGCGGACCGCGTTGACGTTTTCCTTGGTGAGGAATTTGTCGAGCGGGCCGCCAGGGGTGTGACCTAGGCGGCTGTTGTGGTCTGCGGGAAAGTCAGGTGAGCGGGCGAAGATGCTGGCGATGTACTGTGCTAGGTGGATCCAGCTTTCGGCGGGGTACGGGCCGCGGGTGTTTTTCAGGAGGGCGTCGGTGGCGGGGTTGGCCCGTTCTTCGGAGGACGCCCAGTAGCCGTCAATGTCGAGTGGCACGGCCATGAGCTTGCCACTGCGGCCGCCGCCGGCGAGTAGCATATCGTCGGCGTCGTAGAGGTTGTTCTGGTAGGCGACGGTGGTTGCGGACTGGCGAGTGATTGTCCCGTTACGGCGCAGAACCCAGATTTTGCGGTCGCGGGCTGAGGTGGATTCTGGTCCGGGGGCAAAACGACCGATGACGGCAGCGGGTAGGAAGTGCTGGCGCGGACCGCTCATGGGCATGGCTCCGGTTGATTCCTGCGGAACTTTACATGATCAGGCGGGGGGGAGGCGGAGGCGGCCTGGAGCACCTGCACGGGCAGTCCGGAGCGTACGGACGGTTCGTGTGTGTTGTGCGATGGTAGTCGGCCCGGCGGGCGGGTCGCTTCCGAATCCCGCCCGCCGGGTTATTTGCCTAGCTCTCTCCGGCGGTGGAGATCCGCATCCGGCGGCGGAGATCCGCGAGTTCTACCGTCTTAGTGGTGGCGCGGTACAGCATCACCGAACGTCCGGCGTAATGTGTGTTGCCGCTGTGCTGCTTAGTGACGGCGTCGTGGACTTCACGCATTACGTCGCTGCCGTAGTCGTCCCACATGGACTTGATTTCCTCGAAGTCGTAACGCCACGAGGCATCGCCATGTTCGGGGACGTCAACCAGTGCGCGGAATGCCGCAAATGAAGGTATTGCGGCTGCTTTCGTAAGCCGGGTATCGGACTGGCGCGTACCGCCCTTCCCGTCTGGCAGGAAGGGGAAGGTGAACATGGAGTTCTTTTTCCGGTCTGCGATCAGCGTGCCCCGGAACCGTCCCTTCCAGAGCGAGACCGCTGAGTAGCGGATGTACTCGTAAAGCTCCATGGCCTCCAGGGCGATCGGCCCGAACCGCTTCACCTTGTCTGGATCAGTCAGATATGACCGGAATACCGAGGACAGCCTGGCGTAGGTGTTCTCGATGCCGATGGGGTCTTCGAGTGTGTACCGGGTGGGGTCGAGCGCCATGAGGAGGGCGATCACTTCCCGGACGTCGTACTCGCCCTCGTCGCCTTCGTGCCACGAGATCGCCTTGTCGCCCACCGGCGCCAGGCTTTCCTTAAGCCAGTCGAACTGGCTCCGCAGGTCGGCGAGGGATTCTTCCCGGACCTGCATGGAGGTGTTGAGGCCTTCTGCAAGATCCGGAACGACATCTGCGGGTACCCCGGTGTGGACCTTGATCTCCACGTACTGATTGTCCGGGATTGTGTCAGCTTCCTGAGCTTCCAGGATCAGCCGGTAACTGTGGTTCCCGTTAGCGATACCTTGCTTAACCTGGGGATTGAACCAGAGGCGGTAACGCTCGTCCGGCATGCGTTCGACCTTTTCCGCGACGAGGACGATCCCGCCGTGCTTGAGGTGAAACGATCCGGTGCCTTCGCTGCCGTCGAGGGAGGCGCGGACCCGCCGGTATACCTGGCGGTTCAGGTTAGGCGTGCGGGGGTTCGCGTCGTCGGGAATACCCGGCGGTATTTCAGCGGCCTTTACCCGGAAGATGTGCGTATCGACGGTGGCCAGCTCAGTCGGTGCGTCAGCCGGTGCCGGCATGCGTCTTGCGTACTGCGCGTGGATGATCACGCTGTTTTTAGGGTCCATTGACCCGTCTCCGTTCTCCAGCCTCCGGCTGGGAGTGGTGTCGGTCGCCACGTCCGTGGCGCCAACAACGGACTGTACCACCATGCGGACGGAGAGCTGTCCAACCAGGCTGCACCTGCCTGTCTGACCCAGCTCGCGCAGCGAATGTGACTCACGAGTGCATGGCTGCTTCATTCATGCCGTCCCCACTGCATGAATGAAGCATTCACGCAGTTCAGGGGTGGCCCGCGCCGGGCCGGGCGGCGAGCTCGCGCTGCAGCATCGCGACCAGGTCGGGGTGGGCGCTGAGGCCCCACAGCACGTCCGGCGGGACGCCGAGCTGCCGGGCCGCCTCGGCCACCGCGGGCTGGCTCATGTCCAGCGCCCGGGCCAGCGTCTCGTCCCGCCGGTAGGTCGGCGGCAGGTCGTCGAGCGACAACTCGCCTGGGCGGCGGAACCTCCCGTCCGGCCCCGGTAGCCACGCCTCGTGCGCGGCCGCCGCGCCCAAGACCGACCGGACGGTCTCCCGGCTGGCGTCCCGGAACCCGTCGTGCACCGACTTCTCCACCACCCCGGCGACCAGCGCCCGGTGCGGCGCCAGCAGCATGTTCCACACGTACTCCGACCGGGCGTGCCCCGGATGGCGCAGCGCGAAATCCAGCCCGTCCAGCTCCGCCCCCGGGTCGAACCCGGCCACCCCGCGCTCGTGCCGGGCAAACTCGTCCGCGGTCACCACGTACCCCAGCGCGTCCGCGGCGCGGGCCCGCGGCCGCACCTCCGGCCGCACCCCCATCTCCCGCAGCTGCATCAGCCACGGCCCGTACCCGTCCCCCGCGAACCAGACGTCCGGGTTCCCGTCGAAGTACGCCTCCAGCTCCCGGCTGCGCTGGTACAGCTCCCCCGGCGGCTTCATTGTCGTAACGCCCGTACTCGCGTTCTCGCCGACCAGGAACGCGGTCTGCTGGAGCTGGTCGAGCAGCCGTGGCCGGCTGCCAGCCGGCGCCTGGTCCAGCGCCATCATGATGCACTCCAGGTCGGCGGCGTGCTGGGCCGCGTCCAGCTGGGCCACGTCCAGGCCGTCGTAGCGGGGCAGGATGCTGTCCAGCACCTCGGCCACCAGGTCCGGCTCGGTCAGGCCGAGCCCGGCCAGGAAATGCCGGGCCGCGGGCACCTCGGCGATCACGCGCCGCACGGTGCGCAGCCCGGTCCCGGCCGGGCCGGGCAGGTACACCGCCGGCTGACCCGCCGGGCCGAACGCCCCGACCTGGCTGCCGTCCTCGAGCCGGATGATCGGCTTGTCCCGGGCCGGGCCGCCCGCCCGGCACAGCGACGGGTACCCATCGAGGAACGCGTACAGCCTCGTGATCCACGCATCGGCCTGGGCCGAGAGGAACTCGCCGCCCAGCCGCGCGGCGAAGTCCTCTGGGCTGAGCACCTGGAGGCCGATCTCCGCGCGGAAGTATCGCCACAGCAGCGGGGTCGCGGTCTCGGTAATGGCCTGGTCGGTGAACCACACCGGCTGGCCGGCCGCCAGCAGCAGGCCCAGTTGCTGGGGGTCGAGCAGGTCGCGCAGCGCCGCCTCGCCGCACAGCCGCACGTCCCGCGCGGCGCGGTGCCCGCCGCCCGCGGCCGGGATCAGGTCCGTCCTTGCCAGCGCCGCGCGCACCGCGTCGAACAGTGGGCGGAACATCGAGCCGGCCGGGAACCGGGCCGCGTCCAGCGGCAGCGCCTGCAGCGCGTCCACCGTGAGCAGCCCGCTGGCCCGCAGGTCCGCGAGCACGTCGGTGAGCAGCACCGCGGTCTCCCCGACCAGCGCCTGGTTGGCCGGGTCATGCTCCGGCACATTGTCCCGGGCCGGCGTTGTGCGATATGGGCCCTGGACCAGGAATCCGAGGGAGGTCTCCTTCTCGGTCGGGAAGTAGACGGCGAGCGGGGCACTGGCCTGGGCCACGATCTGGGCGGCGATCTGGAACGCGACCTCGACCTGGTGCCCGGCGTGGCCCAGGTGGTCCAGCGGGCGCGCCCAGACCAGCCAGTCCTCGGTGCGCTGCCCCTTGGACAGCCTGACCCGGCGGCGCGCGCCCGGGCCGGGTTCGGTGCGCCGCTCGATCATCGACTCGGTGACCCCGGCGCCGCCGACGCGGATCCGGGTGATGCCGCGCAGGAACAGCAGGATGCCGGGATCGAGGGCGTTCAGCGCGGCGGAGATCTCCGCGACGGCGACGTCCGCGGGGACGCTGTCGTGGTCGAACGGGAACACGAACAGGGTGCCTGACCCGGCCTCGTCCAGCGGGTCCACCGCGGCTGGGCGGACGTAGTTGTCGATCCGGAAGTGCTCGCCGCGGCTGTACACGCGCGGGGTCCGGGTGTACGCGTACACCGCCTTGAAGCCGATGCCGAACTGCCCGATCGTGGTCAGGTCCGCGGACTTCGTGGTCCGGGCCACCCCGCAGATGCCGCGGACGTCGTCCTCGGTGAACGGCCGGCCGTCGTGCCGGACCTCCAGCCGGTCGCCGGACAGCTCGAACGCGAGCTCGGTCGCGCCGGCGTCCTCGGCGTTCTGGATCAGCTCGTAGATGAAATGGGTGCGCTCGCTGTACAGGTGCCCGAGCAGGTCGAGCACGGCCGTGTCCCAGCCGTACCGGGCGATGTTCTCGTCCCGGATCTTCGCGTAATCGGCTGGCACCGGCTGCCTCCTCGGCTGGGCTGCCCCAGGCTAGCCGAGCCGAGCTTCCGCCTGGCCGACGGCGCTGAGCAGGGCGGCAGGTTCGGCGGTGAGGCCGGCCAGGATCGCGTCGACGCCGCGCAGGCCGGCCCGGTCGAGCAGCGTCTTCGCGCAGAACGCCGCGTCCGCACCGTCGGTCATTGCTCCGGCTGCACCTCGTGGATCAGCCAGATGTTGGGTTCCCAGTAGTCGCCGGTGCCGGTATCCCGGTCGATGTGCACGGTGGCCAGCCCGGCCGGGAACACGTAGTCGCCGGTGTCCGGGAAGCGCATCCCGGTCCACGACTCCCACTCCGCTACCGAACCGGTGATGTGCAGCGAGCGCGGAATCGCCGGGCCGGTCCGCGCCCCCATCCCCGTGTGCACCCGGACCCACGGGTCGAACGGGGTGCCGTCGCCGCGCACCCAGCAGGCGTACCGCTCGATCGGGATGGTCGGGTACCGCTCCTTGAGGTTGGGGCGGACCGGGGCGATCAGCGAGCCCAGGCCGGCCTCCCGGGCCAGCCCGGCCATGCCCTGGAGCAGCACGCCGGACAGCCGGCGGCCCTGATTGCGCGGCAGGATCTCGGCGGCCAGCGCGCACACGGCCGTGGGCTGGCCGCCCGCCGACCGGAGCGCGAAGCCGCCCGCGATCGTCGCGTCGATGCCCGGCCCGAGGCCGGCTTCGGTGCCGTCCCAGGCCACCGGGATCGTGTGGCCCTCGGCCAGTACTTCTCCGGAGTCCGTGTTGACGAGCACGAACTGATACTCCGGGAACACGTCGTAGAGCTGCCCCCAGTACCGGTTGAGCTCGTCGCCGTGGGTGTTGTACTCCGGCCAGACGTCCCCGGTCAGCCCGGCGATCTGCGCCCACAGATCCGGCTGGTCGCCGTAGCGCACCACGTGCACAGCCATGTCCTGAGTATGGTCCAATCTCCCTCCGCCGCGTGCCGCCCGCGCGGTCAGGATGCCCAGGCGCGGACCGCGCGGGCGATCCGGCCGGCCGCGTCCCGGAGCTGATCCGGTGAGTGCGCCGCGTAACCGAGGACGACGCCCGGCGGCCCGCTGGCCACCCGGTGCCAGGACAGCGGGTGCACCAGCACGCCGTCCTGCTGGAGCCGGCTGGCCAGCTCGGTGTCGTCAGGCCCGGTGTCGTCGGGCCCTGCGGGCAGGTCCGGGAACGTGATCAGCAGGTGCAGCCCGGCCGGGACGCCCTGTACCCGGGCGCCCGGCAGCTGCTCGCGGAGCGCGGCCAGCAGCGTGTCGCGGCGGCCGCGCTGCCGGGCGCGGACCTGGCGGACGTGCCGGTCCAGCTCGCCGCTGGCGATGAGCTGGGCCAGCACGAGCTGGGGCAGCGCCGGGCTGCCCAGGTCACTGGCGTGTTTGGCGGCGACCAGGTCGGCGTGCAGCCGGGCCGGCGGGATCAGCCAGCCCAGCCGCATGCCCGGGGCTAGCGTCTTGGACGTGCTGCCGGTGTAGGCGACCCGGTCCGGGCCGGACGCCTGCACGGCGGGGACCGGGGCCCGGTCGTATCGGTACTCCGCGTCGTAGTCGTCCTCGATGACCAGGCCGCCGGCCGCGGCCCAGTCCAGCAGGGCGCGGCGGCGCGGCGGGGCCAGCACGACCCCGGTGGGGAACTGGTGCGCGGGGGTGAGCAGCACGGCCCGCGCGCCGCTGCGGGCCAGCGCGGCCACGTCCAGGCCGTGCTCGTCCACCGGGACCGGCACTGACCGCAGGCCCCAGTGCGCCAGCTCGTCCCGCGCCCCGCGGGAGCCGGGGTCCTCCACCCCGATCCGGCTGAGGCCCGCGGCCCGCAACCGCTGGGCGAGCAGCGCCATGGCCTGTGCAACGCCCGCCACGATGATGATCGCGTCAGGCTGCGCCCGGATGCCCCGGGTGCGGGCCAGCCAGCCGGTCAGCTCGGTGCGCAGCCGCTCGCTGCCCCGCGGGTCGCCGTAACCCAGATCGGCCGCGCTGGCGCTGGCCAGCACGGTTCGTTCGGCGCGCAGCCAGGCGGCGCGGGGGAACGCGGACAGGTCCGGCACGCCCGGGGACAGGTCGAGCTCCGCGTGCGCCCGCCACTGCCGGGGCAGCTCCAGCACCGCGGGGGTGCCGGTCGGCGTGCGCAGTGGGGTGGCCTGAGCGGCAGGCGCGGCACGGCCCGGGCTGGGCACGGCGGCGGGCGGGGCGGCGGGCGGGGCGGCGGCCGGATCGGGCGACGGGGTGCGCGGCAGCACCGTGGTCCCGGCCCCCTGCCGCGCGCTGACCAGGCCCTCGTCGGTGAGCCGCTGGTATGCCTCGACGATCACACCGCGGGACACGCCGAGATCACCGGCCAGCAGCCGGGTCGCCGGCAGCACCGCGCCGGCGGGCAGCCGGCCGTCGCGGATGCCGGCCCGCAGCGCGCCCGCCAGCCAGCTGGTCAGCCCGCGGGCCGGGGCGGTCGCCGGATCGAGCTGGAGGAAGTCCGCCCCGGCCGGTGCGCGGCGGCAGGCGGACTCCCCGGCGCGGTCAGCGGCAGACATTGGTCCACTATAGAGCCGGTTCAATGGTTCTGTTAGCCGGACCATTCTGGCCCTAGCGTGGCCGTCGTGCCCGAACTCCGTACCGCCACCCGCGACCGGCCCCCCACAGCCGGGCCGCGCGCTACCCGTGCCCCGGGACCGGCTGCCCCGGTCACGGCGGGCGCGGTGGCCATGGGTGTGGCCGCGATCGCCATGGTGGGCGGGAGCGTGGCCATCTCGGCGGTGCTGGCCACCTCGCCGATGCTCACCGCCGAGGCGGTGCGGTACGCGGTCGCCTGCCTGCTGCTGGTGCTGTTCGCCCGGGTGGCTGGCCAGCGGGTGGCCAGGCCGCGGGGCACCGAATGGCTCTGGCTCTGCGGCGTCGCGCTGACCGGCCTGGTGCTGTTCAACATCGCTCTGGTTCAGGGGTCCGGGCACGCCGAGCCGGCCGTGCTCGGCGTGGCCGTGGCCTGTGTCCCGCCGCTGCTGGCCGTGCTCGGCCCGCTCGCCGACCGGATCCGCCCGGGCCGGGCCGGGTTGGCCGCCGCGCTGGTGGTGACCTGCGGGGCGGCGGTGGTCACCGGGCTGGGCCGGACCGACGCGACCGGGGTGGCCTGGGCCGCCGTGGTGTGTGGCTGCGATGCCGCGTTCACCCTGCTGGCCATGCCGGTGCTCGGCCGGCACCGCCCGTGGGGGGTCTCGGTGCACGCCACCTGGATGGCGGCCGCCATTTACGCCGGGGCGGGCCTGGCGCACGACGGGCCGGCCGCCGTTACCCGGCTCCGCCCGGAGGACTGGCTCGCGGTCGGCTACCTTGCTGTCATCACGGCCGTAGCGTTCGTGCTGTGGTACTCGGCGGTCGGCCTGCTGGGCGCCGCCGGGCGGGCCTGCTCGGTGGCGTGGCGCCGATCGCCGCCGCGGCCACCGGGATCCTGCTGGGCGGCCCGGCGCCCCGGCCGCTGGTCTGGGCGGGCGTCGCCGTGGTCCTGGCCGGGCTGGCCCTCGGCCTGCGGTCCCGCTCGTCCGGACGGCCGCACGAAACCGCCCGGCCTGCCCGGGACATCGAAACCGTGAGGTGAGCTGATGTACTTCGAGCACTCGGCCGAGATCTGGCGGGACTTCCCGGACCTGGTGCCCGGCGTCATGGCCGCCAGCGGCATCACGGCCGGCGTCCCGGTCCCGGCCCGCACCGCCGAGTTCACCGCGGTGGCCGCGTCCCGGCTGGCGGGGGCGACGGAAAGCGAGCTGCCCGAGATCCAGGCCTGGCGGCGCGCGTTCGCCCGGATGGGACTCAAGCCGACCCAGTACCGGTGCGCGTCCGAGTCGCTGCTCCGGCGGTTCCGCAAGGAAGGGTCACTGCCCCAGCTGCATCCCCTGGTCGACCTGTGCAACGCCGCCTCGCTGGCGTTCGCCATCCCGGTGGCCGTGCTCGACCTCGCGAAGATCAGCGGCGGCCTGGCGGTGCGCTACGCGGCCGGTGACGAGAAGTACCTGACGTTCTCCGGCGAGGTGGAGCATCCGGCCGCCGGTGAGGTTATCTTCGCCGACGAGGACGGCCAGGCGCATGCCCGCCGCTGGACGAACCGGCAGAGCGGCCTGTCCGCCGTGCAGGACAGCACGGCCGACGTGCTGATCGTGGCGGAGGCGCTGCACGCGTCGGCGGCCACCGACGTGCCCGCGCTGCTCGCGGCCATCACCGCGGAGCTTGACGCGGTGTGGTCCGTCACGCCTACCGGCGCCGTGCTCACTCCAGCCGCGCCGCGCTTCCTGATCACGCCGTAACCTGAGCCTGCCGCCGGCCGCGGATACCCGGCGCGGACAGGAGACCCTCGGTGATCAGTCTGGACCGGGACGGCGACGTCTGGATCCTGCGCATGGCGGCCGGCGAGAACCGGTTCAACCAGGAGTGGCTGGACGCGATGCACGCCGCGCTGGACCAGGTCGAGGCGGCCGACGGCCCGGCCGCACTGGTCAGCACGGGCGAGGGGAAGTTCTACACCAACGGCCTGGACCTGGACTGGCTGGCCGGTGACCCGGAGGCGGGCGCGTTCCTGGCCGGGGTGAACAAGCTCAACGCCCGGCTGCTCACCCTGCCACTGCCCACCGTGGCCGCGGTCAACGGGCACGCGTTCGGGGCCGGCGCGGTGCTCGCGATCGCGCACGACGTCGCGGTCATGCGCGCGGACCGGGGCTACTGGTGCATGCCAGAGGCGGATCTGGGCCTGCCGGTCACCGGCCCGATGTACGCGGTGCTGGAGGCCAAGCTGCCCCGGCGCGCGGCGCAGGAGGCCATCCTGACTGGCCGCCGTTTCGGCGGGACGGACGCCGCCGCGGCCGGCATCGTGCACCAGGCGGTGGCCGCCGACCTGGTACTGCCGCAGGCTATCGAACTGGCCGCGGGCCTGGCCGCCAAGGACCGCCGGACGCTGGCCGCGCACAAGCGGCTGCTGTTCGGCGCGGCCGCGCAGGCCTGCCGGGAGTAACCCGCGCGGTTACGGGCTGGGCACGTAGCTGCCGGTGCAGATGTTCTCGTAGTGATTGGCGCTGAACGACTGGTGCTCCCCGGGGAAGTACCACTCGACCGCCTGGTACGCCCACCGCGCCGCTCAGATAGGCCGGCCGTGGGATGATCCCGGAACAGACCTATGTACGTATGCTCAGGTCATGACGGCGAACGCGGTCCAGCGGGCCGTCCCTGACATCAGCTTCCTGCTGTCCCATGCCAGCTACGTGCTGGCCACCGGCTTGACCGAAGCACTCCAGGAGATCGGGCTGACCCCGCGCGGGCACTGCGTGCTGATGTACGCGCTGCCCGGCGAGTTACCCAGATCGAGCTGGCCCGGGTCCGGCCTGGACAAGACCACGATGGTGGTCACGCTGGACGAACTTGAGGAGGCGGGATACGCCGAGCGGGTCCCGTCGCACCGACCGGCGGGCCCGGCTGGTCCGGGTGACCGAGCGGGGCACGCAGATCACCGCGAAGCGTCCCGACGCGAGCGCCAAGCCATCGGTCACCTCGAGCACGAGCCGGCCCTCGCAGCCGTAGCGGCGGCCCGCGAGCGCGGCTTCGGTGTCGAGAATCCGAACCCAGAGGAAGTCGCCTCGTGCGGTGACGCGGACCTTTCGCGCGTCGTCGACCAAGAAGGGCAACACCTCGTCCACCGCGCGTCCTGG
The DNA here is from genome assembly GCA_963714445.1 of uncultured Actinomycetota bacterium. Lineage (GTDB taxonomy): Bacteria > Actinomycetota > Actinomycetes > Streptomycetales > Catenulisporaceae > Actinocrinis. The sequence goes on from CAVQPP010000298.1 coordinate 15,004, forward strand.
TGCTCGTGCGGACTGCTGCAGATCGACACTGCACAGAACTCCCAGAGCGAGCGGTAAGCGCGCGGCGTCAGCCGACAGCTCGTGGACGGTGAGCGAAATCCGCGCCAGGGGTTGGCGGTCCAGTCAAACTTGCCTCGTACAGCGGCGTAGCCCTCGACCTCGCCATCCGGCGCGCGGTAGACGGCCTGGAAGCCCTTCCAGGGCTCGACGTCGGGAACGACGATCTGACGCGTGACGCGGTCCCACCACTCGTCGTGACGGATGATCGAGCCCGGCTGAGTAGCGCGGAACCGGTCGTAGACGGGCGGGGCGAGCGACCCAACGGAGGTCTCGAACGAGTCGACCGCTCCCTCGCTCGGGGTGATGAACCGCAGCTCTGCGACGCCTGCTCGTAGACGACCTGCTCGGTGGCGGGTCCGTAGCCGAAGCGGCCGGAGATGGGTACTCGGACGCGAGCAGGATGCTGACGACCTCACCTCGCGCCTTGGAGTCGCGCAGGTCGGGCACGATCATGCCGCGAAGGACGCCACGGCGTCGGTGCGACGTCGCGACCGACACCGCGGTGAGCGCCGAGGCCGGCACCGTCGACGGCCCGGGGGACCGTGAGGTCGGTCGCGAACGAGCGCAGCGTGCCGATCACCGCGGTGCCGTCGAACGCCCCGCGCGTGCGACCATCGTCATAGGTCGTCAGGTAGTGCTCGGCGGCGCCCTCGGGATGGCGCTGGAAGAAGGCGCGACCGTAGCTGGCTCGAACCACCGTCCGCGCTCCTCGTCGGTGACGAGACGAACCTCAGCGCTGACCGCCTGGATGCTACTGCCACGCAGCGTCATGGGCAGCGAGAACTCGTCGGTGATCGACCGCCTCGTTGACCCTTCGTGCCCTGTGTGATGCGAGACTCACGGGATGCTCCGACGAAGACGCACAAGTTCGCCCTGGAGACGGCGGCCTCACCGACGAGCAGGGCGCGCAGGTCATGTACCTGTTGTGCGCACTTGCTCGATCTACGGGGTGGACTTCGAGTCGCTCGTAGCGCGCCGGTCCGGACGCTTCGACGGTGCTACCCCGACTCGGACTGGCACCGTTCCTCGGGTCGGAAGGAGTTGGGTGGCCGCGTCTGACTTGACGAAGTCGCCCCGCCGGCGCGGTCGCCACGCGCGCCGGATGCCGACGGACGTGACCGCGGCTTGCCGGAGTCGGCGAGGTCGATCTAACTTCACGCGCGACGTCGTGCGCCCCGTTTGCGGCGCGAACCCCTGGACGGAGACCGCTGATGACACGGGCCGAGCCACGAGCATCGCGATGACCGACGCCTCGAAGAAGCCCGTCCCGAGCCGACGCCCATAGCGAGTTCTATCGGAGGGACAAGCTGCGCGCCTGCGCCTGCAGCGCTGCGCCGCGTGCCGGCACGTGTTCTTCTATCGCCGCTAAGCTGCCCGCGCTGCGCCGCCGTGGAGGTCTCGTGGTTCGCAGCCTCAGGATCGGGCCGGCTCCACACCTACGTGATCAGCCATCGAGCCGCACCGGGCTTCGAGGGCCAGGTCCCCTACGCGATCGCCGTCGTCGAGCTGGACGAGGGTCCGCGCCTTCTCACCAACATCGTCGGCGTGCCGAACGACCCGGAGCACCTCGTGCTCGACATGGGCCTCTCGGTGGACTTCGAGGCGAGGGGCGACCAGCAGGTCCCCGTCTTCCGGCCCGTGCCGGCTCGGCCGTGACGACGCCCGGCGAGGCGGTCATCGTCGGCGCCGCCGAGACCGAGCGCATCGGGACGGTGCCCGGTGCCGGCGCTCAACTGCACGTCGACGCCGCGCGACGAGCCGTCACCGGACGCCGGGCTCGACGATGGCCGACGTCGACGGCATCGCGTCGGCCGGCAGCCGCCGATCGCGGTCGCCCACTACCTCGGCATCACCCCGACCTACGTCGACGGCACGATGGTCGGCGGCTGCTCGTACCTGCTGCACGTCCGCCACGCCGCGGCGGCGATAGCGGGGACTGTCAACGTCGTGCTGATCACCCACGGTGAGTCGGGTACGCTCCAGGGTCGGTGGCTCGCCGGGCGGGCTGACCCCGCCTCTCCCCAGGGCCAGTTCGAGTGCCTTACGGCACGCCGGACCGCCAACGATGTTCCCAATGGGCGTCCTGCGCTTCATGAAGGAGACCGGCCGACGCACGAGCAGTCGCCTCGGTGGCCGTCGCGCAGCGACGCTGGTCGTCCCAGGTACCCGCGTGCGAAGTTCCGCGACGTGATCACCGTCGACGACGTGTTCGCCTCGCCTCTGATCGCCTACCCGATGCACCTGCTCGAGTGTTGCGTGGTCACCGACGGCGGCGGGGCGCTCGTCGTGACGTCCGCGGAACGGGCACGGCGAACCCGGGTCCGAAGCCGCTCGTCTACGTGCTCGGGACCGGCGAGGCTGCCGAGACGCCGATGGTCTCGATGATGGAGGACTTCACGACCTCCAAGGCATTCCGGGTCTCGTCGTCCGAGCGTTCGCCGAGTCCGGGCCTCGCCCGGCCGACGTCGACCACCTGATGGTCTACGACGCCTTCGCCCACCTGCCGATCTACGGGCTCGAGGACCTGGGCTTCGTCGGGCGAGGGGAGGCCGGCGCGTTCATCGAAGAGGGCAACACCTCGCCCGGCGGCAGGCTGCCGATGAACACCAATGGCGGTGGCCTGTCCTACACGCACACCGGCATGTACGGGATGTTCGCTGCTCCGAGAATTCGGTGCGCCAGGTCCGGGGCGAAGCGGCCGCGCAGGTCCCCGACGTCAAGATCAGCGTCGCACAGGGCGTCGGCGTGCTGTTCATGTCGGCCGGCACCTTGGATACTCGGGACGGCGGCCGCCGCGGGATGACCCGTGAGTGGCCGCCGAGCGCGGGCGGCGAGGAGGCGCGGTGGCAGCGCAGCGGTTCCCGGTCGAGGCAGGGCACGTCATGGCATTCGCGCGGGCCATCGGCGACTTCAACCCCGTCTACCACGACGAGGTTGTGGCGCGGTCTTCCGAGGTCGGCGGCATCATCGCGCCGCCCACCTTCGTCCAAGCGAGCGCACACTTCGACCCGGACTACCCGCTGCGGCCGAGGCCCGGCGTCACGTGGTCGGATCCGGGGCTAGTTCGCCTCCCCAGGGCGCCACGGCCTCCCCGACCAGGAGCGAGCCGGCTGCGAGGGGCACCGGTCTGCACGCCGAGCAGCACTTCACCTACCACCGCCCGCTGCGCGCCGGCGAGGTGCTCACCGTTCAGACGCGGCCGGGGGCGACGTGGGAGAAGCAGGGGCGCCGCGGTGGCTGCTCACGTTCCGAGAGGGCATCACCGAGTACCTCGACGAGCAGGGCGAGCCGGTCGTGACCGCGCGCGCGGTCAGTGTGCTCACGTCCCAGACGGTGCGCGACCAGTGAACGAGGCCGCACGCACCTTCGCCGTCGGCGACGTACACGAGTCGGTGGTCGTAGAGGGGCTCACCCGGGAGCGCAGATACGTCCAACACGCCGGTGCCTCGGGGGAACTTCAACCCGGATCCACACCGACGAGGTGTTCGCGACGACGGTCGCGGGGTATCCGAGCGTCTTCGCGACGGGATGCTGACCCAATGGGGATGACGGGTCGCATGCTGACCGACCTCGTAGGCGACGGCCGCCTGACCAGCTTCGGCGGTCGCTTCACCGCGCAGGTCTGGCCGGGCGACACGCTGACGACGACTGCCACGGTCGTCGGTCTCGATGAGGACGTCGCGGGACGACGTGCGGCCTTTGAGGTGGCGACGAGGAACCAGGACGGCGTGGTGGTCTTCGACGGCGCAGCCGAGGCGCGCGTCGGTTGACGCCGCGACCGAGCATGCGGCTCGCCCGGCCCATTGCGCTCGCAGGCGGCGCCGTGTTCCTTGACTTCGCGACGGTCTGGGAGGCCGTCGCCGACGCGGCCGGTGACCACGACGCCGTCGTCCAGGGCGACCGGCGGCGAGCGACGCCGAGTTCGACGGCCGCGCGGCTCGGTCGCGTCCCGCGCTCGCGGCAACGGGCGACCCCTGAGGGCGCGAGCGTCGGGCTCTACCTCTGACAACTGCCCGGAGTACCTCATCGCCCAGCACGGCGCGTTCAAGCATCGCGCGGTGCCGATCAACGTGAACTACCGCTACCTCGACGACGAGACTGCGCTACCTGCTCGACAACTGCGACGCCGAGGTCCTCGTGTTCCACGCCTCGCTCGGCGAGTGCGTGCGGCGGGTTCGCGGACAGACTTGCCCGCTTGCGCCTCTTGGTCGAGGTCGACGACGGCGAGAGCCACCTCGACGGTGCCGTCGCATTCGACGACCTGCTGTCGGCACACGAGCCGCAACCTCGTAAGCAGCGGGCGGGCGAGGACCTCTACATGCTGTACACGGGCGGCACCACCGGGATGCCGAAGGGCGTCATGTACGCCCAAGGGGAGTTCACCGAGCGGCTCCTCGGCGCGTTCGCGCTGCTCGGACTCGACGTGCCGACTTCCCTTGACACAGTCGGCGACTTCGTCCGCGCGGTCGCGGCCCGCGGCGCCGAGGTCAGCCTTCCGTGCTGCCCGCTCATGCACGGGACCGGCATGTGGGTGAGCGCCATGCCGGCACTCCTGTCGGGTTCGACAATCGTGCTCCTCGAGTCGCGCACCTTCGATCCGCACGAGGTGTGGCGCCTGACGTCGCGCGAGCGCGTGACCCGGCTCGTGTTCGTCGGGGACCCGTTCGCGAGGCCGTTGCTGCGCGCACTCGAAGAGCAAGAGGCGACCGCTGCCCCCTACGACGTCTCGAGCATCCGCATGGTGGTGTCGGCAGGTGCGATCTGGAGCGCAGAGATCAAGGACGGACTCCGCTCGCGGCTCAGCGCCATCCTCGTCGACGCCCTCGGCTCGACCGAGGGCGGCACCTACGCCCTCAGCACCGCCGACCATCAGCACGGCTCGCCCACCGCGCAGTTCATGCTCTCGCCGGATACGCGCGTCGTCACCGAGGACGGTCGCGAGGTCGTCCGCGGAAGCGGCGAGCGAGGCTTGCTCGCGAGCCGGACCGCGGCGCTCGGGTACTTCAAGGACGCCGAGAAGACGGCGCGCACGTTCGTGCGGCTGGACGGTGAGTCATTCGTCATCACCGGGGACTGGGCGACCGTCGACCTCGACGGCGCGATCACCCTCCTCGGGCGGGGGTCCAACTGCATCAACTCCGGTGGCGAGAAGATCTTCCCGAGGAGGTCGAAGAGGCCGTCAAGCGCCATCCCCTCGTCGATGACTGCTTGGTCGTCGGGCTGCCCGACGAGCGCTTCGGGCAGCGCGTGCGTCGCGGTCGTGGGCTCAACGAGCACCCCGCCGCCAACCGCCGACGAGATCCGTGCGTTCCTTCGCGCCTCGTTGTCGCACTTCAAGATCCCGAAGGACGTCGTCGTCCGCGACGCCGTGCAGCGGGCGCCGAACGGGAAGGCCGACTACCAGTGGGCGCTCGCGACGGCGAGCGCCTGAGGTCGAGGTGGAGGCCGGCGACGTAGGCGTGCGGCGGCGACTCGGGCTCGTCGCGGGCGCGCGGGATGGCTCGCCGTTGCGCCGCCACCGCTGGCACCCGAGCTGATGGCACCGCGGCCGGCTCGGCTCGATCACGCCTCGGATCTTCGTCGCCGACGTCGCAGGGCAGGCAGCCTTCCTCCGCGACGTTCGGCGCGGTCGGAGACGTGCTCGACGGCCTTCCCACCGAGCTGCGCATCGGCGACTCGTTGCTCATGGTGTCCGCGGCGACCGAGCGCGAGGCGTTCGGCGCGTTCCTCTACGTGTACGTCGACGACGCGGACGAGGTCTACGACCGGGCCCTGGCTGCCGGCGCCGAGTCGCTCGAGGCCCCGCTCGACACCCCCTACGGGGACCGTCGCGGCATGGTCCGCGATCCGTTCGGCAACGTCTTCCAGATCGCCCACCCGCAGGGCTGAACACCTCAGCCAGGCGGCAGCAGCGGCTTGATGGCCTGCTCGAGGACCAAGGAGAGGTACTCGGCGTAGGTGGCGGAGGCGTGGAGGGTGTCGTAGTAGGCGACCATGTTGCCGACGATGGGGAGCACCACCTGGTGCAGAACCAGCGCTGCGGGTTGACGTATGGCACCTTCTGCGCCTTCGCCGCCGCCTTCTCGTCGGCAACGTGGGTCGCGAAGGCGGGGTTGGGATTGGGCGCCGAGCAGCTCTGGACCTTGCTCGGGTTCGACGCAAGGCAATAGGGCTCGGCCTTCGAGAGTGCCGTGATGTCACCTATCAGCCCGACCTCGCTAGGCAGACAGGAACGAGGAGATCGTCGTCGCCATCCCCGCCTTCCACGTGGCGTTGGGGATCGGTTTGTTCGTGGCGCCGTTGACCGCGGTCGTGCGGTCAGTGAGGAGGACCAGCGAGGGCGCAAGCGCCTTGATCTGGGCGATGGACTTCGACCGCCAGCCGTCGCACCCCTTGTCGATGCCGTGCTGGCTCGGATTCCAGACCGTGAGGTCCGCGGCCGGGCACCCCGAGTACCACAGCAGCACGACCCGGAAGTGGAGATGCGTCCCGTCGTAGACGAGGGCCGGCAGCCACATGGCCGCGTGCGAGTCGCCAAAGAGGACCACCGTCGTCGAGGCTCGACTTATCGCCGAAGACGCATTGGGTCGTGCCCACGCACTGCTGCTTGATGACGGGGTAGTAGTTCGCCGCGTTGTCGTAGCCGGCGTTCTGGAGCGAGGGGACAAGGGGCGACGGCAAGCTTCTCGATCTTGGTGGCAGCCGCGACGAGCGCAGCGACTTGGCTGGGCGTCCCCGGCACCGGGAGCGCGGCGCGCCGCGCCGTCACGCCCGAGGCCGTTGCGGCGCCGGCCACGCCCATCGAGGCGACCACTGTCATGCCGATGAAGAGGGAACGCTTGAGCGCTGCCACGATCTGCCTCCTCTGGCCGCCTTGGTTGCTAGCAAGTTACTGACGATTCTTGGGCGCCTGACGACGCCCCGCCCGACGGCCCAGGACGTCGAGGCGTCCGGCGTCATCGTGATTGGCGGGGGGCGGCGGTGCCGATCGATTGGCGCCCGACGGAGCATTCCTGCTGGAGGCTCGGGTCCGCCGCCTGTCCGACGGACGACGGTTGGGCCCGGTTCGCGACGGCCGCCCAGGATGAGCGGGCGCTCCGCAAACCGGCTGGGACTGACGGCGCAATCCTCGGTCAACGCCCTGTCTCGCGGACGGGCGATGGCGACGCCTCGCAGCGCAGCAGCCGCGGCGCAGCCGCCCCGTCGTGTCGCGAACGCGATCGAGGCGCGAGCACACCTGTGGCGCCACGCACTGGAAGGTGGTTCGAACAGACGCGCGCTGCGGCCACGCCCGCGGCTCCCCGCGAAGGTACGATCCGCGAGCGTCCAGCAGCCGACGAGCGAACGGGGGATCGGGATGCACATTCGCAAGGGAGCAATCGCCGCGATCGCCGGCGCGGTCGCCGTGTCGACACTCGCGTACGCGGGGGTCGCGCTGGGCGCCGGCGCGACCGGCAATCCGCAGTCGATCTCGTACTACCGGGTCGCGGTGTCGACCACGAACGGCCTTCGAAGCTACCAGATCTCCAGACGGGCTACGTCCGGATCGTGTCGTCGGTGGGCAGGACGGACAGTTCGCGCTGGGTGTGGGGCGACGAGCAGTTCCAGCCCGGCTACTACGCGTCGCGCGAGAAGATGAAGCTCGTGCAGGCACATGGCAAGGTGACCTGGCTCGTCGACACCCTGACGCCCATTGTCCCCAAGTGCCACGCGACGCTGTGCCCGGCCGTCTACCCCATCCAGTTCTACGTCACGACCAAGGCGGCGTACGAGGGCATCATCACGCACGCGCCGAACCCGAGGCTGCTTCTACCGCCTCTCGTTCGCGAACTTTCCCTATCGGAGCGGCACGGGCTACTGGGCCACCTACGGGTTCTTCTACCCGATGACGCAGTCCGGCGGCGTGACGCGCATCGTGTCCAAGTACTCGAACGGCGCCCAGGAGGTCACGGAGGCCGACTCGATCAACAGCGCGACGAAGATCTTCACGGCCTCGACGTTCCACTTCGCCGCTAGGGCCCGCACCGCGCGTGGGGCTACAAGGCGCAGTACTCCAAGACTGGCCGCGGCCCCGAAGCCGCCCCACGTGACCATCTGCAGGTAGCAGGAGTCGGTCAGGCCACCAAGCGTCGGTACCAGAGCCGCCACGGCGTCGTGTGGCCCTGCCAGACGGCCGGGCCCTTCGAGTACGGCGGCCCGGCATGCCGCCGGTTCGCCGCGCCGTCCTCGTCGACCTCGTAGACCGCGAGGAACCGCGGGGCTGACGGGTACGGCGCCTTGATGACCTCCGCGAGCTCGAAGCGGACCGCTCGCAGCGCGTTGCGACGCGCCGCGACCTCCACCAGGTGCACGCTCGTGTAGAAGTCGTTGAAGACCGCGAGTCGTCGCCGGTCGCGCCCTCGGGAGGGTTCACGCCGAGCAGGTAGATGGCGTACGGCTCGACCTGCCGTGGCGCGGTCCGTGCCAGCTCGCGGTAGGCCAGCTTCCAGGTCGCTCGCAGACCCGCGCCGGGCTCGATCGCTTCGACGTCCGCCTGGTCGACGGTGAGGAAGTGCGGCGGACGGAACCCGCGACCGGCGACGGCCAGAGGCTCGTAGCGGTCCATGCCGGGGACGTCGGGGAGGTCGCCGGTGCCGGCCTCCGCGCCGATCGCACCGCCACGGCGGTCCCAGCCGACCCACCGGGAGGGCACGCCGTCCCTCGTCACGAGCGGTGGCTCGCGGTCCGAGTCCGGGGGGCTGCCACGGCGGCGACGCTACCCAGCCGCGCCGATCCGCTCGCAGGCTGGGAACTACAGCCATGTAGTTACAAAAGTGGCACTAACTGAGTTGCGCAGATTGTTGTTATCAAGTTACGGTTAATGCGGACACGAGAGGCACGCATGGCAGGCAGACCGAAGGCCGACAACCCCAAGTCGCGGCTCGTGGCGGTCCGCGTCACCGACGGCCAAGGCGAGATCCTCGACGCGCTCGCCGCCCTCGACAAGACCTCGGTCAGCGAGATCGCGCGACAGAGCCTGCTGCGAACCATCGCCGCGGCACTCCAGGACGAGCACGTGCGCGACATGGTGCAACTGCAGCGGCGCCACGCGGGGCGAGCGAGCGCCGACGTTGTCCAGCTGAGCACGCGACCCACCAGGGACGCGAGCGGGTAGCTGGCCCGCCTACCCGTAGGTCGGGTGCTGCGGCCAACCTGGTGGCGAGTCTTCCCAGTCCTCCTGGCGGCCGTAAGGGAGCAGGTCGAGGATGTTGTTGACGAAGAGGAGTCGGTCGACGCCGCGCGCCGTCGTGTTGTACGTGCGGTAGATCTCGTCCCCGTCGCGGAGGAACACGCTCAGCATGAAGCCGCCGTCGGCGCCGCAATCGGCCGCGAAGTCGGTGCCGCGCGAGGAAACGAACGGGAGGTCCCAACCCATCTTCACCTTGTAGCCATCGATCTGGTCGAGCGGCACGTCGACCGGTGCACCAGCGACGCCCGCGTCGGCGAGGTCCCCCAGGTCGGTGACGTTCTTCGTGAACCACGTGCAGCCCGGGCAGAAGGCGTCAGGGCCGTTGTCCATGAACTGGTACACGACCAGTTGGTTCCGACCCTCGAAGAGGTCGAGGAGCGACTTCGGACCCGACGGGGAGGCAAACGTGTACTGCTTGTCGATCCGGACCATCGGCAGCCGGCGACGTCGTGCCGCGATCGCGTCGAGCGCCCGAGTCGCCTCCTTCTCAGCCGATAGCAGCTTTTCTCGCTTCTTCTGCCACTCGGTGGCAGCCACAACCCTGGGCATCGGGATCATCGTCGCTCCTTGGTGAGATTGCGCACTGAGGTCTAGCCGGGTCCGCCCGTCAACGACGGTAGACACCCAGCCGTCGAGGGCGACGTCTCGAGTGGAGTTGCGTTTCGCCACGAACGAGTGCTCAGCAGATGCCGCCGTGGCAGCGATCCTCAATTGAAGGGTTGCTGCCTGGATCTGTCGCATGTCGGACAGGAACCACCCGACGAGACCACGTTCGATGGGGCTGGTGCGCTGATGGACACGGGCGTCCCGAAGTTGGAGAAGTCCATGGTGAGCACGCCCGATGTGGTCGGGCCTACTGCGAAGTTCCCGCTCGACGTGACGCATGAGTCCCGCGACGTCGAACCACACCTTGAAAGTGGGCGGCTTCTCGGCCAAGATCACCGGCCGAACATCGGCCCGCTGGCTGGGACTCAACCCTAGGTACGAGGGCGAGCGAAGCGACAACTTGATGAAGCTCGCTCGAGACGGGGTCACTTTGAATCCTCGACACGGGACGCCGTCGATCGACTTCGAGGCAAGTGACACGACCCGGTCGCCCTTCGATTGCAGGTACTTGAGTTCCGCTACCAGATTGGACTGTGTGGCGGGTCCGACCGAGCACTCCCACTCGAGACGCTGATCCATTTCTTGACGGATTTCACCATCTCGCTTCACGTCTGACTCGCGATTGCAGGTACGGCCTGGCGCAAGCGCTCACGCCCTCGACACGGGGTGATCTGCAGTGGCTACTGGTGGCTGGAATCTGCCGGCTGCTGGGGGAGCGCTCCCTCACCTCCGGACGGCACCCACGGCCACTCGTAGGCGACCTCGTCGAGCTCCACGACGTCGAGGCCTGCCAGCTCGTCGTCCTCGCCGACCCGGAGCCCGACCGTCTTGTCCGTCACCCACAAGATGCCCATCGTCATGGCGAAGGGATAGACGAGCGCGGCGAGCGCGAGCACGACCTCGCGTCCGAATTGGACGGTGCCGCCCGTGACTCCATTGATCACGACGCTCGCGAAGACGCCGGTCAGGATCACACCGATGAACCCCCCGACCAAGTGCACGCCGACGACGTCCAGCGCGTCGTCGTAGCGAAGGCTCGACTTGAGCAGCACGGCCCCGTAGCAGAGGACGCCGGCGGCCCCACCGATGACGAGCGCCGCCCACGTCGGCACGTAGCCCGACGCGGGCGTGATCGCCGCCAGACCCGCGATGGCGCCCGAGGCGATGCCGATGACGGATGGCTTGCGGCGCCGAGACCACTCGATCGCCATCCAGGCCAGCATCCCCGCGCTCGCGCCGATCTGCGTATTGACGAGCGCCTCGACGGCGACACCGCTCGCGCCTCCGGCGCTCCCCGCGTTGAAGCCGAACCAGCCGAACCAGAGGATCCCCGCGCCCAGCAGTACGAGCGGGACGTTGTGGGGACGGTCGACCTTGTGGCGTCGGCCCACGTAGAGGACGGCCGCCAGGGCTGAGGCGCCGGCGGAGCTCGTGGACCACGGCACCGCCAGCGAAGTCAACCGCGTGCAGGCCGCTGGCGCCGAGGAAGCCACCGTCCCACACCCAGTGCGCGAAGGGGCAGTACACGAGGAGCGACCACAGCGCGATGAACACGAGGTAGCCCCGGAAGTTCATCCTCCCGACGAACGCCCCGGCGATCAGCGCCGGCGTGATCACCGCGAACTTCATCTGGAACGCCATGAAGAGCAAGGGCGGCACGGTCGGCGCGAACGGGCTCGGCGTGCTTCCGATGTTGCGAAGCATGAAGTAGTGGAGTCCTCCGAGGAAGCCGGAGTGGTCAGGCCCGAAGGCGATCGAGTAGCCGATCACGACCCACATGACCGAGACAATCCCGATTGCAACTAGGGACTGTGCCATCGTCGTGATGACGTTCCGGTCGCCCACGAGCCCCCCGTAGAAGAGCGCAAGGCCCGGCATCATGAAGAAGACAAGCGCCGTCGACGCAAGCAGCCATGCGGTGTCCCCGGTGTTGTACGGCACGTGCACCTCCGGCGTGCTCGACGGTCCAGTCGCCGCGCTTCTCGCGACTGAAAGTATGGCGTGGGCCGTTGAAACCACGATGGATGGCGCACTTCTTGGTGTAACTACGCACCGCGCTGGGTAGGTCGTCACGGTGATCCGCTCCCTCGTCACCATCGTGTACGTCGTCGTCGGCATCATCGTGGCGAACTCGCACAAGTACTTCGCGCACGTGCATTCCCTCATGACGACGCTGTCGGCGATCCTTGCCGTGCTGCTGTGGCCGCTGGTGCTGCTCGGCGTCAACTTGCACCTGCACTGACCCATGTCGCCGGTCCCTCGTCGCGGCGATCGCACGGACGCGACATCACCTCGCGCCCCCTTCGGCCTCAACCGACGTGGAAGTGCACGACGTCATTCGATGTGGAGCGGTGCGAGCGGGCGTGCCATGCTCGTTCTCCGGGCGAGTGAAGGGTGAACACGTGCCGACCGATGGCGTCACGATGGAGGATCTGGCCAACCAGGTGGGAGCCGCGCTTACGGCAGCGAATCTCGATGCGTATCGCGAGCTGCTTGATCCGGAGGTGAGGTGGGGGCCACCCGATGATGACGTGTCCGGCTGTCACAACCGAGACGAGATGCTCGCCTGGTACCGCTCGGCCGCGACCGGGGGCTTCGTGCCGAGGTCGTCGAGACGACCGTGCAAGGGGACAAGATCTTGGTGGAGCTGC
>CAVQPP010000299.1:0-4163 GCA_963714445.1 uncultured Actinomycetota bacterium
ACGTCGAGGCCATGGTGTGCTGGATGTCGGACATCCCGGCCGCTGGGCGGCCGGGACCGGCTGGTGGTCAAGCGCACCTCGCGCACGAGTCATGGCGATCGTGCCGTGACCTGCGCTGCCGGCTGCGAACGTCGACCACACTGCGCCAGGGACGAGAACGGCGGAGCGGTCTGGCGCTGAACGAGGATCGGCCGGGCCAGCCTGCGGCTGACCCAGCCGCTGTTCTGCGACCCGTACACCCGCAACCGGCAGACCGGCGGGCTGATCCTGATCGACGAGGCGACCAACGCCACGGTCGGCGCCGCCATGATCACTGAGGGCCGGTGACCAGGCGCGGCGGCCATTGGGGGGGCCACGGAGGCGACAGGCGTGACTCCCTTCCATGATCTGCACGACTACATGGCGCTGCCCCGGCTGACCGGGCTGCGGCTGGCACCCGATGGCAGCTGGCTGGCGGCCAGCGTGTCGGCGCTGAGTGCGGATGGGCGCACCTTCAAGCCCAGCATCTGGCGGATCCCGGCCGGGCCGGGGCGGCCCCGGCCCCGCCCTGCCCGGCTGACCCGGTCGGCCGAGGGCGAGGACAACCCGGCCTTCCTGCCGGACGGCTCGCTGGTGTTCCTGTCCGCCCGGCCCGCCCCGCCGGACGGCCCGGCTGGCGAGCCCGGCTCCTCCGCTCCCTCTTCCGGCCAGCTGGCTGCGCCGCCGCCGAAACGCTGCCCCGGGCGGCAGGCCCGGAAGCGGGCGCTGTGGCTGCTCCCGGCGGACGGCGGGGAGGCGTGCCAGCTCACCGCGCCGCCCGGCGGCATCTGCGGGCTGGCCACCGCCGCGGCGGCACCGCTGGCCGCGTTCACCTGCCCGGTGCTGCCCGGCGCCAGCGGCATCGCCGACGACGCGCAGCGGCGGAAGAGCCGGGCCGACGCGGGGGTGACGGCGATCCTGCACGAGGCCGGGCCCGGTCCGGTACTGGGATCATGACCTCGGCCCGGACCAGCCTCCGGCTGCGGTCATCGCCGGGGCTCGGCGGTGCGGGCGACGAACGTCGGCGCGACCGGCTGGCGGTGCCCAGCCGAAGGAGCTGACAGCGAGCCCCGGGCCGGGCGCTGGACGAGAACACGTTCGAGGTCACCCCGGACGGCCCCGCGTGGTCACTGGCTGGTCGGTGTGGGACGACGCCGGGAACCAGCGCGACGAGATCGACGTCATCGACACGGCGACCGGGCAGCGGCGGACCTTGCTGGCCGCGCCCGGCTACGACTTCGGCGGCCCGCGCATCGCGCCGGATGGCCGCCTCGTCGCCTGCAGGCGCTCGGAGCACGACAGCTATGCGGCACCCGGCGACGTAACCCTGGTCGTGGTTCCGCTCGACGGCGAAGCCGCCGCGCGTGACCTGCTGACCGGCTTCGACCGGCGCCCGCAGGAGATCGCGTGGGCGCCGGACTCCGGCGCGGTCTACTTCACCGCAGACGACCGGGGCAGGCGGCCGGTATACCGCAGCGACCTGCGAGTCTGGCCAGGTCACCAGGCTGACGGACGAGGGCGCTTACGAAAGCCTGTGCCCGGCGCCGGACGGCCGGTTCCTCTACGCGCTGCGGTCGGCCGTTGACCGGCCGCCGACGCCGGTGCGGATCGACGTCACGGCCCCGGGCAGCGAGCCGACCCCGCTGGCTAGCCCGGGCTCGCCGCTGGAGTTGCCGGGGCGGCTCGAGGAGATGGAGTCCAGGCCGACGATGGGACGCCGGTCCGGGCGTGGCTGGTGCTGCCGGACGGCGCGTCGGCCAGCCCCGCTCCGCTGCTGCTATGGGTGCACGGCGGACCGGTGATGAGCTGGAACGCGTGGTACTGGCGGTGGAACCCGTGGCTGATGGCCGCCCGGGGATACGCGGTGCTGCTGCCCGACCCCGCACTGTCGACCGGTTACGGCCAGGAGTTCATCGCCCGCGGCTACGGGACTGGGGCGGCGGCCGTTCGCCGACCTGATGGCGATCACCGATGCGGCGGTGGCCCGGCCGGACATCGACGAGACGCGCACCGCGCATGATGGGCGGCTCCTTCGGCGGCTACATGGCCAACTGGATCGCCGGCCACACCGACCGCTTCAAGGCGATCGTCAGCCACGCCAGCCTGTGGGCCCTGGACCAGATGTTCGGCACCACCGACCTGCCCGCGTACTGGCGCCGAGAGTTCGGTGACCCGCTGACCCACCCGGAGCGCTACGCGGCCAACTCGCCCGCACCGGCACGTCGGCCGCGATCCGCACGCCGATGCTGGTGATCCACGGGGACAAGGACTACCGGGTCCCGATCGGCGAGGCGCTGCGGCTGTGGTGCGGACCTGGCCAGCGGCACAGTGCCAGGCGGCCAAGTTCCTGTACTTCCCGGACGAGAACCACTGGGTCCTACGCCCGGGCAACGCGACCGTCTGGTACGAGACGGTTTACGCCTTCCTGGCCGAGCACGTCCTCGGCGAGCCCTGGAGGCGCCCCGACCTGCTCTGACGCACCGGCTCCGCCGGTCACCCGCAAGATGATCAGACGATTGGTGTCGTGGTAGCGACCCTGGGCTCAGGGGATTGTCGCAACGCCCTGCCTGCCTGGGAGGGTGCTGCGGTTCGATGGGGGTCGCGCTGGGCTGCCGCCGGAGCGGAAGCGGTTGCTGGCTGGATCATCTGGCGGCGGGGCTGAGCCCGTCGAGGCGGCGCGGGCAGCCGGCGTGTCGCTGGAGCCATGCCTACCGGCTGCATCACAGGATGGGCGGGGTGTACCGGCCGCCGGAGTGACTTATAGTGCCCGTTACCTGGCCGGGAGGAGCGTTATGAGCTGGCCCGGTTGCGCGAGCTCGGTATGGCGGGGCGGCAGATCGCCGCGCGGCTGGGCCGCGCGGCGTCCACGATCAGCCGGGAGCTGGCCCGGAACGAGGACCCGCGGTCCGGGGCGTATCAGCCCGAGCGGGCGCACAGGCTGGCCTGGCAACGGCAGCGCCGGCCGAGCCGTCTCGGCTGGCGCGGGACCCGGTCCTGCGCGCCGAGGTGCAGGGTCTGCTGGACCGCCGCTGCTCGCCCGAGCAGGCCGCCGGGCGGCTGAAGGTGGTCTTCCCCGACGACCCGGCGCATGCGGGTCAGCCCCGAACGACTACCAGTCGTGGACGTTTACCCCGCGGCGCGCTGCGGCGGGAGCTGCGGCGCCGCCTGCGCACCGGCCGGGCGTCCGGCACCGCCGCGGCCGCCGGGGAGACCCGCGGCCGGATCGTCGGCGCGGTCCCATCGGGCAGCGGCCCCCCGAAGCGAGGGCCGGCTGGTCCCCGGCCACCACGAAGGCGACCTGATCATGGGGTCGAAGGCGTCCAACTCCGCGGTCGCCACCATCGTCGAGCGGACCACCGGCTACCTCACCCTGCTCCACGCTGCCCGACGGGCACACCGCCGACGCGGTCGCCGGCGCCGTCATCGACCGGATGAGCGCCTGCCCGCCTGGTTCGCCCGCACCCTGACCTGGGACCGCGGCACCGAAATCGCCCGCCACCACGCATCACCGCCGCCACCGGCATCCAGGTCTACTTCGCCGACCCCCACGCGCCCTGGCAGCGCGGCAGCAACGAGAACACCAACGGCCTGCTCCGCGAGTACCTCCCCAAGGGCACCGACCTCAGCCGTCACACCAGCACCCAGCTCCAGACCATCGCCGCCGAACTCAACGATCGCCCCCGCAAGCGCCTCGGCTACCACACCCCCGCGCGAGGAATTCGCTAGGCTCCTCGCCGACGATCAACGCGTTGCAACGACCCCCTGAATCCGGCGACAGCAAACGTATGATCACGATTCCTGATCAGATCGGGATCGCCACAAATGCATCAGGCGGCTCACAAGGTGAGTCCGGTGCCAAGCCGGGTGGCGGGAGGAGCCGGACCTATGCCAGGGTGGGGGCATGACGCGCGCGCAGCCTGGAGCCGCCGGCCGGGCGAGGTGTCGGCCATGTTCGACAAGGTCGCCGACCGCTATGACCTGCTCAACGACGTGCTGTCGCTGGGCCAGGACCGGCTGTGGCGGCGAGCGGTGGCCCACGCGGCCGCCGCCCGGGCAGGCGAGCGGGTGCTGGACGTGGCCGCGGGCACCGGCACGTCCTCGCGGGCCTTCATCACGGCGGGCGCGGACTGTGTGGCCTGCGATTT
>CAVQPP010000300.1:0-3309 GCA_963714445.1 uncultured Actinomycetota bacterium
GGTCATGATCACTGAAGGGCGCTGACCGGGGGCCGGTAGTCATAGGGGGATCCCAAGGACAGCCGCGGAGGCGAGAGGCGTGACTCCCTTCCATGACCTGCACGACTACATGGCCCTGCCCCGGCTGACGGGGTTGCGGCTGTCGCCCGACGGGAGCTGGCTGGCGGCCAGCGTGTCCGCGCTGAGTGCGGACGGTTGCACGTTCAAGCCCAGCATCTGGCGGATCCCGGCCAGCCCGGGCCAGACCCGGCCCGCGGCCCGGCTGACCAGGTCGGCCGAGGGCGAGGATCACCCGGCGTTCCTGCCGGACGGCTCGCTGGTGTTCCTGTCCGCCCGGCCCGCCCCGCCCGACGGCAGCCGGGCGGGGCGGCCGGGCCGGCCACCGGCCAGGCCCGGCTCCGGCCGACGGGACGGCCGGGAAGCGGGCGCTCTGGCTGCTCCCGGCGGACGGCGGGGAGGCGTGCCAGCTCACCGCGCCGCCCGGCGGCATCAGGCGGCTGGCCACCGCCGCGGCCGCGCCGCTGGCCGCGTTCACCTGCCCGGTGCTGCCCGGCGCCAGCGGCGTCGCCGACGACGCGCAGCGCCGGAAGAGCCGGCGGCGCGGGCGTGACCGCGATCCTGCACGAAGCCGCCCCGGTCCGGCACTGGGACCACGACCTAGGGCCGGATCAGCTCCGCCTCCTGGTCACCGTGGCCAGCCTGGACGGGGCGAGCCCGGACGGGGCCAGCCCAGACGGGGCCAGCCCGGCCGGCTTCGCCCGCCTCGGCGCGGAGCGCCGATCAGGGGACCCCGACCGCGGCGGCTTGCCGCCGCCCGGCGCGGAGCGGCGATCGGGGGGTTCCGGGGGGTCGTCCCCCCGGGCCAGCACAGCACCACGGGACCTGACCAGTGAGCCTGGGCGGGCCCTGGACGAGCACCACTTCGAGCTGACCCCGGACGGCCGGTACGCGGTCACCGGCTGGTCGGTGTATGACTCCTGCGGCGAGCTGCGCGAGGAAGTCGCGGTCATCGACACCCGGACCGGGACGCGCCGCACCCTGCTGGCCGCGCCGGACGCCGACTTCAGCAGCCCGCGGATCTCCCCGGACGGCCAGTCGGTGCTGGCCGTCCGGGCTGGGCACGACACCGTCACCCGGCCCGGGGACGTCACGCTGGTGCTGGCCCCGCTCGACGGCAGCGCCGGCCCGGCCGACCTGCTGGCCGGGCTGGACCGGTGGCCGGCCGAGGCGGCCTGGGCGGCGGACAGCGGCAGCGTGTTCTTCACCGCCGACGACCGTGGCCGCCGCCCGGTGTTCCGCGCCGAACTCCCGGCGGGCCAGCGACCGGCCGCGGTCACCCGGCTGACCACCGACGACGGCGCCTATACCAGCCTGTGCCCGGCCCCGGACGGGCGTTATGTATACGCGTTGCGGGCGGCCGTGGGCAGCCCGCCCGCGGCGGTGCGGCTGGACGCCAGCCAGCCGGGAGAGCCGGACCTCCTGGCGGGCCGGCGGGCCCGCCCGCGCTGCCCGGCCGCTGACCGAGATCGAGACCACGGCCGGCGACGGGGCGGTGCTCCGGGCCTGGCTGGTGCTGCCCGCGGCGGCCGCCGCCGACGCGCCCGCGCCGCTGCTGCTGTGGGCGCACGGCGGCCCGCTGTCCAGCTGGAACACCTGGTCCTGGCGGTGGAATCCGTGGCTGATGGCGGCGCGCGGCTACGCGGTGCTGCTGCCCGACCCGGCCCTGTCCACCGGGTACGGCCTCGATTTCGTCGCCCGCGGGCACGCCGACTGGGGCAACCGGCCGTTCACCGACCTGATGGCGATCACCGACGCGGCGGTGGCCCGGCCGGACATCGACGAGACGCGCACCGGCATGATGGGCGGCTCGTTCGGCGGGTACATGGCCAACTGGATCGCCGGGCACACCGACCGGTTCCAGGCCATCGTCAGCCACGCCAGCCTGTGGGCCCTGGACCAGGTGTTCGGCACCACCGACTCGCCGGCCCTGTGGCGGCGGCTGTTCGGCACCCCGCAGAGCCATCCGGAACGGTATTCGGCCAACTCGCCCCACCTGCACGCGGCGGAGATCACCACCCCGATGCTGATCATCCACGGCGACCGGGATTACCGGGTGCCGATCGGCGAGGCGCTGCGGATGTGGGCCGACCTGGCCGGCGGCCCTAGCGGCCAGGCGGGGGCAAAGTTCCTCTACTTCCCGGACGAGAACCACTGGGTGCTCAGCCCGGGCAACGCGACCATCTGGTATGAGACCGTGCTCGCGTTCCTGGCCCAGCACGTCCTCGGTGAGCCCTGGCGCCGCCCCGCCCTGCTCTGACCGGGCCGGGGCTGTGCCAGGGTGGGGGATGACGCGCGCGAACCTGGAGAAGCGGCCAGGCGAGGTCTCGGCGATGTTCGACAAGGTTGCCGAGCGCTACGACCTGCTCAACGACGTGCTGTCGCTGGGCCAGGACCGGTGGTGGCGCCGGGTGGTGGCGCGGGCGGTCGGCGCCCGGCCGGGCGAGCGGGTGCTGGACGTGGCCGCGGGCACCGGCACCTCGTCGCGGACGTTCACCGCGGCCGGGCCGAGTGCGTGGCCTGCGACTTCTCGCTCGGCATGCTGCAGGTCGGCGCGCGCCGTCCGCACGGCCCGGTGGCCTTCGTGGCGGGCGACGCGATGCGGCTGCCGTTCCGCGACGCGGCCTTCGACGCGGTGACCATCTCGTTCGGGCTGCGCAACGTGGCCGACCACGAGGCGGCGCTGGCCGAGTTCCGCCGGGTCACCCGGCCGGGCGGCCGCCTGGTCGTCTGCGAGTTCGGCCACCTGCCCTGGTCGCGGCTGAACGCGGTCTACGAGGGCTACCTGACCGGCGCGCTGCCCGCGGTGGCCCGGCGGCTGTCCGGCAACCTGGTGGCCTATGAGTACCTGGCCGAATCCATCCAGGACTGGCCCGCCCAGCCCGAGCTGGCCCGGCGGATCGCCGCCGCGGGATGGTCGGCAGGACGCCTTCGGGCAACTCGACCCTCGGGGTGGTGGCCATCATCTGGCCCGTCGTCCGGACTGACCTCACGGGGTGGGTTCGCCGCGTCGCCGGGGTGGGTCTAGACCTCGCAATTCAAGATCTGTGAAGCGGTTCACAAGATAGTCAGGACAAGGTTTCGTGTCCCAGGAAGTCCCCCAAGAGGCTGACGTCATCGTCGTCGGGGCCGGGCCTGCTGGCTCGGCCACCGCGTGCTACCTGGCCCGCGCCGGGATCGACGTGCTGGTGCTGGAGAAAGCCACGTTCCCGCGGGAGAAAGTCTGCGGCGACGGGATGACGCCGCGCGCGG
>CAVQPP010000301.1:0-12498 GCA_963714445.1 uncultured Actinomycetota bacterium
GGCGATGCCGATGCTGATGCCCAGCGCCGACAGGGCGGCGCGCACCCGCCGGGTGCGCAGTTCCAGGCTGCCGGCCCGCAGCAGGTCGGGGCCGGTGAGCCGGGAGGCGCAGGCGTCACGCACGCGCCGTCGTGTCACGGAGGATCCTCCCGTCGCGGATCTCGATCCGCCGCTCCACGGCCGCGGCGACATCCGGGTCGTGCGTGATGATCACGATGGTGGTGCCGTCCTGGTGCAGTTCGCGCAGCAGTTCCAGGATGGATGCGCGCCGGTGGCAGTGTCCAGGTTGCCGGTCGGCTCGTCGGCCATCACCAGGGCGGGCCGCCCGGCCAGCGCCCGGGCGATCGCGGTGCGCTGCTGCTCGCCGCCGGACAACTGGTTGAGGCCGGTGCGCTGCACCCGGTTGACCAGCCAGACCCCGCTGCAGGGCGAGTTGCCGGGCCAGCGCGCGGCGGTCGGCGGCCCGCCCGCCCCGGTACAGCAGGCCGCCGGCCACGTTGTCCAGCACGGACAGCCCATCGAGCAGGAAGAACTGCTGGAACACGAACCCCAGCCAGCCGGGCCCGCAGGCCCGATAGCTGCGCGTCGGTCATCGCCGAGGTGTCCTGCCCGGCGATCCGGACCACGCCGCGGGTCAGCCGGTCCAGGGTGCCCATCACGTGCAGCGGGGTCTTTTCCCGGATCCGGAGCGGGCCGATGATGAGGCCACCGAGCTCACCGGGCCCGATCCGCAGATCAGCCCGGGCCAGCGCCAGCACCGGCGGGTCACCGAGGGGTACTCCTTCACCACCCCGGCCAGTTCGAGCACCGGCCCCGGCACCCGGGCGGGGGCGGGAAAGGGACCGGCCCGGCGGACCGGCCCCGGGAGCGGCCAGGTCACGACGACGGCACCGCCACCCGCAGCCCAGCCCGGATACCCGGCCCGCTGACCTGCACCAGGGTGCTGGAGTACAGGCCGGTGGTGATCCCGGTCAGATGACTGGCGCGCCCAGTCACCGCCTGCACGCCGAATCCGCCGCCGGACAGCGCAGCAGGCGTTCACCGGCACCGCAGCACGTTGGCCGCCCGCTGCGAGGTGATGTTCACGTTCACCGGCGCCTGATCCAGCGCCGCTCCCCGCGGGGTGTGGTCCAAGCCGATGGTGACCGTCACCGTCGGGGAGTGTTGCCGCCCCGCCGTTGCTGCCGGTGGACGAGCCGGGCGACTGGTCCCCCGACCCTCCGCCGCCGGTGCTGCTGGTGCCGGTGGCGGTGCCGGTGCGCACCCCCCGGCAGGTCGCCACGGCACCCACCGACTCCACCCGCCCGCCCATCGTGCTGGTGCCGTCGGCAGCACCACCGACACCGCATCCCCTGGCTTGACCAGATATTCCTGCGTCACGGCCAGGTCGAGCGTCACCACCGGCTTGATACCCGTGGCCGTCGGACGGTGCCACCGCCACCGCCACCGCCGGCCGCGCCCGCGCCGCTGCCGCCACCTCCGCCGCCGACCGAGGCACCGACCATCAGCGTCACCGACGTCACCCGGATCGGCCCCGGCTCGAACACCACCCCACCCAGCAGAATCTCCCCGGTCACCGGCAGGCCGAGCGCCTTCTGCCAGCGGTCCACGGCCGCCGCCGTGGCCGCCGAGTAATGATCGCTCTGCGCCAGCCCGCTCCCGTAACCCAGCGCGATCAGGTCGCGGGTCAGCTCGGCCACGTCGCCGCCGTCGGACATGCCCACGTAGAACGCCCGGTACGCGGCGACGGATCCGTACAGCAGCGGCACCGGCACGCCGCTGACCGCATACACCCGCTGATCCTGCCGGATCACCGCACCCGCGGCCGGCAGCCAGGTATAGGCGGTGCCCGGGTTGACCGCGCTCTGCCGGTCTGTGGCCAGGGTGGCCCGGTCCCCCGCCAGCTTGACCCGGTCCGCGCCGACCTTGCCCTGTGCCGTGTCGTCACCGGTCTTCGCGGACGACTCCGCGCTGCCCAGCTGCTGCCTGGCCTGGGTCAGCTGGGTCTGGTCGGTGCTGACCTGCTGCTTGTCCTGGGTGCACGCCTGCGACGACGCCCCCGCCCCCGCGCACGCCGTCTTCTCCGTGGCCTGATCCGCGGCCAGGGTGGACTTGCCGGTGCTGACGTTGACCCGGGCCGCGGCGACCGCCTGGCGGCCAGGCCGCCACCGCGTCCGACACGGCCTGCTCATCAGCGGACAGCGCCTGCTCGTCCGCGGCCACCGTCTGCTCCTGCTGGCTCAGCGCAGACGCGCTGGTCCCCGAGGGGGCAGCGACCGTATAAGAGCCCTGGTAGCCGATGGACCCACCCTCCTGCACGGTGTTGGTCAGCGTGGTCCGCACCACCGGCGCGGTGGCGACCGAGCCACCACCACCCGACGCGGCCGGGCCGCCACCGCCGCCAGCGGCCGCTACGGCCACCTCGGCCGCCACCGCCGCGACGGCCAGGCCAATGACAGCGATCAGCAGCGCACGTCTAGTGGAGAGGAGCCCCCTGACGGAGAACTCAGCCATTCCCACCCGACCCGTTGACGGGCTTTGGCCGGTTGGGCCCGCTGGGCCCACCGGGCCCACCGGGGAGGGAGCACTGAACACCGGCCGGGGCATTGCAGCTTGACACCTGGACGACCCCGGCCGGGCCCGGGCCGTTACCGGAGGGCACGCCGGCCTTCTTGGAGCACAGGTTGTTGGCTTTGGTGAAGACCGGGCTGTTCGGGGACATGCCGATGTTGTTGAGGCTGGGTCCTTCGCTGCTGTCTGACACCGGGTCGGGGTATTTCGGGACCCCGTTGGCCTGCATGCATCGCGCGTACGCCAGCAGCTTGGCCTCATCCGGCGGCTGCGGCATCGGCTGGCCGTCCCGCAGCGCGCTGGAGGCCGCGGCCAGGTAGTGGCCGCATGGGCCGCTGCTGTCGTGGGCCTGGCCGGCCGTCGCCGCTGAGACGTTCGTCATGCTGATCTCGATGTCGCTGTCGGAGTTGATGACCGGGTCGGACTGGCTGGGATCACCATGGCTGCGCATGCACGCGGCCCACTTGTCCACCAGTTGAGTCGCGTTGCCCTTCGACCCTGCGCCCGCGGAGTTCCCGCCGCCACTGCCACCGCCCGCCGGATCCCCTGAGCTATGGGCGCTGCTCGTCCCCAGGCTTGCCACTTGCGGGGAACTGGGCCCGTGGCTGCATGCGGCCAGCCCGATGGCGGTCGCCGCGACAAGGACGGCGAGCCTGCCCGGTCGCCGGTACGTCCTGGTCATGTCTCGTCTCCTTGCCTCGTTCGCCGTCAGCTGGACTTCTGGGGGCGCCCGTAGGGCGCGACCTTGGCGGGGGGCTGGCCGCCGTACCCCTGGCCGGGGCGTGAAGCGCCGGGCGGCAGCAGCCCCTGCGGCATCTGCTGCAGGATCGGCCAGGCGGCCTGGTCGTAACTGACGTGCCGGAACCCGGCAGGGATGGGTACGGTCAGCCTGGCCAGGTTCGGCGTAGTCGGCGGCAACCAGGTGAAGTCCGCCGTCTGCCGGAGGACCACGTCTTTGTTCAGGACCAGCGAGCGGCCGGGGTGCGAGCGGATAACCACCCGCATCGGCAGGTACGTGCCCGGGCTCACCCAGATGGTCTCGGATGCCGGACGGTTCGGGCCGCTGGTCAGCTTGATGGCCTCGACCCCGTCAAAGCGCTGCCGGCCGGCCACGTCCAGGGTTCCGCAGGAGACCGCGGCGCGCAGGGTTCTGGCCACGGTCAGCAGCGACTTGGGCGCCAGGCCGGTGCCCGGCAGGGTGGGTTGGAACAGCACCGGGCCTGCGGACACCCGCCCGCAGCCGTGGGCACCGGATGGCGGCCCGGCCGGGCGGCCCGCCCCCGCCGCCAGGCTGGCCCAGGTCCGCCTCTTGTAGCTGACCAGGGTGTAGCCGGATGAGGGGCCGAATCCCTCGCCGAAGACCAGCCGCCCGGCCGCCGAGTTCGTGACCGAGCGCCACCGCTCACCGTAGGACCACTCCTCGGCGGTCGTCGTCGTGGGCTTCCCGGTGGTCATCGGGTTCCCGCCGATGATCGGGGCGACCGTGGTAGTGACCGTCATCTGGGCGAATGTGCCGGAATCGGCCTTGCTCAGCGCAATGTTGACGCCCTTCACCACGTTCGCGGCGTAGGCGACAGGGCCGCCGGCGCCGTTGAGTATCGCCCCGGGCACCACGACGGCCGCCACGGCGATGGCCGCGAGAGCGGCGGCCACGGCGGCCAGCCAGAATGGCCAGCGCCGGCGCGTGGAGCGGCCGGTTACCTGAGCCGGCTCGGCCGAGAGGTCGATGATGCGCTCGAACGTGGCCCGGCCGAGGCCGTCGCCAGCCGCGCAGGCAAACGCGTCGTTGGCCACCGGATTGCTCTCCCGCAGCAACCGGGCGGCGTCCGCTGGACGCTTCATGCCCTGACCTCCGTTTCTGGCCGGGAATGCGGGGCCCGGGTGACCCGATCCGGGTCGCTGCCGCCCGGATCGTCTGCCTCGCCGAGAGCGCGGGCCAGCCGGCGGCGGGCGCGGTGCAGCCGCACCCGGAACGTCGCGGCCGAGCAGCCCATCACCTGGGCCGCCGCGGCAACGTCGAGCTGCTCCCACTCGATCAGGCGCAGCGCCTCCTGATCGTCGGGGCGCAACGCGTCCAGGGCGGCGAGCACGGCAAGCCGGTCCGCCACCCGCTCGCCGGGTTCCGGCCCGGCCAGATCCTGGCCGCGCAGCACCTCGGTGCGGATCAGCCAGTCGAGCCGGTCCCGCCGGTCCCGCCGCCGCAGTTCGTTGGCCAGGCGTTTACGGGCCATCGCGTAGAGCCAGGGCAGCGACTGGCCGGGAGGCACGCGGTCCAGCCGCCGCCACGCGGTCAGGAAGGTTTCCGCCGCGATGTCGCGGGCCGCCTCGGCACCCACCCGGCGGGCGGCGTACCGCAGCACGGCCGGATAGTGCTCGTGATACATGGCCTTGAAGCGATCGTGCTCGGGGTCGCCGCGATCGGCCACGGGCTCGCCTCCCATCGATGGTCAACCCGGTATATGTCGCGGGCCGACGGCGAGTTACACCCCGTTGGTCAATTTACTGCCAAGTCAACGTTTTCGCAGGTCGGCTGGCTCAGGCCGTTCATCAGTGCGTGTCGTTTAGGACTTTGCCGGGCGGTCGCTACCCAGCCCGGCGCGGCGCAGCGCGTCGGCCCTGGCGCCGCCCGGTGGCCGGTGCATCGGCTCGCTTGCGGTGCTGCCTGGCCGGCGTCTGGCGAGGCGCGCGGGCCTGGCCGCCAGGCTCGTCGTCGAGGCGCAGCGTCAGCGAGATCCGCTTCCGGGCGGCGTGGACGCCGAGCACCTTCACCCGGACCACGTCGCCGGACCTGACCACCTCGCGCGGATCGAGACAAAGCTGCGTAACATCGCGGACACGTGGACCAGGCCGTCCTGGTGCACGCCGACGTTGAACGAAGGCGCCGCGTCAGAGTGGAACCCAGCCATCCCGGAGCCGGAGATCGCCGGAGGTATTCCTACCCGATGCGCGACTCCAAGCCGTGGTGTCTGTGCGGTCGGGTTGGTCCTGATCCCTGTGACACGTGCTGCTTGGGGCGCATAATGCGCTGCGATGTCACTGGCAGATGGCAAGCTGAGCGCATGAGTCCGACCGCGGTTGACCTGTTCTGCGGGGCTGGCGGCGCGTCCCTCGGGCTGGTCCGGGCGGGCTGGGATCTTCACCTTGCCACAGATATCGATCTTGCTTGCAGCCTGACCCATCAGGCGAACCTGCCCGGTAGGTTCATCACTGAAGACCTTCGCGAGCTAACCGCAGGCAAGGTGCTGAGCGAGGCTGGCCTGTCGCCGGGCGAGCTGGACCTGCTGTTCGCCGGGCCGCCCTGCCAGGGGTTTTCCATGATCGGGTCCCGGGTTGTCTGGGATAAGCGGAACAACCTATTCCGGGAGGTGCTGCGGCTCGCGTCTGCCTGGCGGCCTGCCTGCGTGGTCATCGAGAACGTGCCTGGCCTAGTCACGCTCGCTGGAGGGGCCTACCTGCGCGCCATCCTGGAAGGGCTGAGCCAGGCAGGGTATGAAGCGGCATGTGGCGAGCTGCTCGCGGCCCAGTACGGGGCACCGCAGATGCGCTGGCGACTGATCATCATCGGCTGGCGCAAGGACCTGGGGATTCCTGCCGGATACGGCTTCCCCCGGCCTACGGTGGGGACGGCGAGGATCGGGGACCTGCTCCCGAATTGCACTATCCCGCCTTGGCAGCTGGACGGCTTCGTCACCACCGCTGAGGCGATCGGTGACCTGCCACCCGTTACCGCAGGAGAAGAAGCAACCCACTACGCGGGTCCGCCGGAAGGGCCATACCAGCAGGCGATGCGTGCCGGGCTGAACGGGGAGCTGACCAACCACTACGCGGCCCGCCTCTCATCGGCCAATCTCGCCAGGCTGGCGCTTATCAAGCCCGGTCAGGACTGGCGGGACCTGCCGCGAGAACTGCTGCCCGCTGGCATGCAGCGGGCGCTGCGGAAGGATCACACCCGCCGCTACCGCAGGATGACGTGGGACGGGGTTCCCCGAGCGGTGATCACCCGGTTCCGCGACCCGAAGTCGGGCGAGTACACGCACCCTGCGCAGGACCGGACGATAACCATCCGCGAGGCGGCCAGGCTGCAGGGCTTCCCGGACAGCTTCGTGTTCTACGGGCACCGGTCCAGCCAGTACGACCAGGTGGGCAATGCGGTGCCGACGCAACTCGCCGAAGCCGTCGGCGCGGAGATCCGTCGCTGCCTTAATGGCCAGCTCGGCGATAGGCTGCTGGCACCGTTCCGCCGCCGCCCTGTTGCGTTCCTTGGTACACATGGGGAACTAGCTCCCGGCTTGCCGGGACTCCCGGAGTGACATCGAGCAGAAGGGCCGAGCTTGAGTCCTGAACGGCGGGCGAGCCGCGTTCCTCAAGCTGATCGCGCAGCGGCCCGGCCACACATAGCCGAGTGGTTCGGGCACCGGATCTTCCCAGAAGTCTCCGCCAGTGACGCGTCCATTGATGACCAGCGCGCCGGGCGCTGCCCGTTCCTGACCCAGACCTTGAAGCAAAGCACGGCATGTGTGAAGGCGCCGAACTCCCGCGGTGTCTGCACCATCAGCGCGACCAGCAACGGCCCGCGGCAGGATTGGCTGGTATGCCCCTACCGCGCCCTGGACGACGGCCTCCTGGCCGACATGGTGTGCCGCCTATACGGCATATCGCCGCTCGATCCGGTCGTGATCCGGCCCGTAGTCGCCCTAGGCGATGAAGCGGGCAGAGCTGAGATCCTGGCTGCCTTTCATGGCGCGGCGCGGACTTTCGTCTACTTCCAGGACAAGCTTGGCGGCGAGATCAGCCTGTCCAAAACGGCCGCATCCCCCGAACTGTCCTTCGATATCACTGTTGTCGAACTGCTCTCAGCCGACCCATCCGGCCCAGGCGCAGGACTGGTTGAGCCGGTGGCCTCAGTCGGAAAGTACGGCGTGATCGAACTGCAAACCACGGATACTCACGGCAGCTACGGTCATGCCGTCAAAGCTCTCAACAGCGCCCTGGACCTGCACAAGGGGCACTTCCCCGACCAGCTCGCCCAGAACCCCGGAATCGGCAGGCCGGAACATCGAGGGACCGAACATCTCGAACGTGTTCAAGCGCACGTTCTACCAGATCGCTTTCAAGTTCCAGGTCACCAAGCGAGACACCTCGGTTGGCTGCGCGCTTGCGCTACCCCAGCCGGTCTGGGACTCCTGGCAGCCTTTCCTCGGCGCACCCGAACTCCGCGAGATGCCAGATGGCACCTGGCGACTCCTGGATGACCGAGAGGCACGGCCCAGTGACTGGATCTACGTTTTCGATATCGACACCGAACCCGGCCCGAGCGGGCATCCTGCGCCGATCCGGGTAAGCCTGGTGATCGGCACCGATGCAGCCACCCTCAGCCGGGCAGCGTTCGAGATTGCCCCCGCCAGAGCTGTCGCCCATGGCGGGGAGCACGATGCGGTAATCGAAACCATAGCCCGCCGCCTCGGCCGTTACCTGCGGGAATCAGCTAGCCCGAGTATGGCCCGGAACGCGCCGGGCGGGCCTCGTAGAGGCTGAGCCCGGCGCTGGCGCCGGGTACATGGCGCCGCTATGCGGCGCCGCCTTGACCTACACTCCGCCAGGCTCCGGACAGGTACGACGGACCAGACACCCCCCGCAACCGCTGGCCAACAAGATCACCCTGAGTGACAAGGGAGGTTCGGGAGAACGCGCGCAGTGCCGCCGGTAAGCGCGGACCAGCGGGGAGTTTGGGTGGGTGCGGAGAACGTGCGCGAACGAGCTTTATGGCGCGGTCGCCCCGTTGGCGTTCCTATCTGCGCCTCCGGCGAATGTTCCGGAGGCTGATTACGAACACACCCGATGCGAGCACAATCACCAAGATGACAATCGACGCGGCGCTCATGGAAGTCCGTCTCCGTTCTTGATCCGATATATAGTCGGCATTCATCGACGCTGACCAGACGCTCTACACCTCAGGGATCCCCAGCCGAGACCGCGGGCCGTGCGAGCCGCCCCGCAGCCGACAGTCAGCTGGGGTCGAGAGGCGACGCGCGCCCGAGGATATCTTCAAATGCAGCTGTCCTTTACGGGTAAATCCGGGAATTCGATTTCGATGATCAGGCCGCCATCCGGCCGCGGCCGCGCGCGGACGGTGCCCTCGTGAGCGGCGGTGATGGAACGGACGATGGACAGGCCCAGGCCCGCGCCGCCGCTGTTGTTGGTGCGGTCGGCGCCGAGCCGGCGGAACGGATCGAACAGCGACGTCACGTCTTCGGCCGGGATGTGCTGGCCGGTGTTGCGGACGGCGAGCGCGGGCTGGTCCGCGACCGCAACTTCTACCTCGACCCAGCCGCCCGGCTCGTTGTAGGCGATCGCGTTCGCCACCAGGTTCGCGATGAGCCGCTCCAGCAAGACAGGGTCGCCGGAGACCAGGCGCTCGCTCAGCTTCCGGTGCAGCGTGACCCCGTGCTTGGCGGCCAGCTCTTCGTGCGCGTCAACTACGGATTCCGCCAGCTCGTCCAGCCGTACCGGGATCTTGCCCGGCAGGCCGCGGTCGCTTTCTGTGAGAACCAGCAATCCCTCGATCAGCCGCTCGTTCCGCTCGTTCGTGCGCAGCAGCTGAGCGCCGAGCCGGCGCAGCTCCTGGCCCGCGCCCGGGTCCTCCATCGCCACTTCCGTCAGTACCCGCTGGACCGCCAGCGGGGTGCGCAGTTCGTGCGAGGCGTTCGACGCGAACCTGCGCTGGCTCTCGTACCCGGCCGCCAGCCGGTCCAGCGCGTCGTCGAGCGCGTCGGCCAGCTCTTTCAGCGCGTCGGGCCTGGTGCGCAGCTGAATGCGCTGGCCCAGGTTCTGCGGGCCTCAGCCGGCGCACCGTCTCCGCGGTCGCGCGCAGCGGGCGCAGCGCCCAGCCCGCCACCAGCCAGTTGCTCCACAGCAGCAGCGCCACGACGAGCAGCACCGCCAGGACGCTGACTACCCTGGTGCCCCCGCCGTAGCCGCACACAGGAAATTGCGTTGGCAGGAACGGGAGGCCTTTGTAGCATCCCGCGGTGTAGTGGTGCGGGATCCACATATGGCCGATCGTGTCCCAGATGGCCGCGATGACGAAGAAATCCACGGCGGCCACCACGGAGAAGGTCAGCGCGAGCCTGCGCCGCAGCGAACCCCGCGACGGGCTCAGCGGCCGATCCGGTACCCGGCGCCGGGCACGGTCTGGATCACCGGCGGATCCCCGAGCTTGCGGCGCAGCGTCATCACCGCCACCCGGACGGCGTTCGTGAACGGATCCGCGTTCTCGTCCCATGCTTTCTCCAGCAGCTCCTCGGCGCTGACCACGATGCCGTCGGCGCGCATGAGCACTTCTAGGACGGCGAACTCCTTCGGTGACAGAGACAGCAACAGCCCGTCCCTCCAGGCACTGTGCCGCGGCCGGTCCAGCGTGATCCCGGCGCGCTCCAGGACGGGCGGAAGAGCGGGGCGGGCCCGGCGTCCGAGCGCGCCCACGCGGGCGGCCAGCTCGGCGAACGCGAACGGCTTGGTCAGGTAGTCGTCCGTGCCGAGGTCCAGCCCGTCCACCCGGTCCCGGATCCCCGCCGCCGCCGTCAGCATCAGGACCCGGGTCTCGCCGCCCGCGGCCACGATCCGCCGGCAGACCTCGTCGCCGTGCACCTTCGGCAGGTCGCGGTCCAGGACCACCACGTCGTAGCGGTTCACCGTCACGCGTTCCAGCGCGGCGTCCCCGTCGTAGCAGACATCAACGGCCATGGACCGGCGCCGCAGTCCCTCAGCGATCGTGTCCGCCATCAGTCGTTCGTCTTCGGCCACGAGCACGCGCACCCGAGCCCCCTTACCTGTGTCTGCGCACAGTATCCAGCCGCCCGCATAAGAACGGCATAAGCGCGATGCTTACCGGGCCGTGACGGCCCGGCCCGTAGACCTGTCCGCCATGCGAATCCGCGTGAGCCAGGCTGTGGCGAACCTGGCCGCACTCACGTTCTCCCTGCTGACATTCAGCCGGCGCGGGGTGGGCTTCTCTGCCTACCGGCTCGATCTGGATGTCTACCGCATCGGCGGCCTGGCCTTCTTGCACGGCGCGAACCTGTATCACGGGCTGCCCCCGACCAGCTCCGGAGTAGCGCTTCCGTTCACCTACCCGCCGTTCGCGGCGGTGCTGCTGTCGCCGCTGGCCGTGGTGCCGATGACCGTCGCCAGCATGGTGGTCACGCTCGCCAGCATCGCCCTGACCGGGGTCACGCTGCGGGAGTTCACCCGCTCCCTGTCGTCCGGGCCGCCACCTGCCGGACGGCGGTCGCCCATCGGCCCGCGGCTGAGCATCTGGTGGCTGCTGCCGGTGGCACTGTTCCTGGAGCCGGTGCACAGCACCCTGGAATTCGGTCAGGTGAACATCGTGCTGCTCGCCCTGGTGTCCCTGGACTGCCTGCGTCCCGATCCGCGCTGGCCGCGCGGCGCGCTGACGGGGCTCGCCGCCGCGGTGAAGCTGACGCCTGCGGCATTCGTGCTCTTCTTCCTGCTGCGGGGCGACCGGCGGGCAGCCGTCACGGCGGCTGGGTCGTTCGCCGCGGCTACCAGCGCCGCGTTCGCGCTGGACTGGCATGACAGCGTGCAGTACTGGACTCATGTCATCACCACCACCAGCAGGCCGGGCAATCCGGCCTTCGCCGCCAACCAGGCCATCTCGGGACTCATCGCGCGGGCCGGACTCGGCCCGCAGACCCACGCCGGGACGATCGCATGGCTAGCACTGTCGGCCGCCGTGATCGTGGTCACCGTCCTCGGCATGCGGCGGGCCCTCGCCGCAGACGAGCGTGCCTGGGCACTGTCGGTGAACGCCTTCGCCGGGCTGCTAGTCTCGCCGATCTCCTGGACCCACCACTGGGTGTGGGCGGAACCGGCCCTCCTGGTCCTCGCGGTCCTGGCCATACGGCACTCATGGCGGCCCGGGCTGGCCGCCGCCGCCGCGGGGCTCGTCATTTTCGCGGTGTCACCAGCCTGGCTGCTGCCACCCGGTCATGACGCCGAGCTGTGGGAGCAGTCGGCCGCAAGCTCGTACGTCATCTTCGCCGCCGGCGCCCTGCTGCTGTCCGCGTTCGTCACCTACCGCGCCCAGCCGGTACTCGTCAACCGGGACGTTCACGCCCCGGCTCTGATCCGGGGAACCCCGAGCAGAGGCCACCCCCGGCACGCGCCCCTAGCCTAGTCGAGATCGACGCGGGCGAGCTGGCACCGGCCATCCGCGGCCGCAGCTGGGTACGAGATGCCTACAGCGCCGACAATTCCACCACGATCAGCCGGCTAGGCCAGCAGGCCAGCTTGGCGTCGGTACTGCCCGGCGACCAGAGCAACTACACGCATATCAGTGAGCCGACGCACGGCCCGCGGATGTGGCGGTCCTCGGCGACCGGGGTGTTTCGAGCGATATCGGGTCGCAGGATGTTCGCATTCGCGATATTCATGCTGGCGGAGTGGCCCTCAACAATTTACCGATCTGCGCATGCGCTCGCTATCAGCCAACGACACCACATCCCGCTCCTATTCGGCGATATGCGCGCCGTTAACCCATGAAGCGTCACGAGAATACGTAACCGTATGTAACGCAAATAGATGCCATTCGCTGACCCTCTGTATGAGCGGCAAGAACCAGCCTCGAAACGGCAGATTCGGCACGTTGTCTGCTGGCCGCCGGGCAAGCGGCACTGGGCCCTCCCAAAGGCGTTCTTCCTGCTCAGTGGCCCGGAGTTCGGCCCCAAGACCTGGGATCTGTGCCCCGCCGCCCGCGAGGGCAAGGCCCAGGTCGAACGCGTGCGCGGCATCTCACGCGGTCCCGGTTGCTGTACTTTGCTGCTGTACTTGCCCTAAAGTGTGGGCTCGTGATTTCGAATTATTCCTCTGGCCTGTGGAGCTAAGGGGACTCGAACCCCTGACCCCCTG
>CAVQPP010000302.1:0-22404 GCA_963714445.1 uncultured Actinomycetota bacterium
GATGCGGCTGCTTTGGACCGGGGCGTTGGGGCTTCCAATGATCACGGCTGACCCATACGCGGCCGGGCTGGATCCCGTGCACATCCTGGCCATCTGCAACCGGGCCACGGGCAGCGAGGCTGGCGCCATCCAGGCGACAGGAACCGCCGACGGGATCCGGGTGAGTCTCCTGTCCAGGCGTGCGGCCTGGGCCGCTGCTAGCGCCCTAGGCCGGGTCGGCTACATCGTGGCCCATGACAGCGCTGACCGTCGCACTCGCGACTTGGTCGTCACCGACTGGAATGTCTACCGGCTCGACATACGGCTGACTGCCATGCGAACGGTGATGCGCCGCCTAGCGGACAACCCGCTGGTGACCGCCACAGCCGCCGTCCGCAGGTTCGCCACGCTGCCGCTAGGGACCTCCCCATCCGCTGCGGCAGGTGTCTTGGATACAAGCCGTCAGCAACTGTGCGACTGGGTGGACGCGAGGGCCGGCATCTGCGTCCCTGCCCCGCCTGCCGGCGTTCCTGCCAATGCCGCGACCGCCAGGCGGATCGGCGCCGCGACTAATTGCGAGGAGGTGATCAGCGACCTCATCGACCGGCACATCTTGGTCGCCGGACACGCCATCAACCTATTCGGCTCCCTTCGCCCGCAGATGAACGGCGGTCAAGCTGAGCGTACCGCCGTTCGCCGTGCGGGCGTCTTCTTCCATCTCAGTCGCGAATCTATCGCCCAGGACTACACGCCTCTGATGAGTCGGTCAGCGCCCGGGGCCACACCGAGTGAGACCTCAGCGGACAGGCCGTCACGGTCCGGACGGCCGCGGCGTGGGATGTCCGGAGAATTCCCAGCTCCGCCAAGTGGCGCTAACCCGCCTGGCAGCGATCCGCTGGCCCGCAGAGCAGGCCCGGGCGGACAGGACTTCCCCGCTGCCCGCCCGGGCCGCCGTCCCTGACCCGTAGCCATCCTGACGACCTCACCAGGAGAACTGATGGATATCAGCAGCAGCCATTCCGACCCCTTGCGCGACGCGGTGCAGGACGCGGTGTACCGGGCCGTCCAGGTGGGCTCGTTCGCGATGACCAGCGCCCAGATGTACGCCTACCACCGCCGCGCCCAGGCCCGGATCACCGCCGAGCAGGATCACCGTGCGCGCCGGGCGCTCAACGCCCAAGTCCGCGCCGAACGCGATGCCGACCGGACCCGGTGGGCGCCGCCCCTCGACCCTGCCTGGCTGCGCAATGCCAGTCTCGTCGAGACCGCGCACGCGTGGGGTGCAGCCCTGCCCTACGCCGACCGCAACGCGCCCTGGGACGAGCCAGCCGCTGCTACCGCCATGACCCGGTGCGAGGAACGGCTCCGCGACTGCACCCCTACGCGATGGCCCGCTACGACCGCCTGCGCAGCGAGGACCTCGGCCCCGCAGAGGCGATGCGCGAAGCCGCCCGCTCTTCGCCCGCCACCCCCGGCCTCGCGACGCACCCACCGTGCCACGTCCGATGCTGGGAACGGCGCCGCGACCTGACGCTGGCCCTTCTCCCCGGACGTACCCGGACGGGCCGGCCGGGTACATCCGGCCTGGCCGGAGCGTCCGGCCGGGCGACCAAGACTTCCCGCTGACGATCCGCGAGGTCATGGCGGCACAAGCAGAGCGACCCGCGGCAGTCCCCGCAGCGCAGGCGACATCGCCGGCACGGCGGATTCCCCCGCCCAGCCCCCGGCCGTGACTGAGAACAGCGCCGCAGCCGTCGGACGGCTGACCGCGCTCGCCGACAGGTTCTTCCGTGACCGGCTACCCGGCAGCTGGGTTCCGGGATACCTCGAGACGCGGGGATTCGATCCCACCGCGCAGACATGCTGGCACGCCGGGTACGCCCCGGCCGAGTGGGACGCACTTACCCGTCATCTGCGCAGCCTCGGCTGGTCTGATGCGTTGATTGAGGAGACCCGGCTTGCCCGCCGATCCCGCCGTGGGAACCTGATCGACGCGTTCCGCGACCGCGCCGTCTTCCCCGTCCGCTCACCCGATGGCACCGTGGCCGGATTCATCGGACGCGCCCCGGAACGCGCCGCCCCCGCCGTTCCCAAGTACCTGAACAGCGGGCGGAACTGCCTATACGACAAAAGCGCGCTGCTATTCGGACTCTGGGAGGCACGCGAAGCGCTCAACGCTGGTGCGCGGCCAGTGGTCGTCGAAGGTCCATTGGATGCCATCGCCGTTACCACGGCCAGGCAGCGACACTTCGCCGGAGTCGCGCCGTGCGGTACAGCTCTCACGCTGCGGCACCTCACCGCCCTTAGTCAGGTAGCGAACCTCCCTACGGTGGGGGTTCTGGTCGCGTTCGACGCCGACCCGGCTGGGCGGCGCGCCGCCGTCCGCGCCTACCACCTGCTATGCCAATTCACCCACAAGGTGGATTCGGTCAGCTTCCAGCCTGGCCAAGATCCAGCGCAGATCCTGGCCGACGAAGGGCCAGCGGCCCTGGCCGGAATGCTCGTCACGTACACCAGGCCGCTGGCCGACCTCGTTATCGACAACGAATTCGACCGCTGGGACAACTGGCTCCGGTTCGCTGAAGGACAGATCAACGCCCTGCGGGCAACCGCAAAGCTCATCGCGGCCATGCCGCCCAGCCACGTCGGCAGGCAAGTGTCCCGCGTGGCCATCCGCCTCGGCATGACTTACGCGTCCGTCACCAGAGCGGTCCTGGATGCTTTGTCGCTGAATGGCCAGCCCGAAACCTGATAGCCGCTCAGAAGGGCGGCTCGATCTCGTCCCACCACTCCGGGCGTGGCCCGAAGATCGCCTCGTCGCAGTGGCGGCAGATCTGTCCGCAACCATCGACATAGGTGGATTCGGCGAGGGTGGTCGTGGCACCGCAGCCCGGATAGGAATACGTGATCGTTTCGGTGGGGGTGCGGGCGTGGTCCATGGCGTGCCTTCCTGCGATGAAATCCAAGGTGACGGGGCCTGGGTTATGGGGTGTTCCGGCGATGGGCTGGCACGCAGGCGTAATAGGACGGGAGGGCAACCGGCTGGCCCGGGGCTGGCAAGATGTTTTTCAGCGGGCAGGGAGGGAATTGTGCCGGGCTTCGCCGGCTCCGTAGCCGCCCGCGGCTCGGAAAAAGATCTTGACGGCGCGGGGTGAGCGCAGCGAAAGGCCGGTTGCGCTCCCGGCCGCGCCTGCGAGGCTGAACACACCGGAACACACCACTGGCCCCGTCACCACGGTTGCGCAGGACGATGGCCCCGGGCAACGGCAAGCCGGGTGCCGCCGCCCGGCAAGCCGGGCACGGCTCCTGCACCCCAGGCTGAGAGCACAGGGCTGCTTATAAGCTCTATCCTCTTGCTGGGATCGGTTCCGCGGCATCTACGAAGGTGAACAGGACCTCCTGCCTGCACACGGCGTCTACTCCATGACCGGCAGGAGGTCCTGCACCGCTAGCGGAAGTCTCCGAAGATCCTGACCACTCGCTCAAGGAGCCTCAGGATCCGCTCGACGATCTCCCATTGCGGATTTGGGCGCTCGGCCACAGCTTCTCCCTTCAAGAAGATCCGGCCAGACATTCCCCGACCGGAGACGCCGGACGATCCGGCTAGCCGTCAGATCGCCCGATCTGGAGAACCAGAGGCCAATGTCCCGCCGCACACAATAGGGCCGCTGCCGCCAGTTGTAAACGTGATCGCGTAAACACCGCAGTCAAAACACGTATTCGCAGGTCAGCGCTCCGTACCGAGTATGCGAACCTCTGCGAACCAGCCGATTATCCGCAACTCCCCGGCGAGATTGATCTCCTTCTGCAAGGACACCGGATGATTCTGCCCGAAGACCTCACCCCAACCTGCCAAACGAAGAATTAGCGAAGCTTTGAACCTCTGCGAAAGAGCCGATTATCCGCAACTCCCCGGCGAGATTGATCTCCTTCTGCAAGGACACCGGATGATTCTGGCCGAAGATCAAAGGCACGGGCCGGAGTATGTCCGGCCCGCCACGATTCGGGCGGTCAGGTCGCGCTCGCAGCGTCCGAGGCCTCGTCCCCGTCCGGCCGCGGCTGGCCGGCTGAGGAGGACTGGCCGCCCTCAGCCGGGGTCTGGCGTGGGGTGGTGTAGCTGTCGGCGACCTGCTGTGGCGTCATCGGCGGGGTCGCCAGCGCAGTGGTGTCCCGGCGTCGAGGATGTCGCGGAGCAGCAAGGCCATCGAGTAATCCGGGTCGTCAGCCAGGGCGCGGTCGAGGGCGATGTTGGCCAGCGCGCCGTCGCCGCTTTGCCAGGCCGTGAAGGCCAGCAGGCTGGCCGGGGCGGCCAGGTAGCCGGGCTGGGCGCTGCGGACCAGGTCCGTCCACAGCCGCAGGTGCGCGGAGTGGTGCCGCGGGTCCATCCGGGCCCACGCGTCGTCACGGATCCGCAGCTGCTGCAGCACCAGCGCCAGCCACACGTACCCGATAGCCGGGACGATGGACCCGCCGTCGCGGTACAGCCCGATCGCCGCCGGCACAGCAGTCAGGCTGGGCCGGATGAGGGCCTCTGGGCCTTTCCGGGCGATCAGCCGGGCAGCGGCGCGTTCAGCCTGCGCGGTTGCCTGCTGCATGGCCTCGGCGTCGGTCCCGGTGACGGGGGCGATGGTCGCGGCCAGCGTCTCCCGATTGGCCAGCACCGGCAGACCAGCGGCGGTCAGCGCCCGGCCGGCCGGGTCCGCGGCGGGGTCGAACACGACGCCTTGTGGTGTGCAGCAGGCCGGGTTGGTGCACAGGTAGGACCAGTAGCGGCCGTCCTCCACGCGCAGCACGTCATACAGCCGCACACCTGCGCTGGGTGCGGCAGCGCGGAACGCGTCCGCGAACGGGGTGACTCGTGTGCCGGGCCCGTACCCGGCCACCACAGCGACCGGCAGGTTCTGCTGCGTCAGGACGCTCAGTGCATGCTGGGTGATCTCCACGGCGGTGTCCGTGCCCGCGGGGTCGGGCAGGTCGTAGCGGAATGCGAGCTGGACTTGCCCCTGCGCGGTGACGCCGACCACGATGAGGCTGTCGCTAGGAGTGAAGCCGAGCAGGTGCGGGATGGTGGCGAGTAAGCCCGCTGCGGAATGGATCCGCACGCGGGGACGCGATGAAGAGGTACTCATCGGAGGATTCCTTCAGGGACAAGACGCTGGACAGGAGCTCGGGCACGGGGAAGCGGGAGCGGGCTGGCGCCCGCCCCCGCTCTCGGGTTCAGGAGGCCGTGGCCTCGCCAACCTGGGCCTCGGCCTGCTGGTCGGCCGTGCCGTCGGTGGGATGGCGGTTCGCGGCGGCCTGGCGGGCGGCCTTCCGCTTCGCGTAGCCGGTGTGCAGGGTGTCGAAAGCCATCGACGCGGCGATCTCTCGGGCCCGCAGCGTGACCTGAGCGCGGGGCTCGCCGCTGCCCTTAGCCGCCCAGGCGTCGGCCGTCAGGTCATCGGCCAGGACCGTTAGGCGGTCGCCCTTGCCCACGGAGGCGGCGGTGCGCTCGGCGAGCACGCCGAAGGCGGTGACCTTCACCCACCGGGTGATGTTGTCCCTGTCCGCGCTGCGGGAAGGGCAGGTCCACGGCCAGGCGCAGCTCGACGCCGTTCGTACCGTCGCGGGTGATGAAGGCGCGGGGGTCATCGCCGAGGCGGCCGGTGACGGTGATGCTGATCGGGTTCATGGGTTCCTCCTGGTGCGGTGACCGGGAGGGCTGGCCGCCCTGGTGGCGGCCCGGGACTGTGGGGCCCTTCCCGGCGGTCAGATATCCGCGCCGCGCATAGGGCGGTCCCGCAACCGGGCAGCCCGGGCAGGCAAGATGTTTTGCCCGCGGCAGCAAAGAAAGACGGCGACGGCGCAGCCGGCACAGAAAGGCCGCGGCCAAGCAAAAGATCTGTGCCTGCCCGGATCAGCGGCCCGGTTGCGGGACCGACCGCGCGGCGCAGGCTGACCAAGCCGGGATGGGGTCACCCGCAGTCCACCCCCCAGCGCGGGCAGTCCGGATCTCGGCCACGCACCGGAGCGACCCCGGAAGCCCGCCAATCACAGACCCGGCATCGAGTCGGCGCTGGGCCCCCACTCGCCCGCGGGTCCGCATTCGGGCAGGCTGCCAGGTCACATCGGCCGGCGGCTTGAGTCGCGGGATGACGCGGCGTTATGGGGTGCGGCGGGCCTGCCCATCGTGGAAGAAGCAGCCCGGGCGGCGGTCAGCCGCGGGGATAAGCGCTCGTTGACCACGAGGTTGCCGGGGACGTCCAGCAGTGACCAGACCCGAGGGCCATCAGACGGGATTCAGAGCCGGTCCATCCGTTGCCGTGGACTGCTGCGGGCGACGGCTGACCAGATCCGCCGCAGCTGGGTTTCCCGATCATGGTCCCCGGTGGCCACTTACAGGTATGCGTAAGGGTGGCTGCCGTATGCCCCCTGCTCAGCCCGAAGGGGAGATCATGCATGGACGCCGTGACGGTAGTCGCAGCCGTTCCCGCCATAACCAGTGCCGCTGTCACAATTGCTCGGGCGTGGGTGCGGGCAGACGGTGAGCGGCAGCGGGTTAAGGAGCGTTCGCGCCAGGATTACCTACGCAGCCTGCCTCCGGGCAGCCGCATCATAGATCTCGGTAAGAACGGTCTTGTGATCGAGATGGGTCCCCGGCCTGCCCGCCCGGTGCCTGTCCCGGCGAAGGAACGATCCCATGTCGGCTGATGAGCTAGGCCCGGCCCGTGGTGGTGCGGCTGCCCGCACGGCAGAGGAGGAGGTAGCCGAGCGAGCCGCGATCATGGCGGACGCCCGATCTAGCTTCATCAGCTTCTGCGACGGCGAGTACCCCCCTGTCGTCCGGTTTGTGATGCGCTGCGGCGCTAGCCTGCCGCAGGCACAGGACGCGACTCAGGATGCGTTCCTCGACGGATGGCAGCTACTGGTAAAGAATCCGGCTGGATGGGCTGACATCCGCAAGCCGCAGGCGTGGATCCGTACCCTGGCGCTCAGAAAATACCTGCGCCCGCCCGGGCAGCGCAAGCAACCGGTCAGTCTGCCTGCCGCTGAGATCCCGGAAGGACCCCAGCCCGAGTTCGGGCATGCGGACCTGACCGCCGGAACCTTGCTCGTCTTGGACATGTTGCGCACCCTGGGCCCCCGTGAACGCGCCGTCATGGCTTACCACCTTGATGGGTTCTCAGCCGCCGACATCGGGCGCCAGCTTGGGATCACCGACCAGCAAGCCCGCGACGCGCTGAAGAAAGCCCGCAAGATCCTGGCCACAAATCTCGTCAGGGCAAGAGACCAGGAGTGGAGGCCAATCCCGTGACTGGGAACGA
Source organism: uncultured Actinomycetota bacterium (assembly GCA_963714445.1). Classification (GTDB taxonomy): domain Bacteria; phylum Actinomycetota; class Actinomycetes; order Streptomycetales; family Catenulisporaceae; genus Actinocrinis. Next base: position 7,284 of record CAVQPP010000302.1, read on the forward strand.
CGGCAATCGCCACCACGGCGCGCTGAGCGACCGCGAGCTTGACGCCCTACTGGCGACCGCCAACGACGAGTTGCTGAGCTACGTGCGCAGGTGGACCAGTCCCACCACCGCCCTGCTCGCCATCATGGCTGCGGACAACATCCACGAGCCGGATGCTGCAACCGCGGATGAAAATCCAGATGTCTTTCTTGCCCGCGAACAGGCGGGGGACCACGCACTGGCCGCCATCGAAATGCGGGCACTCGCCGCCGCCTTCGACTATGTCCTCGACGAGAACTGCGCCCGCTCCCTTACCCATGCCTCATACCGCGCCCCCGACCTCGACCGTGCTTACGACGCAACCCTCGACCTCGTGCTCCGCCGCGCCCGGATCCTTGCTCACGAACTCAGCCACACTCTTACCCATGTCGTCAACCATGCCTTCAATCCCGCCCTTGGCAGCGCTTTCGACGACACCCTCACCCAGGTCCGTAACCTCGGCGATGCTCTCGAGGAAGCCACCTCCATCATCACAGCCCTCCTCGATTCCCTCCCCCCTCCTCATGGCCTAAGCCTCACCCGGATCTACACCGCCGCCGAAGCGATCGCTCTGGATCTCACCGAGGCGAGGGATAATGTCGAACAGCTCACCCGCAGCATCGTCCGGGCTGGCAATCTGGCCGGCAGGCTTGACCATGCTTTCGGCGGAAGGCTCAACTCCATCCGCCAACTCAGATCAGGCCAGGTAGACGTATCGGGAATCGATCTGTCGCGCGGTAACTTTTCTGATTTGAAAGTGCTGGAAGGCGTCATATGGACACCCAGGACGATCTGGCCTGTCGGCGTAATGGCCAACCTGCTGCCCCTGTCAGCGGAGATCGGGCCAGGTGTCTACCAGGTACGGGGCGGGAGCGAACGAGACCGGCTCGGCCTAGCCATCGCGTAGTCAGCCACCACTCCTGACCACTGTGGCTGATGCCTGCCGGCCGTCGTTCACCGTCTCCGCGGCGAGCCCTGCCGTCCCGTCTGCCCTGGAGACGCAGCCGTCTGCCTGTTCGCGGGGGACACCAGTGAACGACTACGCCGCCGCACCAGAGGCGCAGGACCGCCCATATTAATCTGTCCAGCGCGGCACTCAGAGTGCTGCCGACAACCACGATCGGCCTACATATCGGCGGCTCGGCGAGCGTTCTCCTGAGGCCTCCCGGTCCCCGATCGTGCTGTCATCCATCGACAAGGTTGATGCCGACCTCCACGGCGGCGCGGGTATGACGGGTGGCGGCCGCCACTACGTCAAGTGCTCATCGATGGCGCGAACGTCCGGCCTCAGGCCGGATCCTGCCAGGTCGGACGGGACACACTCGCGGCATGCGAGTGTGTTCGTCAGCTGGTCGCGCGTTGGGTAGGTGAAGATTTGAGCAAAGGTTAGAACGGGCCGGTTGCCGACCGGGCAAGTCTGGATGGACCATACAAGGGTGGATCCCGATGAAGCCAGGCAGATACTTCGCGAGCAGGCTCGTAAGGCACAGGACGAACTCCGGTTAGTGCTGGCCAGGCACGCGAGCCAGGTCGAAGCGGTCATCGAAACCCTTATCCCGTGGCTGAACTGCGCGTGGGTGAGAGATAATGATGCTCCTTATCACATTGCTGGCTCCGGGTATACGGGCCGCATTAAACGTGGGGCCTATGAAGCACTCCGCGTCGCCTGCAACTGGGCCGAGCAGGCTGAACAGCAAATGGAAACACTAGCCTCCGGACTTAAGGAACTCGAAGGCTATCTCCGCAACTTGCAAATTCGCTATGGCAACATACGTAGTCTCCTGCCTCTGCTCGTTCAAGCAGAACTCTTCCGTTTCGGGTCCGCCCCCTTGCTGTTTGAGAGGGACGTTGACAGTGCCTTCCAGTCCGCTTGTTCCCTCCTTGAAGGTCAAGTGAGATATGTTCGGGAATCCCCGCCCCCCCGGTTTTTGATCGATATTCCAGAAGAATTCCATCCTCCTCGATACGGACACCTAAATCATGGAGTGCTAGCGCGTCTGTTTGCCGAAGATCTCGCTACACAGATCAGTAAGGGTCGAGCGTTGGAAAGATCCTTGGCGGCTAGGACGGAAACGTGGCATTCCGTGGTGGACTGGGTTGTGAACGTAATCAACGTCATCGACGCCGGTGCGCCCCAGGCGCTCCAACAGGACTTTAGGAAAATAATGTCTGGAGTAACGGGTGTTGCCAGTTCCCTTATCACGGAGCGCGATCTGGTGTGCCAAGCTTACGTGGCTCTCGCGCTCGCTTATCTGAATGAGCTGCAAGAACGCATGCCAGACTACGCTGAGGCAGCTGGGCAAGTGACGCCTGAACCACGCACATCGGTGACGATCAGCGGGGGTACTTTCCATGTTGGCCAACTCGCTACGGACATCACAAACATCGACTCGGAGAACGCGGGCGTCGTATACGTTACCAGTCCTGACCTAGCTGAAGCGCTTGAGGCGCTCAGGCGAGCAGTGCTGTCGCAGAGCGGCCTCGATAACGAGCAGCGCCAGAACCTGTTGAACAATGTAGATTACCTCGCGCAAACCGCTCATAGCCTGCCAGAAAAGCGAGACCGGGGAGCTATCAAAACCATCCTATCAGCGTTGAAGATCGCTGCCATCAGCGGCGGGGATCTGAGCAATGCTATGACCGCATGGGGGGCGGTCCTCCACAAATTGCTATCCTTATGTTAGTCAACATCTGATCGTGCAGGTTTCTGGGCCAATGCAGCAATATTGAGGTTATCAGCCTCGAGCAACTTAGCACTAACCCTGCATTAAGGCCCGATCCTGAAATCACACAGCTCGGGCCGCGGGTTCATACGGACTACGCATCGTTATGCAAGGCTGCAATATCCGCTATTCGGCAGATCCGGTCAACTTCGGCGCGCCTAGCGACTTGTTCGGTGCAACCGATTGAATGATTACTTAGGAGTCATCCCAGGCGCAGATTGGCGGATACCTGCCACTGGCCGGTGGCCGGAGTTGTTCCTCCATCGTCTTCTCGATACGGACGCGTCTGGCAGGGGCCCCACCAGCTCAGCAGTGCTGGCGAATCCGTTCCGTCGGTAGAGCGCGGCGGCCTGTTCGTTGTCTTCCCCCACGCCGAGCCGCAACCAGCCGCGCACTGCAGGCATGCCCACAGTGCCACTCCTGCACGAGCACGTCACCGATCCCTTTGCCGCGCCCGGTCGGGCTTACCACATGGAGAATCAGCTCCGGTGTCCTGTCCTCGCCCAGCACTCCGCCGGCCATCCGGCGGGATTCCCGTCCAGCAGCGCGATGACGTTGACTGATGCGGGGATAGCCAGCCGCTTTCGCCAGCGTTCTTCATCCGCGTCCTGCCAGTCGGCTAGGCGGGACCCGAACGCAGTCGGTGCCTCAGCAAGTTCAGCCACAGGCAGCTGCCGCCAGATCTGCCAACTGGCAGGCGTCACTGCCGTACCTCGATCAGACAGTCAGGCTGTCGCCGGCAACCAGACTGGCCACCAGTTTCCCGTCGTGGCACCACCATCGTGGTCCGGTCCCAACCGGGCAGATGGCAGCCAGGCCGCCGAATTGGTCCGTGCCCGTCCCTGCGAGCCTGCCTGCCGATCCGACTTCAGGTTCCCGGTCATCAATCTCGTGACTGGATCTCCGGTAGCAGCCGCGTCGTGGCAATCACAGGCAGTGGAGGATGTCTGCAGCGTTGGTGACGGCGATCGCGTTCTGCTCGCGGATGAGCTGGTGGCAGCCGGCTGACATCGCGGAGGTGACCGGGCCTGGGACGGCCATCACGGGACGGCCCACGCTGCTCGCGTGGCGGGCGGTGACAAGGCTGCCGCCGCGTGCGGCGGCCTCTACCACGAGCGTCCCGCACGCCAACGCGGCGATCAGCCGGTTCCGGGAAAGGAAGCGGTGCCGGGACGGTCGTGTCCCTGGCGGGTGCTCGCTGACCACGGCACCCTCTCCGGCGATGCGGTGGAAGAGGCGTTCGTGTTCCCGTGGGTAGGCCTGGTCGGAGGCGCAGGCGAGCACCGCGACCGTCCACCCGCCGCACTCCAGCGCCACGGTGTGCGCGCATGCATCAATGCCGTAGCGGAATCTGTCAACCTGAATGAGGCGCCGTCTGGCGGGATTTACTGAGTGGCGTCTTCTTTCTCCTGGGGCGGGTTGATCCAGGATGCGCCTGGCAGGTCTGGCGGGGCGGGGGGCTTGCGGACGAAGCGCTCGGGGTGGGCGCGGTAGGCGGCGGTCAGGACCTGGGCTCGCCGGGCCTGGGTGGCTGCGGCGTGGCCGTGGTGGACGCCGGCGGCGGTGTGCAGGCCGAGGCCGCCGTGACGGTGCTTGTCGTTGTACCAGGGAAAGAACTCCTGGCAGTGTGCCCGTGCATGCTCGATCGAGCCGAAGCGGGCAGGGAAGTACGGCCGGTACTTGAGGGTCTTGAACTGCGCCTCGGAAAAGGGGTTGTCGTTGGACACATGAGGCCGGGAGTGCGACTGGGTGACGCCGAGATCGGCGAGCAGGAACGCGACCGGCCTGGAGGTCATCGAGGAGCCGCGGTCAGCGTGGATGGTGAGCTGCCCGCGGCTGATGCCCTGCTTGGTGCAGGTGGCGGCGATCAGCTTCCCGGCGAGGGCGGCGGACTCACGGGTCGCGACCATCCAGCCGACTGCGTAGCGGGAGTAGATGTCCAAGATCACGTACAGGTGGTAGTACGTCCATTTCTGCGGGCCGTGCAGCTTGGTGATGTCCCAGGACCAGACCCGGTTCGGGCTGGTGGCCAGCAGCTCAGGCTTGACGGTGGCGGGGTGGGCGGCCTGGCGGCGGCGCTCGCGGGTCTCGCCCGCGGCGCGCAGCAGCCGGTAGAAGGTGGACTGTGAGCCGAGGTAAGTTCCCTCATCCAGCAGAATGGCCCAGACCTCAGCCGGGGCCAGGTCAGCGAACCGCTCAGCATGCAGCATGTCCAGGATCGCCATCCGCTCCGCCCGGGACAGGGCCCGCGGCTGCACCCGCTCGCGGTGCGGGACGGCCGCGCGCCGCGGCGGGACCGGACTGGCCCGGTGCCGCCGGTACCAGCTGGCCTGCGCCACCCCGGCCGCCGCGCATGCCGCGCGGGTGCCGATCCGCGGCGCCATCGCGGTGATCGCCTCATCAGTCACGAACTGGACCCGGGCTCGGTGTCCGCGCTCTTGGAGATCGTCTCCAAGAGCGCCTGCAGTTTTGACTGGACGTCCACCACGAAGCGGGCCGTGGCCAGCTCCTGCTCCAGGCGGGCCTTCTCCTTGCGCAGCCGGGCGATCTGCGCATCCCGCGGATCAGCCGCCGGCCGCCCCCTGGGCTGCTTCAATCCGGCCAGCGCCCCCGCATCACGGGCCCGCCGCCACTCACTGATCAGGCTGGAGTACAGGCCCTCCCGGCGCAGGATCGCGCCCTTTTCACCATCGGGCGCCGCCTCATAGGCAGCCAGGATCTCCTGCTTATACGCCGCGGTGAACGTCCGCCGGCGCGCCCGCTCGGGCACCTCCGGATCCGGACGTTCCTGCCGCTCGCCGGTCATCCGTCCAGCATCGCCGGCCACCAGGGCAGGGTCGAGCACGGAAAAAGTCATCTCGGGACATTGTCTCCATCCCCGCCCTCGGGGAAGTTAGTGATTACTGAGGGGCAGGTGCCTCACGACAGCTTGGCAGAGAGGGTAGGCGCCTCCCGAGATGATCGTCCAGCCATCCGCGCTGAGACCGGCGACAATCTCCATTGACAGAGTGCGGCCATAGTCGGTGGCAGCCCGTGAGCCGACCACCGCGACGGACCGCTGGCACACCGCCCGAAGGTTCACACCGCCGCGTAGCCATAAGGCGTAGGGGGTAGCCGCGCCAAGGTCGTCGAGCCGGCGGGGCCAGTCGGGATCGCCAGGGCATAGCAGGCGGATGCCCCGTTCGACTTAGGCAGCGGGCCGGTCCCGGGCGGAAGAGCTCTGAGCCTCAACTGCCATCGCGAGAGGGTTCGCCGGGCTCTAGCTTCCTGAACCTCATCCAGGCCGTCGGATATGGCGGCAGGCAGAGTGCCCGACCGGATCGCCGCCAGCGCCTCGCAGGGACCGGCGGACTTCGGAGCGCGCCGAGCAGCGGATCGGCGGGCTCGGCGAGGTGTGTGAAGGCTGCACGGGCAGTGCGGTGGTCGTGTTCGAAGCGAATCACCGGTGATCTCCTTCCAGAGCAATCCTCAGCCGGACGCGGGATCCCGGACCGGCGTGAGCGGATAGGCACAGGAAAGGGAGGGCCGCCAGCGGTGCTGGCGGCCCTCCCGGTGGGCTGGGTGTCAGGCAGCGGCCTCCCCGATGTCGCCGGTGGCGCGTGCCACTGGCTGGCCGTCGCCACCGACGCCGGAGCTGGCTGAATCCGTCTCGTCGTCGCTGGCCGGATCGTCGCTGGGATCGGCCAGCGTGCCGACCGGGGTGTCACCGGTCCAGGGAATGTCGTCGGCCACGGCCTGCTCGATCGGGGTCAGCGTGTGGCCGATACTGGCCAGGAAGGCCAGGTATTCCCCGGCCTGGGTGCGGGGGCAGGGGCTATAGCGGTCGGTGCGCCAGGTGTTCCGGCCCTCGCCCTGGGTCATCGCGTACTCGTAGGTGACAGCGATGGGGGCCAGCATCAGCAGCGGCAGCCGGGCGCCTGCGGTCGTGCCGCAGATCTCCAGCCACTTGCCCGCGTCCTGCCGGGTGACCTCGGTGAAGCTCATCCGGCCGGGGGCGATGGACAGGCCGGTGCGCAGCGGCTCGGGCATGGTCAGCAGCTGCCTCGCGACGAACTGGGCCACCTCACGGGGTGCGGCCCGGCGGGCGAACAGCACGTCGGCGAGCCAGCGCTTACGCACCTCGGCCGCGGCCTGCCAGGCCTTGTTCCCCTCGATGACGAGCCTGCGCGTCGGGTCGGGTGGCTCGTCGGCCAGGCCAGGCCGCATGCCAGGTTCCGGCGTGTCCCCGTCAGGGGCGCCGTCAGTACCGGGCGGGGCGGGCGGGGACGACAGGCTGGTTCGCGGCGTGTGGCCGTACTCCCCCGGACTGGCGCAGTAGTAGATGGCGCGCCGCAGGTCCCAGGGCAGGAAGAACGCGCCCTGGCCGGGGCAGGTGGCGTGGGCCTCCGGGGCGAGGTCGGCATCGTCATGCAGCAGGTCGGACAATGGCATGGCCCCGGCCGGGAGGTCGGTGGTGATCTGAACGCCGGCGGCCTGCAGCTCGTCGATCAGCCGCTGGTGCTCGGCGGCCTCGGCGCGGTTCTGGCGGATTCGCTCGGCTTCGTATTCGACGTTGTACCCGCGGTGCAAAGCGTCCAGGATCCGCGACACCGCACCTGCATCTCCGTCGAACTCGGCCAGCAGCGCCAGGTGCTCGAGGTCGAGCTGCCGTGTGAGGTCCCCGGCGGCGGACCGGGTCTCCGGGGAGATCTGGGCGACCTTCAGGGCGGTCTTGATCTCCTCGGCCTTCCGGCCGGTGGCCCGGCGCAGCCGGGTCCGGGACGCGCCGGCCTCGTGTGCTGCGAACAGCGCAGCGGCTTCCTCGGCCGGTACGAAGTTCTTCCGATAGGCGTCGCCGTTGGCCAGCAGCATGTCCAGATACTGGCCCGCTTCATCCGCGGCGCGACCTGGGTCCACGTCACAGGGCACCGCTTCCAGCCCGGCCTTCACGGCGGCGGCTAGGCGGCGGTGCCCTTCAATGACCCGGTAGCCGCCGTCACTGGCGGTGGTGACCAGCAGCGGGACCCGCACGCCGGCGTTAGCGATCGAGTCGCAGAACTCCGGCGTCAGTTCCAGGTCCTCCCGGACGTTGCCCGGGTGGGCGGCCAGTTCGCTGACCGGGATCATCATCCGGACAACGTCGGTTCCGGCCTGGAGCTGGGAGCCGGTGTCTGGCTGGTCTGGGTCAGGTGCCCCGGCGGTGTCCCGGGTGACTTCGGGAAGGTCAGACATGGAGATTCTCCTTACGGTGGAGGGTGGGAGGGAATGTGATGCCGCCGCGGCGGCTGGGGTCAGGCGGGCTGGCCGTCATCGGGCCCAGCGGGGCGCAGGAGGGTGCCGTCGAGGGTGACGGTGAGTGCGCTGTGCTCGGCGTCGGTCTGGGTGCAGATCTCGATTAGCAGGCCCGTTCCGGCTGGGGCCTGCCGCACGTACACGTTGATGTCACCGGCGTCGACGCACGCGACGGGCCAGCCCAGCGCGGTCTCGATCGTGGAAACCTCGATATCGCGGGCCTTGGTCATCGGACGGCCGGTGCGGCCCAGGATCAGCGCGATGTCCGCCAGAGCGGACTGGCCTGGCTCGGTCGCGGTCAGCAACGCGTGGATGTCGTTCAGCGCCGCCGTGTCGCTGTAGACGGCGGCAGCGCGGGGGCGCAGCGGGGTGACAGTGCTATCGGGCATAACGAAACCTCCAGTGGGCGTGAAGAGGACAGCTCCCCGGCCGGTCACGGCGGGGAGCTGGCTGGCAGGGGTGGTCAGACGGTGGCGGCCAGCTCCAGAGCGCGCAGCGCCAGCGACTCCATCTCGTGCGCGGTGTCGGCGTCCTGCAGGGTCTGGGCGACGCTGGTGACGGCGTGCATGACGCCGCCGGCGGTGACGTCGCCGCCGCGGATGAAGTGGTCCAGGATGTCGTGTTGCTGGGCGTCGGTGAACCGCAGCCGCGCCGACACCGTCCGGATCGTCTCCTGCGGGTCGGCGACCGGGTGCCCGGCGCCGCGCTCCATCGCCCGCACCGCCCACTCCACATAAGCCGGGTCCAGGAACGTGGCAACGTCGTCGGCGGTCTTCGCGGTGATCAGCGCCAGCGTCTTATCGAGCGTGTTCCCCGACCAGGTGACCACGCCTTCCTCGTGCCGCTCACCCAGGTGCACGGCGCGCATCGCGTCCCGGGTGATGGTCATCCCGTTCCGGCAAACCTGCACGACCAGCCGCGGGGTGAGCGTGAACGCCCCGCACCCCGTCTCGCTGTTCGTGATCACGAACCCGGCGAACACGACCGGGTTGTCCGCCCCGGCCGCGCCGGTGAACGGGCTGCGATACCCGGCCAGCAGTACCGGCGCCAGGACCCGGACCTCCTCGCACACGACCCGGACGTACATCCGCCGCTCGGTCAGGTCGCACCCGTCGATCCGCACAGGGAACCCGGACGTGCGGACGCCGTCGAGCGCGGCGAGCAGCACGTCGAGGTTGTCGATGATCTTGTACCCGTCGGACAGGAACGCCCGCGCCGCCCCGCCTCCGCTGTCGCCGCGCAGGCAGCGGAGCAGGAACTTCCGCTCATCCCCGGCCAGCCAGCCGTTCACGTTCGCGTCGTACAGGCCGGGCTTGTGCTCGCGCAGCTTCCGCAGGTAGGCGCCGGGGATGCCGAGCTTGTCCGCAACCCCCTGGTCGCAGACATCGGTCGGGACGTAGGCACCGGCGGTCATGGTCACGCCGCCAGCGCCGAGGAGCGGTTCGGTCTCCCGCACCACCAACCGCGCGCCGTCGGCGTGGATGGCGGTGGCGGGGGCGACGATGTTGACCTTGCGGGCCTGCTGATCTCGCAGCAGCGCGGCGAGATCCTCCAGCGTGGCATTCCGGGCACCCGGCGCCAGGGGTGCCGCTGGGGTATGGATGGTCATGGAGCTGTCCTTCCGCAGACGATGAACTCGTCCGGGTGGCGGCTGCCTCCCGGCGGTCCGGGCAGCAAGGCGCCGTTCAGGGCCGGGGCCCGCACCCACCGGCCGGCCCGGGCGGGCAAGATGTTTTCCCCCGCGGGCCCAGTCAGGACAGCGCTGGCGAAGCCAGCACCATCCGGCCCAACCAGACCCGCATCAGCCGCGCAACCAGCACCACCACGGCCCGCGGGTTCAGGAAAAGATCTCTGCCCGCCCGGAGCGAGCGCAGCGAGAGGCCGGTTGCGGGACACGGCACAACGGCGCATGCTGACCCGGCCGGGAGGCACCCGACCCGCTCGGGCTCTGACTGCGATCCGGGATTCCGGCTCAGCGTTAGCCGGTAGCTGGGATCGTTATCGGCTTCACCCAGCCGGTGTTTCGCGCCGGGTGAGCTTGGCCGAATGCAGCAGGGGCGCGGTTCCCTGGCAGGTGATCGTGATCTTGGCGTATGGGAGGTCCAGGATGCTGGCGGCCTTATCGCGCAACGCGCCGGTAAGTGCGGTGCCGGCGGGTGCCAGGAGCCGGATGTGGACACGCCCATCGAGGTGGCGGATCAGGGCGCAGCGGCGGCCGAGGAGTGGGCCGAGAGCGTCGAGAGTGTCGCGCGGCCACTGTCCCGCGATCTGTTCGTCGTCGGCGCGGCCAAGCAGCCGCAGCCGTCGCCCGCTGTCACTCGTCCCAAGGTCGGTGGTGGCCAGGGTCGTGCCATGGGTGGGTTCAGTGGGGTCGAGCGGGATGCCGGTAGCCGGGCTGGTCACAGTGATGACGGGCTTGCCTGACGCGATGACGGTGCTGACGCCGTGCATTGGCGTCCCGACGGTGCCGAGCGAGACGCTGCTGGCCTCGGCATCGAAATGGGTGAGGGAGGCTGTCTCGGTCAGCCCGTATCCTTCGCGCAGGTCCAGGCCGTGGTCACGGTAGGCGGTGATGGCGGTGGTGGAGAGCGGGGCTCCGCCGGAGTCGGCCAGGATGTTGCCGGGCAGCCGCTGCGGCAGCACGGCCTGGTCGAGGATGACCGGATTGGCCAGGATGATGACCCGATCACACGAGTCGGCGAGGTCGGCCGCCTCACGAAGGACTTGACCGGCGGTTGCGCTGAAGTGCAGCCGCGCTCCTACCCGTGCGGCGAGGAGAACGCCGGCCACGAAGGTGAAGTTGTAGGCGGCGGGCAGCGCGGTGACGATGATGCTCTCCGGGGTTGCGCGGTAGATGTCCTCATACCAGCCGGTCACGGTGGTGAGCTGGGCCAAGGTAAACCCATAGCTGCGGGGCATGCCGGTGGTGCTGCCGGAGCTGAACATGGCCAGGTCCCAGCCGCTGCGCACATGCGTTCCGGCGCAGCGCACCCGACGTGTTCTACGGTCACGGGTCTGGACGAGGGTGCCGCCTGGAGTGGGGCCATTGTGGTGACTGGGCAGGAGCATGACACGGTGCCCGGCGGCGATGGCGGCGTACGCGCAGGCCGCCAGTCTCGGCTGATCGTCGCCGGTCAGCAGATACGTACGCGGTGGCCGCGACGGGTGAGTGAGCGGCGGATATGTCTGCTGCGCGAGCATGTGGGCCGGGACCGGCCCGGCTCCGGTGGCCGACACCGGCCAGCCCCGCACGCCACACCCCGCACGATCAGTCATCGCACAGCACGACCCGCCCCGTAAGGGCGTTGAAATGGATCGTGACCAGCCGCAGCGGCAGGCCGAGCAGGCGCAGCAGGGAGCGGACCTTGAGCTGCTGGACCTCGTAGTAGTCCTCCAGCACGTTCAGGTGCGCGGTGACTGGCGCGGCACGGCTCAGCACGTCGGCCACGAGCGTGCTGACGCAGGGGTCAGGGCGGCGGGGATCGGTCACGTCGGCGAACGCCCGGTAATAGGAGCCGAGCGCGGTGACCTTGGCATCGTGTGGCTGGCTGCTGGATAGCAGCCGGGCGGCGTGGTCATGGACGCCGTCCGCCAGGTGGTAGCGGCCAGTGAAGTAGCCGTCGAAGCGGGCTGGGTCGCACCGGTAGGTCAGCAGCGCGGCCTCGAAGAACGCGCAGCCGGTAACGGGCGTGGGACCATCGAACGCCTCGAACAGCTCGCAGTGGCCGCCGGCGGGAAGTGGCAGGAACAGGTTGCCGCCGCGTGCCTGAAGCCGGGCGGCTGCCTTCGACGAGGTGAGCCGGGCGAACAAGGCGACGGCGATGGCGCGGATGACCGGTGAGGACTCGCAGATCAGGTGCATCGGCTGCGGGCCGAGTTCACGGTCCAGGAACTGCCGGTAGGCGGCGGGAGCCAGCCGGACCAGGACGTGGTCGTCATCCATCATGGGCGTCAGTACCGGGGCATGCTGCTGACGGCCAGCAAGGAGCCGCAGCGCGGCAGCGCCGATGGCGGCTCCGGCGCGCTGGTCGATGTCCAGGTCGCGGTCCAGGTGAATGTGGGCGGCCTCGATGCTGGCCAGATCGGGCCCGGTGTAAGCGTCCAGTAGGTCCCTGGCCTGCCGCGCCAGGTCCGGCACGGTGACCGTGCTGGTGCGGCTGGGGACGGTGACCGTGGCGGCCCGGGTTCCGGACAGTTCGTCCTGCACGATCGCTACCCCGCGGGTGTTCGCTGTCACCGTGTAGCTGGTCCCGCCGATTGGGAGAGGCGCGGTGCTGCCCGTCTCCAGGCGGTTGATGGCCGGGAGCTGCCCGGCGACCAGAGCGGCGACATCGCCACCCACCGGATCCAGGGTGGGCTGGTAGTCCCAGGTCACGATCGTGATGCCGTCGCTGGCGTCGGCCTGGACGACGGCCGTCTGCACCGGGTAGGGAAGCTGCTGTTCATGGCAGTGCGCCCACAGGGCCAGGGCCGCCTCTGCGGGGGTGAGGTAGTCCAGCAGGGCGGAGAGCTCATAGCGGAACTGGCGGCGTGTCCGGCGCCGGTTGCACCGGATGGCCATCCAGTAGTCGGCGCTGGCGGCCGGGGCGGCGATGGTCAGGTCGGCCGCGATGTCGGTTTCGGCCGCCAGTCCGGGCCGCAACCACGGGCAGGGCAGCATCCGGCCACGCTGGGCCAGCCGCGCCCGGGTCACGATCACGAGCTCCGACAGCACTTTGAGCGAGTCCGGCAGCCGGGCCGAGCCGCGCAACCGGTGGAGCGCGTGCTCGGCAGCGGCGGTGTCCAGACCGAGGTGGCCGATGTCGACGATGCGGGAGAAATGGACGAGTTCCTGCTGGATCTCGCTCGGGCGGTCCGCCAGCTGCCCGTCGCCGTTTTCCAGGTATGCGGCGGCCAGGTCCACCACGTCCACAGCTTCGGCGGGATTGGCGAGCGCGGCCAGCATCGCGGCCGGGACCTTGCCGCCGTGCAGGGCGGCCAGTACCGCTAAGCGGCGCAGCAGCCGGGCCAGCGCCGTGTCCAGCTCGGCCTGGTTAAGCCCGGCCGTGGTCGCATGGTCGAGCGGTGAGAACGCTGCCAGCAGGTCACGGCCGTCCGTGGTGCGGTCGCGGTAAGTGGTGGTGAGTATCACGGGTGTACCTCCCCGGTGGTGTGAGCGGAGCACCTCCCAGGCAAGCTCACACGTCACCGGCCTGCCGACCCCTGCGGGCGGGGAAACACCGGCCTGGTCACTCCCCGCCAGCAGGGGAATACACGCACGGTTGACGGAGGTACGGTCGCCGTAAGGGCTGTCTCGATCAGGAGGGTCAGCGCCGTGACCGATTCTGGGCTGCGCCGCCAGATCCCGCAGATCCGCGAGGAGTTAACCCTCCGAGGCGCGACCAGGGTTCAGATTGCCGAAGTCATCGCCGCGCAGACTGGGGTCATGCCCATCGCGGCGTTCCGGCACGCGGCCGGGCTCACCCAGGCCGAGGTGGCTGGCCTGTACAACGAGCGGTGGCCCGCCGACCCGCCGAAGACCTTCAAGCAGGTCTCCTACTGGGAGCGCTGGCGGGGGCCGCGCGCGGCCGGGTCGTCGGCCTCTGCCCGCGCCCCCTCCTATCTGGATCTGCTCCGGCTCGCGGAGCTGTACGGCTGCCTGGTCGATGATCTGCTGTCCAGCCCCGGACGTCAGCCGGTCCTCGCCATGTCTGCCGGTCCCTGGCCGCCGCCAGGTGCTCACGACTACGCTTATGCGTCAGGAGACGAGCCGGTCATCACCGTCTGTGTTCCCTCGGCCGAAGGGACCACCATCGTGGAGCTGTCACGCCGCCAGTTCACCGGCCTGCTGTCCGCGGGCGGTCTCGCGGCCCTTGTCCCGGGCGCCCTGGCCGCGACAGGCACCACCCGCTACCGGCAGATCCTCGCTCTGCACCAGGCCGGTCACCACTTGCTCGCCCCGGCCGCTCACATCACCGAACTGACCCGGCAACTCCGCGCCATAACCCGCAACCGCGGCAGCGCCACTCGTCCCGTGCAACTGGACTTGCTCCGGGTGCAAAGCGAGTACGCCGAGCACATCAGCTGGCTGTACCGGGAAACCGGGAACCTAGCCGCCTGCCGGCACTGGGCCAGCCAGGCTAGTCAGTGGGCCAGTGAGTCCGGCGACCATGCCATGGCCGCCTACATGCTGCTGCGCAACGCTAGCCTCGCCCTCGACGCGCATGACCACCAGCAAGCCACCCAACTCGCCACCGCCGCACAGCACGCCGGGCCTCGCCTGCCGCCCCAACTCGATGGCATGGCGCATATCTACCAGGCCCGCGCCCTCGCGCTCACCGGGACCGTCGCCACCCGCCAGCTCGATACGGCAACCGAGCTGATCGGCAAACCGCAGCAATCTGGCCCCGCTTATCTGCGGTTCATCACTCCCGGCTTCGCCGACATGCAGCGCGCCACCTGTTACACCGATGCCGGTCACCCGCAGCCGGCCATCACCATCCTGCAAGCTAAGATCACTGCCCTGCCCGCGACCTGGCACCGGGACCGTGCTGTCAACCTCGCCCGGCTCGGGTCGGCCCACGCAGTGGCCCGCGAACCCGACGCCGCCGCGCTCGCCGGGATCGGGTCGCTGACCGAAGCCCGCCGGGCAGGCTCCAAACACGCCGTCGCGGAACTCCGCGACCTGGACGCCGCGCTGACGACCCGCTGGCCATCGCAGCCGCACGTCCGCCAGTTCCACGACGCGCTGCTCGCCACGCCTACCGGCGCCTGAACTGGCGGCTGGCATACTCGCCACGGTGAGCGCCACGACCGCCACCGCGGTGCGGCCCGCCTGGGACCAGCTCCCCGCCCCGCTCCGCGACGAACTGGCTGCCCTGCTTGGCGGCATCACCTCCGCGACCATGCAATCCGGCGGGTTCACCCCGGGCATGGCCGCGCGCCTCCAGCTCGGCAGCGGCCGCCGGGTGTTCGCCAAAGGCATTCCCGCCAGCCACGTGCTGGCCGGGAAATACCGCGACGAGGCCTCCACCTGTCGCCAGCTTCCTGCCGCCACGCCCGCTCCCCGGCTGCGCTGGGGCGGAGAGCTCGCCGGGTGGGTCGTGCTCGTCTTTGACGACATCGACGGC